>NZ_JAWNEU010000006.1:0-226789 GCF_034107645.1 Enterobacter sp. 118C5 | reverse complement strand
ATACATTATTCATCCGAATTGCCTGGTATTTATGAATTTGATAGCATGATTATTAATGCTGCTGGTAATGCCAACGCAATCCATGCGTATGACTCTGATGGCAAAATTACTAATAGTGTTATCAATTTAAACCTAACACGTGCTCATGCAGACTCGTATGAGTACGGTTATGCTTTACGTCATTTCGATAATACACTTACGCTAATTGATTCATCTATTTCTGTTTCTGGTGATCACGGCGTTGGGCTTTCCCATGAAGGGCAGAATAGCCGAAATACGTTATTGGAAAATAGTATTATTGAAACATCTGGGGATTATTCTTTCGCTCTGCTATTGGCAGATTTTGAAAAATATAATATGGGTAGGCATTATGCAGAAATAAGCGGAGGGGCTTTGATTACGCATGGTGTTGGAAGTGATTCGCTCTATATTAAAGCCTTCGGGGCTCATAAGACTTCATTGAATATCGACTCTACCATCCTTAGTACTGAAGGTGAAAATGCGTCATTAATCAGAACGAATCAGGCTGTAGACATGTCACTTACCGAAGTCAAGGGAGCAGCCACTGGTGCCACGAGTCATGCGATTAATTTTGATAATACAATAGCTTTTGAAGATAATATCCGCCCCACCAGTTCGGTAAATATAAGTGGCAGCGAATTGTATGCAAGTGACGCATTATTTCTTATTGCTCAAGATTTTCAATCTGATGTTGATATTGCTATTAACAGTGGTACACAACTAGTAAGTGAAAATAACAAGTTATTAAAGAGCGAAAGCAGTAACAGCGATCAGACAATTCATTTCTCTGTTACGGACAGCACGGTCAGCGGCGATATTATTTCGGCAGCACGTAATGTTGACGTGACACTAAATACCGGCGGTAGCCTCCAGGGGAGGGCAGAAAACGTACGCCAGATGACCATAAATGAAGGTGGTAATTGGCAACTTGATACGAACACAACCCTGGAGACCCTTAATAATACTGGTGATGTGATGTTTAGTGATGATGCCGTTGGTCGGCAGTTGACTGTTCTGGGGGATTATAACGGTAATAACGGCACACTTAGTTTCAACACTCAGCTTGCAGGGGACGACTCTCTTACTGACATGTTAATCGTAGAGGGAAGCACTTACGGCACAACACAGGTCATTGTAAATAACCTGGGGGGAAAAGGTGCGGAAACTCTTAATGGTATTCCATTGATTACCGTAGCGGGTTCATCAGAAGGTGACTTTATTCAAAAAGAACGTATTGTCGCGGGTGCATGGGACTATTCACTACAACGTGCTAAAAACGGTAAAGACTGGCATCTGACGAGTATAGATACGTCATCGCCGCCACCGGACGTAACGCCACCGGACGTAACGCCACCGGATGTAACGCCACCGGACGTAACGCCACCGGACGTAACGCCACCGGATGTAACGCCACCGGATGTAACGCCACCGGACGTAACGCCACCGGACGTAACGCCACCGGATGTGACCTTCCCGGAAGCAAATAAGGTTATTCGACCTGAAGGCGGTAGTTACCTTGCAAACATCATGGCAACCGATATGTTTACTACCCGCTACAAAGACCGGCGCAGAGCAAATGTCTCGCAAGGTTATAGAACGGTGGCTTCTGAAGACTCTGGGTTATGGCTACGTCAAACCGGTCTTGATACCGATTTCGATGCGGCAGGAGGCCAACTCGACAACAGCTATTCTCGCTATACAGTGCAATTAGGAGGGCATTTACTATCGTATGAAAGTCCTGTTCATGGTTTGTTTAATGTGGGGATCATGTCGGGTTATGGAAGACAAAACAGTAAAAGTCAGTCACGCATAAACGGTTATAAATCTGAAGGAAGTGTTACGGGATACAGCGGTGGGATTTATACTAACTGGAGTAGCGATATTTCAGATAACGGCAGCGCTTACCTTGAATCCTGGTTGTTATATAATCATTTCACAAATAAGGTAAACGGGGATGACCTTAATACTGAAAAGTACACCAGTGCTGGACTCAGCGGTTCAGTTGAAGGCGGGTTCATATGGAAACTTGACGACAGGTTAACCATAACTCCAAACGCGCAAATTGTATGGAATAATATTAAAAGTGATACATTCCGAGAGAAAAATGGAACCCGTATTGAAACAGATAAGGGTAGCGCAACCTATCGTCTGGGTAGTAGATTCAGCTATGAAGTACATACTACAGGGAAAAGTAGCATTGTACCGTATTTAGAAGCAAACTGGATTAGTAAATCCGATGGAGACACCGTACAGATGGATAGTACAAAAATTGGATTTGAGGGAGCAAAAGATGTGCTCGATATGCGGATCGGAATTACTGGAAATATCACTGATAACTTCACGCTTTCTGTAGAAGGTGTTCATCAAAATGGTAGTCAGGGATATAAGAGTTTCTCAGGAGCGTTGAATCTCGGATATAGTTTTTAACATTATACCTCATTTCAGGATTAATCGTGGATATCGTAGTGTATTCGATATCCACGCTTTTTCTGTACGTCGCGACGGTTTTTTTAAATGTCCAGTTTGTCAGCCATCCGCTCCAGCTCATACTGGGGTCGGCGGATGCCGGCATGAGTATCTTACGGTTCTTTGTTATTGGAAGAGTCCGACTCGTACTTCTTTATCCAGACGTAAAGACTTGCGGGGGGGGAGGGATCGAGACGTATTGCAACGCTTTGCTGCAGTTTGCGCCTTCATTTTAGGGCATTCGGATATCTTTAAAGAATAGCTATCGTGAACAGTCCCATCGGTGTGACTACCATCGATTAGAACAAGCAGTTTTTATACCGCACCATCAGGTCTGTTTGAAAGCGGGGATTTATCCTTCGGACGTAGCGAGGCGTTCACAATACTGTGTGTTGTGTGCTAAATGGCGGTATAGCCCCTTCAGTCTATACCGCCACTCTTTCCTATCGTGCAATTAACGCAAACACGCCCCAGCCAATATATTCCCTTGTGTAAGCCACATGGCGCTTAGGCGCTATCGTCAACTCCGCGCGCACCTCCTGTGCAAAATCATCGTCGGGGTTTTGCTCCAGCCAGCGGCGCATTGTCATCCATTTCGCGGCTTCGTATCTGTCCCAGCCTTCCTTGTCTGCCAGCACCATTTCGACCAGGTCATAGCCCTGGCGATCGAAAAACGCGACAAGGTCGGGCAGGGTGAGAAAGTCTGCGGTGGAGGAGACGCCGCAAGCCCGAGCCGTCTCCTCCGTTGCGGGAACCTGTCGCCAGTAAGGTTCACCGATGAGCATGATTCCCCCGGGCCTAAGGCTTTGTGCCAGCAGGTCCATCGTCCCGGCAACGCCGCCCGCAATCCACGTGGCGCCAACGCAGGCCGCCACGTCGCATTGCTCATCCGCGACGTAGCCTGCCGCGTCGTTATGCATAAAATGGACCCGTTCGCTGACGCCGAGCGCCTCTGCGCGCCGCTTTGCCTGCGCGGTAAAGAGCGGGCTCATGTCGATGCCGGTACCGGTAATCCCGTGATCGCGTGCCCAGGTGCAGAGCATCTCTCCCGAACCGCTGCCGAGATTGAGAAGGCGTGCGCCTGGCTTCATGCGTAACGCTCGCCCCAGCGTTGCGTACTTTTCTGGCGTGAAGGGGTTATGAATGCGATGTTCGCTTTCGCTAATGGTAAAAATACGTGGGATATCCATTATCCTCTCCTTAACGATTATCAGGCTGGGCACGGACGTTGTTCAGCCCGGTAGTATTGATGCGGTAGGGCTGACCGTTAACGGATTTGATCAGCTTTTTGGTTTTAAGCTTTTTGAAGACGGCGAGCGTGCAGTCGCTGAGCAGCAGACCTTCGCGGCTATAGCATTCAACGGCGGTGACGCGGCCGGACGTATCGCGGACGTGCACAATACGGCCACCTTTGGCGAGAACGTGTAAGGTACGCTGTTCCTGACGGGATAAATTCATACTGGAAAACCTGTTTAATCATCATGTGCAAAACGTGCAAACACACAGCGGTGTCCGCATTCGATTTCAGCGCATTGATAATCAGTCCGGCCTGAAAAGGTCGGGGAGCTGATTATCGGATGATTACATTCTCCAGCATCAAAGCCTCGGATTGAGTTGAAAGGTATTTACGGGGTGAATGATAACATCGGGTCACTGTATGTGTATACCCAGGGCTGAAAAGTGTGATCCCGGTAGGATCACACGGTACCGTTTTTTATTTTTCTGTCGATTTCGGCCTGCGGCTTTCCGAAAAGATAGCCCTGCACGAGATCGCAGCCCAGCGCCTGAAGCCGTTCAAGCTGCGCTTCGGTTTCCACACCTTCTGCAATGACCCGCATATTCAGGCTCTTCGCCATGCCGGTAATCAGTTTAACGATATTAAGCGCGTCGTCTTGTGTGGATATTGGATTCACGAAGGATTTATCAATTTTAATTTTATCAAAATTGAGTTCACTCAGCCTTGAGAGCGAGGAATAACCCGTTCCGAAATCATCAATGGAGATCTTTACCCCCAGCGATCTGAGCTTTTTAAGAATAGTGAGCGGCGTGTTGCTGTCACTGAAGAGCGAAGACTCCGTAACTTCCAGCTCAAGGCGGCTGGCCGGCAGGCCCGTCTCTTTCAGGATGGACTGAACCATCGCAGTAAATGATTTAGTACCCAGCTGAACAGGGGAAACGTTTACCGAGATTCTGGCCGGAACCGCCCAGGAAACCGCCTCCCGGCAGGCAAGTTCCAGCACATTTTTGCCGATCTCGTTGATCATTCCTGTTTTTTCAGCAACAGAAATAAAGTAATCAGGTGACAAAATCCCCTTCACCGGGTGCATCCAGCGAATAAGCGCTTCATAGCCGTAAATTTCATTGCTGAATGAATCGACAATAGGCTGGTAATAAACAACGAATTCATGGTTGTCGATCGCGAGAGCCATATCATGCTCAAGGGTTCTGCTTTCCTGCAGCTTCTGCAGCATCCACTGACGAAAGACTTTTATCTGCTGGGAGCCCTCTTTTTTGGCTTCGTAGAGGGCCAGATCGGCAAATTTATAGAGATAATCAGAGCGCCGTTCATTATCAGATAAAACGATACCGACACAGGTAGCAATTTTTATCAGCTGATTATTGATCGTATAGGGCAGACTGATGTGAGCGCTGATCTCTTTGGCGCGCGACACCGCTGCGCTCTCGGTCAGGCCACTGGAGAGAAGTGCAAACTCGTCACCGCCCAGGCGGTAAAACGTGTCCGTCGCGTTACTCATTGAGGTAAGCCGTCGGGATACCTGATTCAACAGTAAATCGCCGGCGTCATGGCCATAGGTATCGTTGACCTCTTTGAACCGGTCTAAATCAAATAACATCACCGTGACAGGGGTATGGTTTTTATCCGCCTGAAGGTTAATTTTATTAAGGTCGTCCCAGAAAAATAGACGGTTTTTCATTCCGGTGAGGGAGTCATGATACACATCGTATTCCAGCTTCGAATTCTGTATTTGCAGCGTCTCTTTTGACCGCTGAAGTTCGTCAGCGAGGGTTTTAACCTGCATGTGGGCTTTAAGAATATTTTTATTCTGATAGATCATTAAGAACCCCAGAATAAAGCTTAATATCACCAGGAGTAACGAAAGTGCAGAATAGATATAATAAAGAATCTGTATTTTATGGTTGGATTCATTAATCGTGTTAATATCTTTTGTTAAGGCGGTCGAAGAGAGTTGACTGAGCGGCGCATCGAGCTGGTGCATATATGCCAGGTACGTTTTTAACTCTGCATGGCTCATTTTTTCCAGGTTGCTGTCCAGATACGCCAGTATTTCTTTCAGACGTGCAGCGATCTCTTGATGCGTTTTATCGCTCGCAATATAGCGGCCTAAATCTCCCCCGTTCAGTAACTCACCCTGGCTAAGCATTATTTCGAGACGCATGCGGGCCTGGTCTATCGTAACGTCATCGGTATCGGTTGCGTATAGACCAAGCCATGATTCAAATCGGTAATACTCAGATACCAGTTGAGCCACGGACCAGGACTCAGTGTAGTGAGTCAGTTTTTGCAGCTCTTGCTGACGATCGTAAACAAGAAATGCAATATATCCCGTCGTGATAAAAAGAGAAAAAATGATACCAACCAGTATCCTGTTCATTATGTTCTCCTGAACTGCTATTCAATCTTCATTTTGCTAACCTGCCATGCTGAACGCGAGTAATAAATTTGATTATTCAACTCAGGAAGACTGTCATAAGGGTATACAATGAATGATGGGCCTTTATCGCGGATACGCATATATTCGCCATTAATTTTTAAGGCAAGAATCGCGTTATATTTTTTAAAATCGCTGAGAGGAATAGCGGTAGCGTAATCGTTAAGGGCAATAACATTAACGACAGAACCCTTTGCTCCAACATAATCCATGAGTTTGTTCATTGGAACACCCTCAAACTTCGTTCGGCCCGTATACCAGGGAGACGTCGTCTCGAAACTCACCATCCCGAGTTTTTCAAGGCTTGCGAGATCAAACACTGCTTTTCCGTCTTCGTTAGTATTTTCTATATTCCCGTAAATCGTCAAAATAGGTTTTCCCGTGGGTTTCGGCAGTTCACCCGCCCAGGCTAAACTCTGAACCAGACAGCATACCAGCATTAGGATTATTCGCATTATGGCCTCCACTTTTGCACAGAAGTATATGAATTATAATTTAGTTATCACAGTAGTTTATGTATTTTATTGAGTCGCTATTACTTCTGTACTCACATGAGATGTAAGTTCAATTAAATCAATGTGTTATGTGGTTCTGGAAGAGTGATTTGCATCACATACAACGCCTCTTTTTTTTGAGGCACGCTACACTTACTTGAATAAACTCTCTTACGTTTAAAAAACGATCGTTTTAATTGAGCGTTATTTCCTCACCTCGAAGAATGTACCTGTGATGGACAGGTAAAAAAAACGCCACCCAATGGGCGGCGTCGTCATATTTAGCGGTTGTCCAGCGTAGTGCACCGTTACTTTTTCGTGCCCGGTGAAGCACTGAGCGGCAAACGCCATAGCTCGTAGCGTTCATGACCGGGTTTGACCGCGCCAGCAAAGTGGTCATTAAGGCTGCTTGAGGTGAAGATCAGGTCACCGTCCGGACGAATAGCCGGCGTGTCTGGCCAGCGTACGGCTTCATTTGCAGCAATAAGCGACATTGTACGGGTCTTCGGATCATACCGGACAATGCCGTTGCGGGTGACGTCCGTAATATAGAGGTTGCCCTTTGCATCGGTCACCAGACCGTCCGTGTTACCTCCCACCGTACCCAGATTCTGAATTTGCCCGGCAATCTGCGCATCGGTTGAGCCCTGCTGCTTCAGAGCGGCGGTCGGGAGCGCGTACGCATGTGTTCCCGTTGTTACCGTCCAGTACAATGTCTCTGCATCGGGAGAAAGCGCAATCCCGTTGATGCCAATCAGCAGCGGTTTACCCGGCCACACTTCCGCACCGTGGGAGACGACTTTTACGCCGGGTTCAATCTGCAGGGCAGGGTGGCGATCCAGCACGCGTCGGGCTGTACCGGTGGTGAAATCCACAACGATCAGACCAACGCGGTTTTCAGGCGCACTTCGCGATCCGCTGTCGGATATGTATGCGATACGACGATCCTCATCGACAATGACATCATTGAGGAAGCTCGCCTTACGGTCAGCCACGCCGTCCAGGGGGATCCGTTTAACCGTGCGGCCCGAGTCGAGATCCAGCACGACCAGTTTCTGCGAGCCTGCGGGGGATTCCGCTTCTCCCGCGACGAACCCCATATCCAGCGCCCATAACCAGCCGTTCTTACGATCAACATAAAAGCCGAGCACGTTGCGCAGGTTCCGGTCGGGAGCAGAATCTACCGCATTACCCTGGCGGGACGGAAATGCCGTCAGGCGCGCGGGGCCCGACTGCGTGCGGGTATCCAGAATGCTTAACGTGGCGGGCGCACTGGCCGAAACCAGTCGCGGCGTGCTGACAAAGGCGCGGCCCTTTGCATCAAAGTGAATACCGGCGATTGGGGCATTAACCGACCCGGAAAAAAGCGCCGGCTGCCCGTTATCCGGTGAATCCCAGCTTACGCCTGAATAGCTGCGCCAGCGTTCAAGAGGCAGCTGATTTGCCGCGCTGGCGCAGCTTGCGAAAGAGAACAATGCCGCCATCGCAATGGCGGAGAAAGTACGGGTAGATTGGGACATACATGCTCCGGTGAAGAGAGTAAGAAGCGGCTTCTTAATCCGGTATCAAAGAATGGAGCGGAACGTGCCGCCCTCGACGCGTACCGCAGCTCCGTTAGACGCTGCGCCGAGTGGGCTTGCCAGCAGCGCGACCATAGCGGCTATCTCGTCAGCCTCGATCATTCGCGCGATCAGCGAACTGGGGCGGTAGGTCTGGAAGAAATGCGCTTCGATCTCCTGGTCTGTCATGCCCGGTTTGGGGGCGGTCTGGCGCAGGTAGTCGATGATGCCGTCAGAGCGGGTTGCGGAAGGTAGTACGCTGTTGACCGTCACGCCCGTGCCCTTCGTCAGCTCGGCCATTCCTCGCGATACGGCCAGTTGAGCCGATTTGCTGACGCCGTAATGCACCATGTCAGGCGGCGTGAAAGCCCCCACTTCGCTGGACATAAAAATCACCCGGCCCCAGTTGCGGGCAAGCATGCGTGGGAAGTAATGGCGGGAAAGACGCACCCCGGACATCACGTTAATGTCGAACATACGCAGCCACTCTTCGTCGGTTATGTCGGCGAAGGCTCTGGCTTCATAAAAGCCCAGGTTGTTGATAAGGATATCGGTATCCGGGCAGGCCTTGAACAGCGCTTCTGTACCCTCAGCGCTCGCCAGATCGGCGACAACGGCGGATACCTGCGCCTGGGGAGCCGCGTGGGTTATTTTCGATACTGCATTTTGTAATTTTTCCCGATCGCGTCCGGTAATCGTCACGGCAACGCCTTCGCGCGCCAGCGTGCTGGCGATAGCCAGCCCAATTCCTGCGGTAGCTCCAGTGACAAGTGCGGTCTTACCAGTGAGTTGAAGATCCATAATTTTTGCCTTTTGGTGATGAGTGCGGTCACTTTACTCATCGCCCAATCGGAGATAAATTAGCGAAATTGAAAAACATTTGTTCCTGAAAGAGCAAAATGAGCAGAAAATTCGATTATCTCGGCGATGTTGAAGTCTTCATTACTGTCGTTGAACATGGCTCATTTACCGCGGCTGCGGTTGCCCTTTCAACCACCCCCTCAGTCCTGAGCCGCGCGGTGTCCCGCCTTGAAGTGCGTCTTGGACGACAGCTATTACAACGCACCACACGCCGCGTGGGGCTAACGGAAGCCGGACGGATTTATCTTGAGCAGGCGCGTTCTGCTTTTTCCCTGCTTGATGAGGCCGAACGCGATGGCCGGGGGCAGGAGGGCGATCTGACCGGCCGGGTACGGATCAGCGTCCCGACCACGTTCGGACACTATTGCCTGCCGCCCTTGCTGGCTCGCTTTTCCCGGCACTATCCGCGCGTTAAGGTGGAGCTGAACATCACCAATCGCAACGTAGACCTGATCGCCGAAGGATTCGATCTGGCTATTCGTCTGGGTCAGATGCCTGACAGTGGATTCGTCGCGCGTAAACTGCAGGATGCGGCACTGCTTTTGGTCGCCTCGCCCGCTTACCTTCAGCGGATGGGAATGCCGCAAACGCTGGATGAACTGCAGCAGCATATGTGTCTGCCTTTTATCATGCCGCGTACGGGCCGCATTGCCCCCTGGGTATTTCGCGTGGGCGAACGCGATGTGGACTGGCTGCCGGCTTCCACCATCGAAACGTCAGATGATGTTCTTGGCGTGGTATCGCTGGCTGAATGCGGGATGGGGATCTGTCAGAGCTATGAATTCATCGTTCGTGAGCGGATACAGCGCGGCCAGCTCGTTGAGGTGCTCCCGCAACTGCGCGGACGTTCGCGGCCTTTCTCGCTGATTTATGCGCCACACCGACGTCAGTCGGCAGCCACCCGGGCCATGATCGATCTTCTGACCACGGAACCATGACGCGGGTGTCTCCGTCATGAAAAAAGCGTCTTATTCTTAACCCGTCTCCAGCATCCCAAAACTCACGATTCGCGAGCGTCCCAGCTCTTTCGCCCGGTACAGGGCCACGTCCGCGGCGCGCAGCAGGTTGTCACTCTCGGCATGCGCAGGATAGCTGGCGATACCAATCGAGACATCCACCGGACCAATCTCGGTCAGCCCGTAGCGAAGCGACAGACCATGCACGTCGGTGTAAATCTTCAGGGCGCAGGCGTGCGCCTCTGCTTCGCCGGCACCGGGAAGCAGAACCAGAAACTCCTCGCCCCCGTAGCGGAACGCCAGCCCGCCGTCGTGCGCGGCCCGCTGAACAATCGACGCCACGTTTTTGATCACCTGATCGCCAGCCTCGTGGCCAAAGCGGTCGTTAATGCTCTTGAAGTGATCGATATCGACCATCATGCAGCTTAACGGCTCGCCGTTGCGCACGGCCTGCGTCATTTGCGTGTGCAGGGTGTCTTCCAGATGATGACGATTACGCAGGCCGGTAAGCGGGTCAAACAAGGCTTTTTCCAGCAGCGCGTCGCGCAGGCGCTGATTCGCCAGCGCCAGTCCGAGCGCCTCGGCCATCAGTTCCAGATACGCGCGTGCAGGGGCATTTTCCGGGGTGATGTTCTGGAACGAGAGCAACCCAATGGCCTCGCCCTGGGCGATAAGCGGTACGCACAGCGCGCTGTCCGCCTGTGACGCCGGGAGATGATAGCAGGCGACATCCGGCTCACCGTTAACCGGCGGGTGGCTCTGACCGCGACGCACGGCCCAGCACGCATCGGGGTGGAACGTGGTCTCATCATCTGCCGGTGAAAGCCACTGGGCGACGCAGCGCATTTGCCACGGATCGCGATCGAAAACGTAGATCCGGCCCGCTATCCCCGGCGCGATATTGGGCGCAAACTGCTCCGCCACGTTAATCACGTCTTTAAAATTTTCACACCCCTGCAGCCGCTGCGTCATGCGCGCCAGCAGCTCGCGGATGGCCCAGTCGGCATCGCGCTCTTTTTCCAGGCGCTGCCGCGCAAGGCCATTTTCGCGGAAGATGCGGATGGCCTGAGCCATATCGCCTATCTCATCAACCTGGGTGAAATTCGGGGGTTCGACGGCATAATCCTGTGATGCCAGACGGTGAACCACGTCGCTCAGGCGTACCACCGGACGCAGCACGCGGCGCTTGAGGATAAAGCCCATCACAAACAGGAAGAGCACGGCAGTCAGTCCGACCATCACCTCAGAAGCTGTACGAAGCGCTTTTGACGTTCTGGTGGCAGCCTGCACGTCGGCAATAATGCGTTTGTCCAGCAGCATGCGAAAGCGGTCGATATTACTCTGCGCCCGCTCTAGTTCCAGTTCATAACTTTTACCGAAGAGTAGCGCAACGGCTTGCTGTTCCTCGCCGCGGGCGATGCCGTCAATGGCTGCCTGCTGCTCATCCTGCAGTTCGTCAACAATCTTCAGTCCGTCATACAGCAGCGCCAGCTCCTCACCCGATGCCCCCGTGTTTTTGAGCTGTTGCAGCGTATGTTCAATATTCTTCAGTTCAGCTTCTTTTGCCTGATATTTTTCCAGCACATCAGGCTCTTTTTTGATGGCGTAAAGTCGCGCCAGATCAGAGAGCATCCAGGTGTCTATTTCAATCTCTTCCGTAAGCTGATCAAAGGTTTGTCGTTGTTTAACGGCCTCACGTTCTATGTTGTCGGCATGGGAAGCCATCAGCATGACGATGCCGGAGGCAATGGTCAGGCATACCGTGACCCCGTAAGCCCAGTTTGTGATCGTGGCGATTCGCACCTGATGGTTTCCTCTACGACAAAATGGAAAAGCGTACTTATCAAAGTATAGAAAACCTCTGATTCAGGGCGAAAAAAAAGGCGGCACAGTGCCGCCTTTCAGAACGCCCGTTATTACAAATCTGGAGAGTTTTTTCCCTCTTCGATGAAATCCGCGTCCAGCTCTTCGGCATTGCCCTCGTGATCGCGGCCGGAGAAGAGGTTCCAGCAGGCGATAAACAGCGCGGCAATGAGCGGCCCAATCACAAAGCCGTTAATGCCGTACAGCTCCATACCGCCGAGGGTAGTGATCAAAATCAGGTAGTCCGGCATTTTGGTGTCTTTCCCCACCAGCAGCGGACGCAGGATATTGTCCACCAGCCCGACAATAATCACGAAGAAGCCAACAATAAACAGCCCCTGCCAGAACTGGTGCGTGGCGAACAGGTAGATGGCGGCTGGCACCCAGACAATCGCCGAGCCGACGGCGGGGACCAGCGAGAGGAACGCCATCAGCGCGCCCCAGAGCACGCTGCCGTCGATGCCCGCGATGGCAAACGCGATCCCGCCGAGCGTGCCCTGAACGACGGCCACCACCGCCGTACCTTTCACCGTCGCCCGGGAGACGCCGACGAACTTGGCGAACAGGTGCTGTTTAACGAAATCAGACAGCGGCAGGGAGTCGAGGATCTGGCGCACCAGATACGGCCCATCCTTCAGCAGGAAGAACAGCAGATAAAGCATGATGCCGAAGCTAATCGCAAAGCCAAACGTCCCTTTGCCGATCAGGAACGCGCTGCCCGCCAGATACTGCCCGCCCTGCAGCGCGACGTCGGAGAGTTTTTTCTGAATCTGCGCCGCGTTGGTCAGGTTATGATCCGCCAGGAAGCCGCTGGCCCAGTCCGGGAGGTGGTTGAAGATGCTCGCCACCACTTCCGGGAATTGGGTGTTGTTCTCCTGAAGCTTCGTGTAAACCACGTTCAGCTCAATGGCGAGCGAGGAGAGGATCACCATCAGCGGGATGAAGACGATCAGGCAGATAATGCCAATCGTCAGCAGCGAGGCCAGCCCGTTGCGATCCCCCAGCGCGGCGCGCAATTTGTTTTTTACCGGGTTGAAAATGACGGTCAGAATAGCGGCCCACAGTATCGCGGAGAAGTAGGGCGACAGCACGTCGAAGAAGGCCCAGGTCACAAGGGCGAGAATGAAAATAAAGAAACCTTTGGTCAGTCCGTTAAAGCGCATCAGTCAGTCCTGGTTACTAAGAAACTGTGACGACTATAGAACCGATTGCGAGAATTACCAACCCGGCGGCCAGTGGAGCAATATCGCGGTATGAATTTAGCACTTTCGACTGACCGTAAATCGCACGCTCCCGCACCATGCTGTGAGTATCTGCTTGTGGAGGTGCTTATGGCCTGGCGTCCCATTCTTTATGTGATTCTCACAACCCACCCCAGACTCAGCGCGCGGCGCGCACGTTTGCGTCTGGTCATCTAGCTTTTTATTAACAATCGCGGTATAACACCTTCTTTGGATGTTTAGATGTCCATACGTATAGAAGGTAATATGCAAACACAACAAGAAAATGGACAGCTTAAGCGCACCATGAAAACACGCCACCTGATTATGCTCTCGCTGGGCGGCGTGATTGGGACAGGGTTATTCTTCAATACCGGATACATCATTTCCACCACCGGTGCGGCGGGCACGCTGCTGGCGTACCTGATCGGCGCGCTGGTGGTCTGGCTGGTGATGCAGTGTCTGGGCGAGCTCTCCGTGGCGATGCCGGAAACCGGCGCGTTCCACGTCTATGCCGCCCGCTATCTTGGCCCGGCGACGGGCTATACCGTGGCGTGGCTCTACTGGCTCACCTGGACGGTGGCGCTCGGGTCGAGCTTTACCGCCGCAGGGTTCTGCATGCAGTACTGGTTTCCGCAGGTGCCCGTCTGGGCGTGGTGCGTGGTCTTCTGCGTGGTGATTTTCGGCCTTAACGTCATCTCCACGCGCTTCTTTGCCGAAGGGGAATTCTGGTTCTCGCTGGTGAAGGTCATCACCATCATCGCCTTTATCATCCTCGGCGGGGCGGCGGTCTTTGGTTTCATCCCGATGCAGGACGGTTCACCCGCGCCGGGCTTAAGTAACCTCACCGCCGAGGGCTGGTTCCCGCACGGCGGCCTGCCGATCCTGATGACCATGGTGGCGGTGAACTTTGCCTTCTCCGGGACCGAGCTTATCGGCATCGCGGCGGGTGAAACCGAAAATCCGCACAAGGTCATTCCGGTTGCGATCCGCACCACCATCGCGCGGCTGATCATCTTCTTTATCGGCACCGTGTTTGTGCTGGCGGCGCTGATCCCGATGCAGCAGGCGGGCGTGGAAAAGAGCCCGTTCGTGCTGGTGTTTGAGAAGGTAGGCATTCCTTATGCGGCTGATATCTTTAACTTCGTGATCCTGACGGCGATCCTCTCGGCGGCGAACTCCGGGCTGTACGCGTCTGGCCGCATGCTGTGGTCGCTCTCGAATGAGAAAACGCTCCCGCGCTGCTTTGCCCGCGTGAACAAAAACGGCGTGCCGCTGACGGCGCTCTCGGTTTCCATGCTCGGCGGCGTGCTGGCGCTGTTCTCAAGCGTGGTGGCCCCGGACACGGTATTTGTCGCGCTCTCGGCCATTTCTGGCTTTGCGGTAGTGGCGGTGTGGATCAGCATCTGCGCGTCGCACTTCGTCTTCCGTCGTCGCCATCTGCAGTCCGGCCAGCCGCTCTCTGCGCTGCAGTACCGCGCGCCGTGGTATCCGCTGGTGCCGGTGCTCGGTTTTATCCTCTGCGTGGTGGCCTGCGTCGGCCTGTGGTTTGACCCCAGCCAGCGCATTGCCCTTTATTGCGGGCTTCCGTTCGTCGCCCTGTGTTATGGTGCCTACTATCTGACCCGAAATATGACATCGCAGGAGCCTGAACATGTCGCAGAATAATCCGCTTACCGCCATCTTTGAAAAACAGCCGTTTGTGGTGCTGGATGGCGCAATGGCAACGGAGCTGGAAGCGCGCGGCTGTAACCTTGCTGACAGCCTCTGGTCGGCCAAAGTGCTGGTGGAAAACCCGGATCTTATCCGCGAAGTGCATCTTGATTACTACCGCGCGGGCGCGCAGGTGGCGATCACCGCCAGCTACCAGGCCACGCCTGCGGGCTTTGCGGCACGTGGGCTGGACGAGGCGCAGTCCCGCGCGCTGATTGGCAAAAGCGTGGAGCTGGCGCGTAAGGCGCGCGAAGCGTACCTGGCGGAAAACCCGCACGCGGGCACGCTGCTGGTAGCGGGCTCCGTTGGGCCGTACGGCGCGTATCTGGCGGATGGCTCAGAGTATCGCGGCGACTACGTGCGCAGTGCCGAAGAATTCACAGAATTCCACCGCCCGCGCGTGGAGGCGCTGCTGGACGCGGGTGCAGACCTGCTGGCCTGCGAAACGCTGCCGTCGTTTACGGAAATAAAGGCGCTGGCCGCGTTGCTGACGGCGTATCCCCGCGCCCGGGCGTGGTTCTCCTTCACCCTGCGAGACAGCGAGCACCTGAGCGACGGCACGCCGCTGCGGGAGGTGGTTTCTTCTCTGGAGGGCTATCCGCAGGTTGTCGCGCTGGGCATCAACTGTATCGCGCTGGAAAACACCACGGCGGCGCTGAAGCAGTTGCAAAGCCTGACGCCGCTGCCGCTGGTGGTCTACCCGAACTCGGGCGAGCATTATGATGCGGTAACCAAAACCTGGCACCACCACGGCGAAGCGTGCGAGACGCTGGCGGGGTATCTGCCGCAGTGGCTGGCGGCGGGAGCGAAGTTAATCGGCGGATGCTGTCGCACCACGCCGAAGGATATTGCGGAGCTGAACGCGCAGCGCTGAGGTTTAATGCGAGCAGTGAACAATCCCCTCGCCCCTTTGGGGAGAGGGTTAGGGTGAGGGAAAAAACCAACCGCACAATACTGACTATCCTTTCCCGCTTTTTTTCTAAAAACGAATCGTCATTAGCGATTCTTTTTTATTCCTTTATCAAAATTCCCGCGCCGGAAATACTGCCCTCATAACAACAAGGGGAGCAGGCACTATGGCAATTTCATCGCGAATCACACTTCTCGGCGCGCTGGCGCTGTGGGCATTTCAGGCGCAGGCGGTGGACGTTACCGTTGCGTATCAAACCTCGGCGGAGCCGGCGAAGGTTGCGCAGGCGGACAACACCTTTGCGAAAGAGAGCGGCGCGAAAGTCGACTGGCGCAAGTTCGACAGCGGCGCGTCCGTCGTGCGTGCGTTAGCGTCCGGCGACGTGCAGATCGGCAATATCGGCTCCAGCCCGCTGGCGGTCGCGGCCAGCCAGCAGGTGCCGATTGAGGTTTTCCTGCTCGCCTCGCAGCTCGGTAACTCTGAAGCGCTGGTGGTGAAGAAAAACATCACCAAACCGGAAGACCTGATCGGCAAGCGCATCGCCGTGCCGTTTATCTCCACCACCCACTACAGCCTGCTGGCGGCGCTCAAACACTGGGGCATCAAGCCGGGCCAGGTGCAGATCGTCAACCTTCAGCCGCCGGCGATTATCGCCGCCTGGCAGCGCGGCGACATTGACGGGGCCTACGTGTGGGCGCCGGCAGTGAACGAGCTGGAAAAAGACGGCACCGTGCTGACCGACTCCGAAAAAGTGGGCCAGTGGGGCGCGCCGACCCTCGACGTGTGGGTAGTGCGCAAAGACTTCGCCGAGAAACATCCTGAGGTGGTGAAAGCCTTCGCCAAAAGCGCGATCGACGCCCAGCAGCCGTACATCAGCAATCCGGATGAGTGGCTGAAGCAGCCCGCCAACCTGGAAAAACTCTCCCGCCTGAGCGGCGTGCCGGAAGCGGACGTGCCGGGGCTGGTGAGGGGCAATACCTATCTGACCCCCGCGCAGCAGGTGCAGCAGCTGAACGGGCCGGTGAGCAAAGCGATTGTGGATACCGCCACCTTCCTGAAAGAGCAGGGCAAAGTGCCCGCGGTGGCGGCGGATTACAGCCAGTACGTCACCGACCGCTTTGTGAAATAAGGAGTCCGTCATGCTGAACATTACGAACCTGTATGCCGATTACGGTGGTAAACCCGCCCTGGAGGACATCAACCTGACGCTGGGCAGCGGTGAACTGCTGGTGGTGCTCGGCCCGTCCGGCTGCGGAAAAACCACGCTGCTGAATCTGATCGCCGGGTTTGTACCGTATCAGCACGGCACCATTCAGCTGGAAGGCAAAAAGGTGGAGGGCCCAGGCGCCGAGCGCGGCGTGGTCTTCCAGAACGAAGGATTACTTCCCTGGCGCAACGTGCAGGAAAACGTGGCGTTTGGGCTCCAGCTTGCGGGCATCAATCGCGAACAGCGGCTGGCAACCGCGCGGGCGATGCTGAAAAAAGTGGGGCTGGACGGGGCGGAAAAACGCTTTATCTGGCAGCTTTCCGGCGGCCAGCGTCAGCGCGTCGGGATCGCCCGCGCGCTGGCGGCGAATCCGCAGCTGTTGCTGCTGGACGAGCCGTTCGGGGCGCTGGACGCCTTTACCCGCGAGCAGATGCAAACCCTGCTGCTGCGCCTGTGGCATGAGACGGGCAAGCAGGTGCTGTTAATTACCCACGATATCGAAGAGGCGGTGTTTATGGCGACGGAGCTGGTGCTGCTCTCACCGGGGCCGGGGCGCGTGCTGGAGCGTTTGCCGCTGGATTTCGCCC
Source organism: Enterobacter sp. 118C5 (assembly GCF_034107645.1). Classification (NCBI taxonomy): domain Bacteria; kingdom Pseudomonadati; phylum Pseudomonadota; class Gammaproteobacteria; order Enterobacterales; family Enterobacteriaceae; genus Enterobacter; species Enterobacter sp. 118C5. The sequence continues at coordinate 209,240 of NZ_JAWNEU010000006.1, read as the reverse complement.
GTCGCTACGTCGCGGGAGAACCCGTGCGCAGCATCAAATCCGATCCGCGGTTTATTGAGCAGCGTGAATACGTCTTAAGCCGCGTGTTCGAACAGCGGGAGGCCTTCTCATGAGCATCGTCTTCAGTGAAAAAACGCGCCGCACGCGTCCGGCGCTGCGCTGGCCGTTCTCGCGCCCGCTCGCGTTGAGCGTCGGCACGCTGCTGGTGCTGCTGGCGGCGTGGTGGGCGGTTGCGGCCCAGCAGTGGGTCAGCCCGCTGTTTCTGCCGCCGCCGGGGCAGGTGCTGGCGAAACTCATCACCATCGCCGGGCCGCAGGGCTTTATGGACGCTACGCTCTGGCAGCATCTCGGCGCAAGCCTGACGCGCATTCTGGTGGCGCTGCTGGCGGCGGTGGTTATCGGTATCCCGGTCGGGATCGCGATGGGCCTAAGCCCGACGGTGCGCGGCATTCTCGACCCGCTGATTGAGCTTTACCGCCCGGTGCCGCCGCTGGCCTATTTGCCGCTGATGGTGATCTGGTTCGGCATTGGCGAAACGTCAAAAATTCTGCTGATTTATCTGGCGATTTTCGCGCCGGTTGCCATGTCGGCGCTGGCGGGCGTGAAGAGTGCCCAGCAGGTGCGCATTCGTGCGGCGCAGTCGCTGGGCGCCAGCCGCACGCAGGTGCTGCTGTTCGTGATTTTACCCGGCGCGCTGCCGGAGATTTTAACCGGGCTGCGCATCGGCCTCGGCGTAGGCTGGTCCACGCTGGTGGCGGCAGAGCTGATCGCCGCCACGCGAGGATTAGGGTTTATGGTGCAGTCGGCGGGGGAGTTCCTGGCGACTGACGTGGTGCTGGCAGGGATTGCGGTGATTGCCGCGATCGCCTTCGGATTAGAACTGGGGCTGCGCGCGCTACAGCGCCGCCTGACGCCCTGGCATGGAGAAATACAATGAGTGAACGACTGACCATCACCCCGCTGGGGCCGTACATTGGCGCGCAGGTGTCGGGCCTGGATGTGACCCGCCCGCTGAGCGACAACCAGTTTGAGCAGCTGTACCACGCGGTGCTGCGCCATCAGGTGGTTTTCCTGCGCGAGCAGGCAATCACCCCGCAGCAGCAGCGCGCGCTGGCGTTGCGTTTTGGCGACCTGCATATTCACCCGGTCTATCCGCATGCGGAAGGGGTGGAGGAGATTATCGTTCTGGATACCCACAACGATAACCCGCCGGACAACGACAACTGGCACACCGACGTGACCTTTATCGAAACGCCGCCCGCCGGGGCGATTCTGGCGGCGAAGCTGCTGCCGGAAACCGGCGGCGATACGCTGTGGGCCAGCGGGATTGCGGCGTTCGAGGCGCTCTCTGCGCCGTTCCGGACGCTGCTGAGCGGCCTGCGGGCGGAGCACGACTTCAAAAAATCGTTCCCCGAATACAAATACCGTAAAAGCGAAGAGGAACATCAGCGCTGGCTGGAGGCGGTGGCGAAACATCCGCCGCTGCTGCACCCGGTGGTGCGGACCCATCCGGTCACGGGCAAGCAGGCGCTGTTTGTGAATGAAGGATTCACAACGCGCATTGTGGACGTGGCGGAAAAAGAGAGCGAGGCGCTGTTAGGTTTCCTGTTCGCGCATATCACTAAGCCGGAGTTTCAGGTGCGCTGGCGCTGGCAGGAGAACGACCTGGCGATCTGGGATAACCGCGTGACGCAGCACTATGCCAATGCGGACTATCTGCCGCAGCGAAGGATTATGCAGCGGGCGACGATTTTGGGGGATAAGCCGTTTTATCGTGCGGCTTGAACCCCTCACCCTAACCCTCTCCCCAAAGGGGCGAGGGGACTGTACGGTGCGGTTTTCACCTTCTGCACAAAGGGCAAGGGGCTGTGTGGTGCGGTTTTCACCCTCTCCCTTTCAGGGAGAGGGCTGGGGTGAGGGTGTTAAATGCGCCTCAATATACCGCTGATAGCGGTTCGCCTTCAGGTAACACAAATCCACCAGCACCAGGCCGTCGACGCAGTTGTTGAACGCCGGGTCGCTGCCAAAATCAATAAACTGCACGCCGCCGGGCTCGCACAGCTCGGAATACTGTTTGTAGAGCGGCGGAATGCCGCAGCCCAGATTGCCGAGCAGGGATTTCAGCTTCGTCAGGTCATCCACGTAGTCCACGCCGCCAAACTGCGCGAGCACGTCCGGTAACGACGCCGGATACGGCTGACGTGACGCGGCTAGCGGATGCGTCGCAGGGAACCACAGGCGGTAAAAGGCGACCAGCAGATCCCGCGCCGCAGGCGGTAAGCCGCCGGAGATGGAGACGGGGCCAAACAGGTAGCGATAGTGTGGGTAACGCGCCAGATAAGCCCCGATGCCGGACCACAGATAGTCCAGACCGCGACGCCCCCAGTAGCGCGGCTGAATAAAGCTGCGCCCCAGCTCAATGCCGTGCTCCAGCACGTCCTGCATTTTGTCGTCGTAGTGGAACAGGCTGTAGCTGTACAGCCCGTCAACGCCGCGTTTTTCCAGCTGCATGGCCGTCGGCATAAAGCGATACGCGCCGACGATCTCCAGATCCGCTTCATCCCAGAGGATCAGGTGCAGATAATCGTCGTCGTAGCTGTCGGTGTCCCGGCGTTTCCCGCTCCCTTCCTCCACCGCGCGAAACGCAATCTCGCGCAGGCGGCCCAGCTCGCGCAGAAGCGGCGCCTCTTCCTGCCCGTTGCGCTGCCACAGGTAGATGGTTTTGCCGTCGCTGGTTTTACCCAGACACTCGGCCTGCGCCAGCTCGCGTTTCAGGGTGGCCCGGTCTTCCGGACGGGCGATGGCGCACTGGGTTTTGAAGACGCCAGGCAATCCCTTGCCAAGACGTATCACGTGCTGACGGCACTGCTCGGCCATCTCACGCGACGAAAGGGTGGCGCTATGCCAGTGATGCCAGGCGATCTGCTGGCCGATTTTAATCGGCAGCTGGCTGTGGCGGCGGCGGAACATCTGCTGCATCAGCAGCAGCATCGACAATGTCGGCGACACCAGCGTGCTGGCATAAAAGAGCAGGCTGTTGTGCGCCTGAATATGCACCGGCAGCAGCGGGGCGCGCAGCTTGCTGGCGAGTTTGATAAAGCCGGAGTGCCATTTTTTATCGCGAATGCCTTTGCGCGTGGGGCGTGAAACTTCTCCCGCCGGGAAGAAGATCAGCACGCCCGCGTTTTGCAGATGCTGCTCCATCTGAACCAGAGACGATTTCGCCGTCCTGCCGCCCATATTGTCCACCGGAATAAACAGCGAACTGAGAGGCTCAAGGTGGGTCAGCATCCGGTTGGTCACGACTTTAACGTCGCGTCGCACGCGGGAGACGGCGTACATCAGCGCCAGCCCGTCCAGCGTGCCTGTCGGGTGGTTGGCAATAATGACCAGCGGGCCATGTTCGGGGATTTGTTCGAGATCGCGGGCGGAAACGGTGCAGAGAATATCAAGGTGCTCCAGAACTTGCTCCACCATATCCAGTCCTTTCAGGTGGCGGTGAGCGGCGGCAAACTGCTGGAACTCTTCTTCGTAAAACAGCCTTTTTAACAGACTTTTTTGCCAGGGTGCAGGCCTCGCCTGAGGCCAAAGATCGTCGAGAACGCTATCGAGGCTAAACATGATTACTCCTCCTGCCGTCTTGCGAAGACAGTAGAAGGAGCAGATGTCGGTTGTATTGCAGTTTGGTGAAGATTATCGGAGGATTTTTTTCTCGGCCAGATCCAGCGCGAAGTAGCTGAAGATCAGATCCGCGCCCGAGCGTTTGATCGCGCCCAGGCTTTCGAGGATCACCTTCTCTTCGTCGATTGCCCCGGCCAGCGCGGCGAATTTGATCATCGCGTATTCACCGCTCACCTGGTAAGCCCCCAGCGGCAGTTCGGTGCGCTCGCGGATGTCGCGCAGGATATCGAGATACGCGCCAGCCGGTTTTACCATCAGGCAGTCTGCGCCCTGGGCCTCATCAAGCAGGGATTCACGAATCGCTTCCCGGCGGTTCAGCGGGTTCATCTGGTAGGTCTTACGATCGCCCTTCAGCGCCGTACCCGCTGCTTCACGGAACGGGCCGTAGAAGGAGGAGGCAAACTTGGTGGAGTAGGACATGATGGCGGTGTCGGTAAAGCCTGCCGCGTCCAGCGCCTGACGGATCGCCTGTACCTGTCCGTCCATCGCCGCAGACGGCGCGATGAAGTCCGCACCCGCAGCGGCAGCCACGACCGCCTGCTTGCCAAGGTTCAGCAGGGTGGCATCGTTGTCTACGCCGTGATCGCACAGCACGCCGCAGTGGCCGTGGGAGGTGTATTCGCAGAAGCAGGTGTCGGACATGACCACCATCTCCGGCACGGTCTCTTTGCAGATGCGGGACATGCGGGCCACGAGGCCGTCTTCTTTCCAGGCATCGCTGCCGGTCGCGTCGGTATGATGGGAGATGCCGAAGGTCATCACCGAGCGGATCCCCGCGTTGGCGATGCGTTCGATCTCGCGCGCCAGGTATTTTTCAGGAATGCGCATCACGCCCGGCATGGCTTCGATGGCTTTGTAGTCATCAATCTCTTCTTCAACAAAAATCGGCAACACCAGATCGTTTAAGGTCAGTGTTGTCTCTTCAAACATAGCGCGCAGTGCAGGTGATTTGCGCAGGCGGCGGGGACGTGCAATTAAATCGGTCATGGTATGCCTGATGTTTGTGGAACAAAGAAGGTTAGTGTACCTCAAAGTGAAGTGAGGTGTTTTACTAAAGTGGGCATTTTGATACCGTCTAATGCAGCCTGTCTATGATTGCCTCTGAATTATATATAGTTAACCAATCCTGCGGAATGTCGGTTCGAATTATTGATGTTAATTCTATTACGAAGGGAATATATAAATAACAATGATCTGTTTATAAAATTTATATCACCTTTGCTTGTTTTGTTTATTTTGACTTTTTTCTTTATAGTATTTGTATTTAGCGCTCCTTTTCTCTCGTTTTACTTCTGCTGTTTGTCTGGATACGGACTTAAATGAATCATTCATTGAACCTTTTCTGATTGAAACTGCATAATTCCCTCCGCAATTAAACATTGCTAATTGATTTACGGACAAACATGCTTACGTCCCTGAGGAGGGATGACCCAATGCAAACATGGAAAAAGAAACTGGTTGTATCTCAACTTGCATTAGCTTGTACGCTGGCTATCGCTTCTCAGGCTAATGCGAAAGATATTTCCGGTACAACATATAATACGTTTGGATATGATAATACCGCATCTACGCCATGGTATTATGGTTACGCAGACTGGGATTACTCGGATGCCGCCCATGATGGCGACATTTATCCTGTCGTGAATAAATCAACCGTTAACGGGGTTATTTCAACGTACTATCTGGATGATGGTGCCAATGGCCATGCAAATGCCTTGAGTATTTCCAACAGCACTATTAACGGCATGATTACGTCAGAATGTATGACCCCGGCGTGCTCAGGTGGCGTGGATGCTGACGGTACCAATCATACACAGTACGATCGTTTTAGCCTGACGGTGGATAATTCCACCATTAACGATACCTACGAACATTACGCGTATGATGTCGTTAACGGCGAAACCACTGAAACGGATTATCTGGACACCTACGGTCTGGGTAACGCAATCACCCTGGATGTTGAGTCTGATATCGTTATTCAGAACAATTCCCACGTAGCGGGTATCACGCTGACGCAAGGTTATCAGGAACTGGATAACACGCCATACGATGGTACTGAAGGTGTGGCAGACAACAGCAAAGTCTTTACCGATACGCTGGTGGTGAAAGACTCTGTGCTGACCTCCGGCGCGTACAGCGATCTGGGCACCAGCGGGTTCTATGGTCAAACCGCGAAGCCGAGCGACTACGGTGAAACGAACGCCACGGCCATGGATGACGCGGCGCTGATCGTTGCAGCCAGCGCGTCCGATAACGCCATGCAGACCACCGCCACCTTCGATCACTCCACCGTGACGGGTGATATTCTTTTCTCGAGCACCTTCGATAACAACTTCTACGAGAATGGCGATCCGGCAACGGACACCACAGACGATGGCGTCTATAACCCAACCACCAACGGCTGGGATGGCACCGATAAGCTGGACGTCACGCTGACCAACGGCACTAAGTGGGTCGGTGCGGCGCAGTCCAGCGTTGAAGCTATCAGCACATCGCAGATGTACGGTCAGGGTTACAGCAACGTTGACTGGCACGCTCTGTCCCCGAACAGCATCTGGCCTGATTCTACCTTCGACAGCAACGGTCACGTTGCGGGTGAAGACGTTTATCAGAGTGGCCTGTTCAACGTGGCGCTGGATAATGGTTCCGAGTGGGATACCCGTAAGGCCTCTAACATCGACGCGCTGACGGTCAATAACCAGTCGCAGGTCAATGTTGAAAACTCAGGCCTGCTGGCGGATTCCGTCACCCTGACCAATGCGTCTGGCCTGAATATCGGCGACAGCGGAGCCGTGGCTACCGACAGCCTGTATCTGGACAGCTATAGCCGTGCAGCGCTGACTGAAGAGACAGCAGAGCTGTATGCCAACACCATTACCGTAGACAACGGTGCAGAGCTGGCGCTGGGTATGGGTCAGGTTGATACGCACCATATGGTGCTGACCGATGGCGGCGTGCTCAACGTCGCGAGCCGCGATTATGTGCTGAACAGCGACCTGGGCAACGCACGCTATATCACCAACGATCGCTACAGCGCGGAGTATGACTACGGCGTTGTCGCGCTGAACTCCGACGGTCATCTGGCGGTGAATGGTGACGTTGCCGGTAACTACAAGGTGCGCATCGACGATGCAACCGGCGCTGGTTCAGTTGCCGACTACAAAAACAAAGAGATCGTTCGCGTCTACGACAATAACGCAGATACCGCAGCCAGCTTTACTGCCGCAAACAAAGCTGATTTAGGTGCTTATACCTATCAGGCGCAGCAGGAGGGGGATTCCGTTGTTCTTCAGCAGGAAGAGCTGACTGACTACGCCAACATGGCGCTGAGCATTCCTTCTGCCAACACCAACATCTGGAATCTCCAGCAGGATACCGTGAGTACGCGTCTGACCAATAGCCGTCATGGCCTGGCAGACAACGGCGGCGCGTGGGTGAGCTATTTCGGCGGCAACTTTGACGCGGATAACGGCACCGTCAGCTACGATCAGGACATAAGCGGCATTATGGTCGGTCTGGATACGCAGATTGACGGTAATAATGCGAAGTGGATCGTCGGTGGTGCAGCAGGTTTTGCGAAAGGCGATATCAGCGATCGTACGGGTCAGGTCGATCAGGACAGCCAGACGGCGATGATCTACGCGTCGGCGAAGTTCATGAACGACCTCTTCCTGGACAGTTCCCTGAGCTACACCCGCTTCAACAACGAACTCTCAGCCACGATGAGCAACGGTCAGTATGTTGATGGTGATACAACGTCTGACGCTGTTGGCTTCGGGATGAAGCTGGGCTATGACTGGAAACCAAACCTGTCAGGCTATATTACCCCTTATGCGGCGATTTCCGGCCTGTTCCAGTCTGGAGATGACTATCAGTTAAGCAACGATATGCGTATCGACGGCCAGTCTTACGACAGCATGCGTTATGAGCTTGGTATGGATGCGGGTTACACCTTCAACTACGGCGGGGAACAGGCGCTGACCCCGTACTTCAAGCTGGCTTACGTCTATGACGATGCTGACAATAATGCTGATATCAACACTGACAGCATTGATAACGGCGTCGAAGGCTCTGCGGTTCGCGTGGGGCTGGGCACCCAGTTCAGCTTCACGAAAAACTTCAGTGCTTACACTGATGCGACTTATCTGGGCGGCGGCGACGTTGACCAGAACTGGGGAGCAAACCTGGGTGTGAAATATACCTGGTAAAGAGAAAGCGCGGGGGATTTTTCCCCCGCTTTTTTATATGGTTTAAAAATAATAAAGAACCGACAGATACAGATGCTTTGAGGTATGCATGAACGTTAATGCGAAACCACTTTCTGAATTAAGCCGGCTCGCAAAATCTCTGGAAGTCGCCGGTACCCCCTTTAAGATCGAACCACAGCAATTAATAACAACCGGCAATAATGATGATGAGCCGTTTACTTTTGTAATACAGTCTGGACTTACCGCTGTTCACCGGAAATCTGATGAACTTCTGATGGGCATTGCGCAGGCACCTTTTATCTATGGTTTGAACGCATGGATAAATGATAGTTATCTGGAATATTCCAGGATGGCACACACCCCCTGTTCTGGATTTTATTTACCGGCTTCTGCCACGCGTCAACTTATTCAGCAAGATCATCTCTGGCAGGATGCTTTCTGCTGGGTGTCATGGATTAACCATATTCTGGGCAAACGTGACCTGCAGCTGGTGGGAAATAACTCTTATAGTCAGATCCGGGCGATGTTGATCAATATGGCCGAGTGGGATGACTCGCTGCGCTCGAAAATTGGCGTTATGAATCATATTCAGCGTAGCACCCGTATTTCACGCTCGGTTGTTGCAGAAGTCCTGGCTGCGCTGCGGCAGGGGAATTACATCAATATGAGCCGGGGCAAGCTGGTCAGCATCAACCGCTTGCCCACGGAGTATTAAGATCAGTTAGACGCGGTAAGCACCTGGGCTTTATTGGCGCTCAGTTCGGCCACCAGGTTATTAATGCCGTCACTCATATTAACGAAGCGCGTGTTCGGAGAACGGGTGACCACCACAAACGCGCCCACGTTGGACTGCGGAATCATTGCCATGTAGGTGATGAAACCGCCGCCGCCGCCGGTTTTCTGAATAATGCCCGGACGGCCATTTTTCGGCGCCATATAGACCCAGCCCAGGCCGAGCGCATCGGCTTTACCCGGCACGTCCATCCCGATGACGCGGTGCAGCTGAGTACGCTGATAGATGAGGGTCTGCATACGATCGGCCTGGCTGCTGCGGGAGTAGAAATCCGAAGAAAGGAACTGCTGCATCCAGCGCATCATGTCGCCAGGGGTGGAATAGACCCCGCCGCTGCCCACGGCCGCCAGCGTGTTGTTACACGGGCTTGCGCCTTTCTCTGCCACCATCAGGCGTTTGCACTGGTCCGGGGAAGGGGTAAAGGTGGTGTCTTTCATGCCCAGCGGACGCGTGATCTGCTCTTCAAACAGCTGCGGGTAAGGTTTGCCCGCTGCCGCTGAGAGCGCATCCGCCAGCAGATCGAACGCCAGGTTCGAGTAAGAGGCCTGCGAGCCCGGGGCGGATTTCAGCGTGGCGGTGCTCAGGTAGTTCCAGCGCTGCTGGCGCGTTGGCCAGACAAAAACGTCGCGGTGCGCCGCGCCGCCCGGCTGTTCGCGGGGCAGAGCGCTGGTGTGCGTCGCGAGGTTAACAAGGCGAATTGGCGTGCCCTGATACGTCGGCACGCGGGCTCCCGGCGGGGCGTATTTGCTGAGCGGATCGTCGAGCTTCACCACGCCCTGGTCGAGCAGCTTCACCAGCATTTCACTGGTCATCAGCTTGGTTAAGGACGCAACGCGCACAACGGAATCCAGCTGCGGGCGAACGTTATTACCTGGACGCGTTTCACCAAAGCTGCGGAAAACGCGCTGGTTGCCGTCGATGACCACCATTGCCATCCCGGTCGCGCCGCTGCCGTAATAGATAAGATTCGCGTAGCGATCGGCAATATCTGAAGCCAAAACGGGCGCCGTCAGCGGCTGGGCTGCCTGGGCGGTGGAGAAGCTCACCGCACACAGCGCGGCAAAAGAGAGCAGACAACGTTTCAACGAAAAGCATCCATGAAGTGAATGAGGAAAGTAATGGGTATTTATACTACTAATCGGCACCGTGCAATGCCCCGAATAGCATAACCATAGCGAGAAAAACGTAACCATGGGTAAATATGAAGAATTTCCCTGCGAGCGCTCTCCCATTTTGTGACATCGGGCTTATGATAGGCACCAGTGTTACTCAATCTTGCGGAGAACGGTATGTCTGAAAAGCGTGTGGTAATGGTGGTTGATATGCAGAACGGGGTGTTTGAAACCCCGCGTCATCAGCGCGAGAAGTGTGTCTCTTTGATCAACCAGCTTACGCAGGCTGCCGACACGGTGATTTTTATTCAGCATGCCGAGGCCGGGGGGCTGGAAGAGGGAAGTGACGGGTTTGCATTGCTGCCTGAACTCTATCAACCTGCTGGCGCGCTGTACGTGACCAAGACCGCCTGTGATGCTTTTTACGACACCACGCTTGAAGCGCTGTTACGCGAGCAGGGCATTCGCGAGTTTGTCATCTGCGGGTGCGCCACCGATTACTGCGTTGACGCCACGGTCAAGAATGGCGTCAGCCGCGGTTACCACATTACCGTGGCGGAAGATGCCCATACCACCGCCAACCGCCCGGCTGCCGAAGCACAGATCCTGATTAACCACCACAACGACGTCTGGCGAAACTTCATTGCGCCGGCGAACCCTGTCGCGGTGAAACGCACCGAAACAATTCTCGAAAACTGGAAAGCGAACTAATAATCAACCCACGGGTCTGACCTTTTTGCCCGAGCCGGGAGACCGGCTCGGGCAAGGTATTCGTGTGGTAATGTGTTGAGCACAGCAACAACCATAACAACAAGAAGGAAGTATCATGTTTAAGTCTTTTTTCCCAAAGCCGGGGCCTTTTTTCCTGTCGGCATTTATTTGGGCACTGATCGCCGTCGTGTTCTGGCTGGCGGGCGGCGGTGCATGGCTGACGCGCATCGCGGGGGCAACAGGCGAGGTGCCGATTAGCGCGGCGCGCTTCTGGTCGTTAAGCTATCTGCTGTTTTATGCCTATTACGCGCTGTGCGTCGCGCTGTTTGCGCTGTTCTGGTTTAATTATTCCCCTCATCGCTGGCAGACGTGGTCCATTCTGGGAACGTCGCTGATTATTTTTGTCACCTGGTTTCTGGTCGAAGTGAGCGTAGCCATTAACGCGTGGTATGCCCCGTTCTACGATCTCATCCAGAAAGCGCTGAGCGCCCCTAACCGGGTGCCAATCGGCGAGCTTTACAATCAGTTAAAAATTTTTATGGGCATTGCGATGATCGCCGTCACCGTGGCGGTGCTGAATAATTTCTTCGTCAGCCATTACGTCTTTCGCTGGCGTACGGCGATGAACGAATTCTACATGACCCACTGGGAGCGTCTGCGCCATATTGAAGGCGCTGCTCAGCGCGTTCAGGAAGACACCATGCGTTTCGCGTCAACGCTTGAGGATATGGGCGTCAGCCTGCTTAATGCCATCCTGAAACTGTTTGCGTTCTTACCGATTCTGGTTGCGCTTTCTCCCCATATTTCAGCCTTGCCGATTGTCGGACATTTACCGTACGGCCTGCTCATCCCGGCGCTGATTTGGTCGCTTATGGGCACAGGCCTGCTCGCCGTCGTCGGGATTAAGCTGCCGGGCTTAGAGTTTAAGAATCAGCGTGTGGAAGCGGCCTATCGTAAGGAACTGGTCTACGGAGAGGATGACCCAACGCGCGCTGCACCCCCGACGATTAAAGAGCTGTTCCGCAACGTCCGTTTCAACTATTTCAGGCTCTATTTCCACTACATGTATTTCAATATTGCCCGTATTTTCTATCTGCAGGTCGATACTGTTTTTGGACTATTCCTGTTGTTCCCGTCTATTGTTGCGGGAACAATCACGCTGGGCTTACTGACCCAGATTACCAACGTGTTCGATCAGGTCAGAAACTCGTTCCAGTATCTGATCAACTCCTGGACTACGCTGGTGGAGCTGATGTCCATCTATAAACGTCTGCGCAGCTTTGAACATGAGCTGGACGATCGGGATCTGCAGGAAGTCACCAACACATTTAGCTAATACAGGGAGTTGCTATGTCTTTTGCCGTACCGCGTGCGTTACCGCTGTCCTTGCTGGCTGCCCTCGTTCTGGCGGGCTGTGCCGAAAAAGGCGCTGCTCCGCTTAAAAAGGGCGAGAAGCCCGTGGATGTCGCAAGCGTTGTGCGGCAAAAAATGCCCGCCAGCGTGAAGGATCGCAGTGCGTGGGCCGATGCGCTGGCAAAAACCTTCGAAAGCCAGAAGATTGCCCCCACCGAGGAGAATATCTGCTCGGTGCTGGCGGTGGCGCAGCAGGAGTCGATGTACCAGTCAGACCCGGTGGTGCCGGGTCTCAACAAAATCGCCTGGAAAGAGATCGACCGCCGCGCGGAATCGATGCATATCCCGGTGTTCCTCGTGCATACCGCGCTGAAAATCACCTCGCCAAACGGCAAAAGCTACAGCGAACGGCTGGACACGGTGAAAACCGAAAAACAGCTCAGCGCCATCTTTGATGATTTCATTAACATGGTGCCGATGGGGCAGAAGCTGTTTGGCTCACTGAACCCGGTTCATACCGGCGGCCCGATGCAGGTGAGCATTGCGTTTGCCGAGAAGCATACCGACGGCTACCCGTGGGAAATTGACGGTACGGTGCGCCAGGAGGTCTTCTCCCTGCGCGGCGGGCTGTGGTTCGGCACCTATCATCTACTGAACTATCCGGCGAACTACAGCGAGCCCCTGTACCGCTTCGCAGACTTTAACGCGGGCTGGTATGCCAGCCGTAACGCGGCGTTTCAGAGCGCGGTCAGCCGCGCAAGCGGCGTCAAGCTGGCGCTGGACGGCGATCTTATCGCCTACGGCAGCAGCGAGGCGGGAAGCACCGAGCGGGCGATCCGGAAATTATCGACAGCGCTTGATATGAGCAACAGCGACATTCGCCGTCAGCTTGAGAAAGGCGACAGCCTGGCATTTGAGAAAACGGATCTCTACAAGAAGGTGTTTGCCCTTGCAGAGAAGAAGAGTGGGAAAACGTTACCGAGGGCTGTCCTGCCGGGGATCCAGCTGGAAAGCCCGAAGATCACGCGTAACCTGACCACCGCATGGTTCGCAAAACGCGTGGACGATCGCCGGGCTCGCTGTATGGGGCTTTAATGGCGGCGACGAAAGCGCAGGACGAGCGCGACAACGCCTAAAATCATACACCCCGCGAGGAAGGGCACGAGGCCAAACAGCGTGCTCACGCCAAACCCGATTTCAACCCGCGGGCGTCCGTTATCCTGCACCTGCATCAGGTGTTCATAAACGCCCGGCGCGTGCACCAGCATATTAAGCAGCTGGGAGCCAGCCCAGAAGCAGAACAGGACAAACAGGGCATACGCGATATTACCCGCCGTGGAGGTTTTTGGTTTGCCGCCAAAAATAGGTTTCGACAATGTAAAGTCAGCCATGTTGACCTCCCGAAATATCACTCTGTTTTAATACGCGTCTTACGGGGTGAGTTTGACAGGTCAACGCATTTGTCAATATCAGAATCGTGGTAATTTTCGCTCAGGATTTCTCCTGGATTGTTGATTTCTGCAGCATGTCACAATTTGTTAACTTAAATGAAACTGCGCCGCATTTCAGAATTTCCGCATCTGCCACAGACCTGGCGGTAAAACTGTGAGAGGATGTCTTTTTTCCCTGCCGGAGTTGTTATGAAGCTCACGTCCAAACTTCGCCGTGACTGGCACTACTACGCCTTTGCTATCGGGCTGATCTTTATTCTTAACGGCGTCGTGGGGCTGTTGGGATTTGAAGCAAAAGGCTGGCAAACCTATGCCGTGGGTCTGGTGACCTGGGTAATCAGTTTCTGGCTGGCAGGGTTGATTATCCGCCGCCGTCCGGAAGAGACGACAGCGGAGGAGACGGCTAAGGGTGCCGATTAACCGTTAACGGAACTTTTCAGGGCGCTGTCGGCGGCGTGACGCTCCAGCGCCAGTTCGATCAGGCGGGTGATCAGCTCAGAGTAGCCAAGCCCGCTGGCCTGCCACAGTTTTGGATACATGCTGATATTGGTGAAACCCGGCAGCGTGTTGATTTCATTGATCACGACCTCGTTCTCCGGCGTCAGGAACACGTCCACGCGCGCCATGCCGCTGCAGCCGAGCGTCTGATAGGCGTGAATGGCGATCGTCCGGATCTTATCGTTGATGGCCGGATCGATATCCGCAGGAACAACAACCTGGGCGCCTTTATCATCAATGTATTTGGTGTCGTACGAGTAGAAGTCGCTGTTTAAGACCACTTCACCGCAGGTGCTGGCCTGTGGAAAATCGTTGCCCAGCACCGCGCACTCAATTTCTCGGCCTTTGATCCCCTGCTCAACCACCACTTTATGGTCGAACTCGAACGCCAGACGGACGGCTTGCGTGAACTCTGCTTCGGTGGTGACTTTGCTGACCCCCACGGAGGAGCCCTGGTTGGCTGGCTTCACAAACAGCGGCAGGCCCAACTCAGCGCTAATCTGCGCGAAGCTGTGCTTGTCGCGGTTGGCGCGGGTGAGGGTCACGAATGGCGCAATATTCAGCCCGGCATCGCGCAGCAGGCGTTTGGTGACGTCTTTGTCCATGCAGGCGGCGGATCCCAGCACGTCCGAGCCCACGAACGGCAGGTTAGCCATGCGTAACATCCCCTGCAGGGAACCGTCTTCGCCGAGGGTGCCGTGCACGATAGGGAAGACCACGTCGATCTGGGCGAGAGCCTGCGCGTTGCCGGCGTTGATAAGCTGTCCCTTCACAACGCCGGGTACGGTGGCGACGCTAATTTCCGAAGGATTAAGGGCAATGTGTGCCGGATCGTGGGCATTCAGCAGATACTGGCTGGCATCGTTAACGTGCCACTGGCCCTGTTTATCAATGCCCAGCAGCACCACGTCGAAACGGCTTTTATCGATCGCATCGACGATATTTTTAGCCGATTGCAAGGACACCTCGTGCTCCGCTGATTTTCCCCCAAAGACAATACCTACGCGCTGCTTTGCCATCTCACTCTCTTCCAGTCTGACGAAAAGCCAATAACATACCACGATGCCCTGCGGGTTTCGCGGCCTTCTGCCATAATGTTTTGGGGAACAGTGAGGGGGGAGAGTGAAAGGAAAAACGCTGCTGACCATTTTCATCCTTGGAGCAATCGCAACGGCGGGCTACCGCTGGTTGCCGTCTCACTACAACCCTTTCACGCCGCTGAACCTGGACGACCCGCCAGGCCGTATTACCCAGTATAAGCTGCGGCGCTTAACGCCCGAAGCCTGCGCGAGCCTGTTAGCACAGGCTAATCAAAAAAACCTGATCCGCACCCAGGCGGTCGCTGACAGCGGCGGGGAATGCCCGCTGAACAACGTCGTGCGCGTGCGTGACTTCGGCCCGGTGAGCCTGAACGGCAGTTTTCTTGCCAGCTGTCCGCTGGCGCTCAGCTCAGCCCTGTTCGTCAGCCAGCAGGCCCGGCCACTGACCAAACGCTTTACCGGCAGTGAACTGACGCGCATTGAGCACCTCGGCAGCTTTGCCTGCCGCAATATCTACCACCGGCCCGATGCGCGGCGCAGCGAGCATGCCACGGCAGAGGCGCTGGATATCGCCGCTTTTCGGCTGGCGAACGGAGAGCGCGTTACGGTACTGAACGGCTGGAAATCGGCAAAAACGCAGCCCTGGCTTAAGGCTCTGCTGGCGGCAAGCTGCGGCTACTACGGAAACGGTCTTGGGCCGGAATATAACGCGGCGCACGCCAGCCACTTTCATCTGGGAATGCGCGGCTTTGGTCTCTGCCGTTGAAGCATAATCTTCCGCCAGAAAATGGATGAATTGTGACTTGTTTCACAAATATGATGACTGGGAAGATAAAACACCAAAGTCAGCGAGGCCGCATCTCTGGTGCGACGTTAAGGCGCGTAACTTGCTAATCTGACGGCGAATTCGCCTAAAAATGAAGACTATTTCTGTATGGAATCCTGGAAAGTTAATCTTATCTCGGTCTGGTTCGGCTGCTTCTTCACCGGGCTTGCCATCAGCCAGATCCTGCCGTTCCTGCCGCTGTACGTGTCACAGCTGGGGGTCACCTCCCACGAAGCGCTCTCCATGTGGTCCGGGCTGACGTTCAGCGTCACGTTTCTGGTCTCCGCCATTGTCTCTCCGATGTGGGGCAGCCTGGCGGATCGGAAAGGGCGCAAGCTGATGCTGCTGCGCGCCTCCCTCGGGATGGCGATTGCTATTCTGCTCCAGGCCTTCGCCACCAACGTCTGGCAGCTGTTTTTCCTGCGGGCGGTGATGGGGCTGACGTCCGGGTATATTCCCAACGCCATGGCGCTGGTTGCCTCTCAGGTGCCGCGCGAGCGCAGCGGCTGGGCGCTGAGTACGCTTTCCACCGCCCAGATCAGCGGCGTTATCGGCGGCCCGCTGCTGGGAGGCTTTCTGGCTGACCATGTCGGTCTGCGCGCGGTATTCATCATCACCGCAATCCTGCTGGTGATCAGCTTTCTGGTTACGCTCTTTCTTATCAAGGAGGGTGGCCGCCCCGTTATCAGTAAATCTGAGCGCCTGAGCGGCAGGGCCGTCTTCGCCTCGCTGCCTTACCCCGGACTCGTGATTAGCCTGTTTGTCACCACCATGGTGATCCAGCTCTGCAACGGTTCGGTCGGCCCGATTCTGGCGCTGTTTATCAAGTCGATGGAGCCGGACAGCAATAATATCGCCTTTCTCAGCGGCATGATCGCCGCCGTGCCGGGCGTCTCCGCGCTGATCTCTGCCCCGCGTCTGGGAAAACTGGGCGACAGGATCGGCACGGCGCGCATCCTGATGGCGACGCTGATTTTTGCGGTGGTGCTCTTTTTCGCCATGTCGTTTGTTACCTCTCCGCTTCAGCTGGGCGTGCTGCGGTTTTTACTCGGCTTTGCGGATGGCGCTATGTTGCCGGCCGTACAGACACTGCTGGTCAAATATTCCAGCGACCAGGTCACGGGGCGTATTTTTGGCTATAACCAGTCGTTTATGTATTTAGGCAACGTTGCCGGTCCGCTTATTGGTGCATCCGTTTCTGCAATGGCGGGTTTTCGCTGGGTATTTGCCGCGACGGCGATTGTCGTTTTAATCAATATTATCCAGCTGGCTATTGCCCTGCGTCGCCGCAGACAAATAGCGGAAGCGAAATCGGCGAAATAATCATTGCCAGATGTATTATATATTCTTATGGTAGCCGCATTTTTATATAACAAAATGCGGCGTTTTTTTATAGAAAAACGTTTCGCTGAAAAGATCGCTGCGCTAATTTGGCGGCAATGTCACTTTTGCATAAGATAATACTTTTCTCCGCTTTGCATATTTCATTCCTGGTGTTAATTTCAGAGGAAATCCCATAAGGAAATAGCACGATGAAAAATCTCATTGCTGAGTTGCTGGTTAAGCTTGCACAAAAGGAAGAGGAGTCGAAAGAGCTGGTCGCCCAGGTCGAAGCGCTGGAAATTGTTGTCACCGCGCTGCTGCGGCAGATGGCAACATCTGACCAGCAGGCGTTAATCGATAGCATCGAAGGGGCGCTGGATAAGGCGCGGCCCGATACCCAGGTTCCGCCAGAGGATGCCGAGTTGCTGCAGCAATACGTAAAGAAGCTGTTGAGGCATCCGCGCAGTTAAGCCGTTACTGACATGTCATAGGATTGTCATGCAGGATGCCTGAGTCGCTCTGTTTTATTTTTGTATTTATACATGAAGTAATTAAATTGAAACAGAGCGCGCTTTTTATCGCGTTACATCCCCTGTTAATTACCCCGGCCATTTATGCCGATACCGCCAATTCCTGCGCGCTGGATCTGAAGTGATAAATTCCCGGCGTAAATCACATCAGCCGGGTGGTTTTTTTCCCGTCACGAACCAGACTTACAGGGAATGTTCACAAAAGGATGGTGCAATGAAAACAACATTACTGGTTACTCTGCTCTCCGGCCTGTTCCTGATCTCCTCGGCGAACGCGGAAGAAAAAACATTAACGCCGCAACAGCAACGCATGACCACCTGTAATCAACAGGCGACGTCCCAGAGTCTGAAGGGGGATGCACGTAAAACCTACATGAGCGACTGCCTGAAAAACGGCGCCGCGAAACCCGGTGAAAAAAGCCTGACGCCGCAGCAGCAAAAAATGCGCGAGTGTAATGCGAAAGCGACCGAGCAGTCCCTTAAGGGCGACGATCGCAGCAAGTTCATGAGTGCCTGCCTGAAGAAAAAAGTGTAGTTCTAACGGGTGAGCGGCTCCGGCGGCTCACCCGAAATTTCATACTTTCCCCGCAGACCCCCTCTCTATAATTTGGGAAAATGTTTCAGAATATTCCCAAAAATGATGAATGATGACGTTTATTACAATAAAAAGCGCATTCGGGGAGAGTGGAGTTTAACCTTTTCTCAGGATGATCCTCACCGTACCGGCATCCAGTTTGCCAGGCGAGCCCGGCTGGCCCGCGTTGTCGGGCTGGCGGCGATGTTTTTCCCGGTGGCGGAGATGCTGGTCAGCCGTTTTTTACCCGGCGGCTGGTGGTTGTTGCTGGTGGGGTGGGCATTCGTCTGGCCGCACTTTGCCTGGCAGCTATCCTGCCGCGCCGCCTCACCTCATCAGCAGGAAACTTTTAACCTCAAGATGGATTCCGTTATCGCCGGGGTCTGGATTGGCGTGATGGGAATTTATGCGTTACCTGCGGCAGCGCTGGTGATGATGGTGGGAATAAATATGATGGGCTCAGGCGGCTGCCGTCTGTTTATTTCGGGAATGGCGCTCACCGCGCTTTCCGTGCTGGTCACATTACCCCTCGTTGGCAGCGCGGTGCCCTTTAATCCGGGGGTGCTGGAGTGGGGCTTAACGCTTCCCATCCTTATGCTTTATCCCATGCTGTTTGCCTGGCTTAGCCATCGAACGGCCGTCAGGCTGGCGGAACATAAGCGGCGGCTGGAAATGATGAGCACCCGTGACGGTATGACCGGGGTCTTTAACCGCCGACATTGGGAGATACTGCTGCGCAATGAATTTGAGCACTGTCGCCGGAGCCACTGCACCGCCACGATATTGCTGATTGATATCGACCACTTTAAAAACATCAACGATACCTGGGGGCACGACGCAGGCGACAAGGCCATCGTGGCCATCACCCGCCAGCTTCAGATGTCGGTACGGTCGGGCGATGCGATAGGCCGGTTTGGCGGGGATGAGTTCGCGGTGATTATGTCCCAGACTGCCGCTGAAAGCGCCATCGCCGTCATGTCGCGGGTTCACGCGCGGCTGGAAACGCTGTCGTTACCGTGCGCGCCGAAAGAGCCTCTGCGCATCAGCGTGGGCGTGGCTCCCTGGGGGCCGCAGTTTGTGCACTATCGGGAATGGCTGAAGGCGGCAGATGTGGCGCTGTACAAGGCGAAAAATGCCGGGCGCGGCCGCACCGAAGTGGCCGCCTGACGCCCGGCCAGATATCAGGATTTACTCAGCTTCTCTGACTTTTCCATGCATTTTGCCATCGCCTCGATGACGGCCGAACGGAACCCGCGCTCTTCCAGCACCCGCACCGCTTCGATGGTGGTACCGGCCGGGGAGCAGACCATATCCTTCAGTTCACCCGGGTGTTTACCGGTCTCCAGCACCATTTTGGCGGAGCCCATGACGGCCTGCGCGGCGAATTTATACGCCTGCGCGCGCGGCATGCCGCCAAGCACGGCGGCGTCCGCCATCGCTTCTAAAAACATGAAAACGTACGCGGGGGCTGAACCGCTCACGCCGACCACCGGATGGATCATGGATTCTGCAATCACTTCCGCCTCGCCGAAGCAGCGGAAAATGTTCAGCACGTCCGCCACCTCTTCTGAGGTCACCAGCGCGTTAGGGGTGACGGAGGTCATACCGGCGTTGACCAGTGAAGGGGTATTCGGCATTGCGCGGACGATTTTACGATCGTGGCCCAGCGCGCGCGCCAGCTGATCGAGCGTCACGCCTGCGGCAATCGACACGACCAGCGTCTCTTTGTTCAGGCTGGAGGTGATGTCGCTTAATACTTTGATCATGATGTTCGGCTTAACGGCACCAAAGACAATATCGGCAACCTGGGCTACCTCCTGCGCGCTTTCGGCGGCGTTGATCCCGTATTGATCGCGCAATGCGGCGACGTTCTCCGGTGACGGGGTATAGACCCAAATCTGACCCGGCAGAACCTGCCCGCTGGCGATCAGGCCGCCCAGGATGGCTTTGCCCATGTTACCGCAGCCGATAAACCCGATTTTCTTGTCCATCATGATTCTCCGTCATTATGCGTTGTTTTCTCTGATTGATAGCTTAACAACGAAATGCAGGCGACAATAGTCGGCAGAGTCATTATGGGGAGACAACATGGCGATTTGGGTTGATGCGGACGCGTGTCCGAATGTGATTAAAGAGATTTTATTCCGCGCCGCCGAGCGCGTTCAGATGCCGCTGACGCTGGTGGCGAACCAGAATATTCGCGTCCCGCCTTCGCGGTTCATCCGTTCTTTACGCGTGCCAGCCGGGTTCGACGTGGCGGATAATGAAATTGTTCGTCTGTGCTGCGCGGAGGATCTGGTCATCACCGCCGATATACCGCTGGCGGCGGAAGTGCTGGAGAAAGGGGCGGCGGCGCTCAATCCGCGCGGCGAGCGTTATTCGCCTTCAACCATCCGGGAAAAACTCACCATGCGTGATTTTATGGATACGATGCGGGCCAGCGGCGTGCAGACCGGTGGACCGGACAGCCTGTCCCAGCGCGATCGTCAGCAGTTTGCTGCCGAACTGGATAAATGGCTGCTGGAAGTGAAGCGCCGTACGGCGTAATGATAATTATTGTCAATATGTGGTACAGTGTGGCCTCCACAGGGTTGTCATCCCGTACCGCTTTGCAGTAAAGTAATCGACACATCTTCTGCAATTATTTCTTTACACTCTTCAGCCATTCGGCATCAAGGGGAACACCTGGCTATGACCCAACCCATCTTTTTAGTTGGCCCCCGCGGCTGTGGGAAAACCACCGTTGGCGTGGAACTGGCACGCGCGTGTCATCGTCAGTTTGTTGATACCGACCACTGGCTGCAGACCGAGGCCGGCAAAACCATCGCCGACATCGTGGAGCAAGAGGGATGGGAAAGCTTTCGCGCCCGCGAAACGGCCGCGCTGAAAGCGGTCACCACGCCGTCAGCCGTCATTGCGACGGGAGGCGGCATTGTTCTGGCCGAATGTAATCGTCACTTTATGCGCGAAAAAGGCATTGTGATCTATCTCTGCGCGCCGGTGGCGGCTCTGGTAGGGCGCCTTGAGGCATTTCCTGAAGAGGGACAACGCCCGGCGCTGACGTCACGACCGCTCAGCGAAGAGGTGAGCGAAGTGCTGGCCGAGCGTGATGCCCTTTATCGTGAAGCGGCGCACCATGTCGTGGATGCCTCTGCGGCCCCGGAAGATGTGGTAATTCAGATTATTACCGCCCTGCGTCTGGCGTGTGCCAGCTAACCGCCGTCTATACTGATAGCTCAGACATAAAAAAAGGATGAGCTATGCCAACCAGACCTCCCTATCCGCGCGAAGCACGTATCGTTACCGTTGAAAAAGGCAATGGCGGCCAGACCGTGACCTGGTACCAGCTGCGTGCCGATCACCCCAAGCCGGACTCGCTGATCAGTGAACATGAGACTGAACAGGAAGCGCTGGATGCCAAACGGCGCTACGAAGATCCCGAAAAGTCGTGAATGTTTTCCTAAACGCTCCAATACCGTGCCTGAATCACACTTTTTACTCATCGCAAATGTTAAGCAGGAGTTAATATTTAGTTATTACAGGTAGCTCCGTTACCGGCAGGCGATCTTTACATTTCGGGGCAGAGATCGCCTGCTACGCTTGGTGCTGTTTTGTTGAAAAAACGAACTGTACAGCGTAGTGAGCCTGTACCTGTGTACACGTTTTTGTAGTGATGGAAGGCGAAGAAGATGAAGGCAACGTTGGCGATCCTCACCATTGGTGTGGTCCCTGTAAGCGAAGTGTTACCGCTCTTAACCGAGCATGTATCTGAACAACAGATCACGCATCTCAGCCTGCTGGGTAAGATGAGTCGGGAAGAGGTCATGGAAGACTACGCTGTAGAGGCGGGGGAGGATCCCCTGGCGACGTTATTAAGCGACGGTAAACTGGCGCATGTTTCTCGACAGAAAATAGAGCGCTCGCTGCAGGCAGTAATAGAAGTACTCGATAATCAACAATATGACGTTATTTTGCTGATGAGCACCGCCCCCATTAAGGGACTCATCGCGCGCAATGCGATTTTGCTTGAGCCGATGCGCATTATTCCTCCTCTGGTGGCCTCCATTGTTGACGGGCATCAGGTGGGGGTAATTGTCCCCATTGAGGAGCTCATGGACAACCAGGAAGCAAAATGGCACGTGCTCGAAAAAACGCCCCTGTATGCCCTGGCAAACCCCTTCTGGGACAGCGAGGCTAAACTTATTGCTGCCGGGAAGGAGCTGCTGGAGAGAGGGGCAGATGTATTGATTCTGGACTGTCTTGGTTTCCACCAGCATCACCGGGATTTACTGCAAAAGGCGCTGGACGTGCCGGTGCTGTTGTCCAACGTTCTGATGGCTCGCCTGGCTTCAGAACTTCTGACGTAATGATTTTGCGTGACAGGTGATGAGCATGGCCCCTATAGTGAATTTTTATCTCTGAATATAAGGGCCAGTTCATGCTTCAAAGTAACGAATACTTTTCCGGTAAAGTGAAATCCATCGGTTTTACCAGCAGCAGCACTGGCCGCGCCAGTGTGGGCGTTATGGCCGAAGGGGAATACACCTTTGGCACGGCGGAAGCGGAAGAGATGACGGTGGTTAGCGGCGCGCTGAACGTCTTACTGCCGGGTGAAACGGAATGGAAAGTTTACGCTGCCGGGCAAGTTTTCAACGTCCCTGGCCACAGCGAATTTCATTTGCAGGTTGCTGAACCGACCTCTTATCTTTGCCGCTACCTGAAATAATCTTCTTTCCTCTCCCCTTTGGGGAGAGGATCAGTATGAAGGGAAATTATCTCTGCGCTTCGCCGCCGAGACCTTCCACCAGATTCTGAATTAACGCGGCCAGCTCGCCGGTCATCAGGATAAAGTCCGCGTCAAAGCGCTGGGCGTAATCTTCCCGGTCGATATCTTCGTTTTGATCGCGCAGCTCGTCGCAGAACTTCAGACGCTTCACGGAGCCGTCGTCGCACATCACGAACTGAATACGCTGCTGCCAGTCGAGCGCCAGTTTGGTGACCACTTTGCCCGCTTCAATGTGTACGGCGATCTCGTCGCTCACCAGATCCTGCTTTTTCGCGCGGATCACGCCGCCATCTTCCAGCAGGGCTTTCAGCTCGGCTTCGTCCAGGATCTGGAAACCTTGCGCCGCGGTACCGCTGCGGACCCACTCGGTCAGAGTCAGCTCAATCGGCGTTTCCAGCGCCAGCGGTACGACCGGTAAAGAGCCGATGCTTTTACGCAACAGGGCCAGCGTATCTTCCGCTTTTTTGGCGCTGGCGCAGTCCACCATGATCAGCCCGTTAACGGTATCGATCCACATCATCGTCTGGCTGAAGCGGCTGAAGGCGCGCGGCAGCAGAGAGTGCAGAACTTCATCTTTCAGCGAGTCTTTTTCGGTTTTTTTCAGCTTGCGGCCCTGCTCGGCTTCCAGCTTGAAAATTTTTGCTTCAAGCGCCTGCTTAACCACCGGCGTGGGCAGAATTTTCTCTTCTTTGCGGGCGCAGACGATGATTTGACCCGTGCTGCTGGCGTGGGTCAGTGCATCGCTTTGTGAACCCATTGGCGGAACCCAACCGGTTTTCGCCATATCCTGGCTACCGCAAGGGGAAAAGCTATAAGCGGCTAACTGTTTTTCCATCTCTTCTGCGCGCAGCGAAACGTCGCGGCTGAGACGGTAAACCATCAAATTTTTGAACCACAGCATGATAATTTCCACGGCCTTGTCGTTAAATCAGCGGGCATGATAACGAATTGTCGCATCGCTTGCATTGCTAATCGGGAAGCGTGCTTCTACTCTGTTGATAATCAAAATAATGAGGAGAGTCTTGTGCGTATTGGGATTGATTTGGGCGGCACCAAAACAGAAGTCATCGCACTGAGCGAGCAGGGGGAACAGCTTTTCCGCCACCGTCTGCCGACGCCGCGCGATGACTATCACCAGACGATCGAGACGATTGCCCAACTGGTTGAGATGGCCGAGCAGGCGACAGGGCAAACCGGCAGCGTCGGAATGGGGATCCCGGGGTCGATCTCGCCGTATACCGGGGTGGTAAAAAACGCCAACTCCACCTGGCTCAACGGTCAGCCGTTTGATAAAGATTTAAGCGCGCGCCTGAAACGGGAAGTGCGTCTGGCTAACGACGCCAACTGCCTGGCGGTCTCTGAGGCCATCGACGGTGCGGCAGCCGGGGCGCAGACCGTGTTTGCGGTGATTATCGGTACCGGCTGCGGCGCAGGCGTGGCCTTTGGTGGACGTTCACATATCGGCGGCAACGGCACGGCGGGCGAGTGGGGACACAATCCGCTGCCGTGGATGGATGAAGATGAACTCAAATACCGCGCTGAAGTGCCGTGCTACTGCGGCAAGCAGGGCTGTATTGAGACGTTTATCTCCGGCACCGGTTTTGCGACCGACTACCACCGCCTGAGCGGCCAGCCGCTCAAGGGGAACGAGATTATGCGTTTGGTGGAAGAACAGGATCCGGTGGCCGAACTGGCGCTCAGCCGCTACGAAATGCGTCTGGCGAAATCGCTGGCGCACGTGGTGAACATTCTCGATCCGGACGTGATTGTGCTCGGCGGCGGCATGAGCAACGTAGACCGGCTGTATGCCACGGTACCGAACCTGGTTAAGCAGTGGGTCTTCGGCGGCGAGTGCGAAACCCCGATCCGCAAAGCCGTCCACGGCGACTCCAGCGGCGTGCGCGGCGCGGCGTGGCTGTGGCCGGAATAGACGCAAAAAAGCAACGCAAGTTGCTGTTTTTGATGTTTTTACCCTCTCCCCGTGGGAGAGGGCCAGGGTGAGAGCACCAGACCGCACCATTCCACCATTCACCCCACCGCAAACTCCCTGTCCAGCCTGCTGTACCCCAGCCCGTTGATCTTCTTCACCTTGATCTGCACCGGAATACGCTCTTTCATCGCCTCGACGTGGCTAATCACCCCGATGGTTTTCCCGGTGGCGTTCAGCGCGTCGAGCGCATCCAGCGCGGTATCCAGCGTTTCACTGTCGAGCGTGCCGAACCCCTCATCGAGGAACAGGGAATCAATCCGCGTTTTGTGGCTTACCAGGTCAGAAAGCGCTAACGCCAGCGCCAGGCTGACCAGGAAGCTCTCGCCGCCGGAGAGCGTACGCGTATCGCGCACCGCATCGGCCTGCCAGGTGTCGACCACTTCCAGCTCCAGCGCCTCGCTGGCTTTGCGCTGCAGCAGATAACGCCCGTGCAGGCGGTTAAGCTGCTGGTTAGCCAGCCAGACCAGATTATCCAGCGTCAGCCCCTGCGCGAACTTGCGGAACTTGTCGCCGGTGCTGGAGCCGATCAGCGCGTTAAGATAGCCCCAGTCGTCGGCCTGGCGCGCGGCCTCTTCAATTTGCAGCGTTAACGCCTGCTGATGCTGGCGGTTATCGCTGTCCTGCTTAAGCTGCTGGCGGATCTCGCCCTGATGCGTGGTGTTGTCGCGAAGCCGTTGCGCCAGCTGCTGCAGCTGGCTTTGCAGGGTAGACGCATCCGCGTCAAGTTTTTCCGGGCGCAGCGCAAGGTGCGCCTGCAGCTGCTGATTAGCCTGGCCGGAAAGGGCCGCGGCCTGCTGTATCTGGTTTTCCAGCGACTGTTTCAGCTGTTCGAGGCGGCGAATAGCGTCGTCATCCAGCAGCGCGGCAAGGAACGCGTCCCGATCGGCAAAACAGCTTGCGAAGAGCGCCGCGGTGAACTGCGTCTGCGACTGCTGCAGGCGCTCGCGCTCCAGCGCTTCCTGCTGCTGCTGGGCGGCGAGCTGGCTTTGCAGCGACACGCATTCATTATGGACGTCGCGCCAGTCATCAGGAATGGCCGGTTCAGCCTCTTCGCCGTGTGTTTCAGGAAGCGTGTCGAGCAGCGGCTTCAGCGCGCCCACGCGTTCCTGAAGCACGCCGTGCTGCGTTTGCTTCTCCTGCCACTGGGCAAATTCCGCTTCGCGGGCGTGCAGCCAGTCGGCTTCATTGCCCTCTTCGGGAACGCTAAGCGAGAGCGCGAGCAGGGTATGTTCCAGCGCCTGGCGCGTTGCGGTGCGCTGCTGCTGATACTGGCGTTCCTGCGCTTCCTGATCGCTCAGCTGGTTTTGCAAGGTCAGACGCTGGCTGTGCTGATAAAGCTGACGCTCGTAGTGTTCCTGCTCGTTCATCCACGGCGCGATATCCTCCTGAATATTCAAGGCGATATTCAACGACGCGCAGGCCTCCTGCCACGCTTTAGTGAGCGCTTGCTCCTCCTGAGACAAGGCCTGCGCTTCGTCTGTCTCACGCTGGATCTGCTGAGCCAGGGCATTAACCTGTCCCAGCACCAGCAGGCCTTCCTCTTTAAGCGCGGCGACCTCTTTTTCGAGCGCATCACGGCGACGCTGGTTGTCCGTCAGCTCAAGCGACCGGTAGGTCTCCACGGCAGGATGCTCGTGGGAGCCGCACAGCGGGCAGGGTTTGCCTGCCTCAAGCTGTGAGCGATAGCTTTCCAGATCTTTAATCGTCGCTTCACGTTCGCACAGGGCTTTCAGATCCAGATAGTGCTGATGTTTCTCTTTATACTGCTGGCGGCGCAGCGCCAGGGTTTCATTGAGCTTGCTCTGCTCCGCCTGGGCTTTCTGCACGCTTTCACCGTTCTGGCTCAGGCGCTTTTGCAGCGGCTGATAGCGGGCATGCAGCGACGTCAGCTGCTGGCGCAGCGTGCGGGACCGGGACTGCTGCTCCATGGCCGCGCTGACCTCATCCGCCGTCAGCGTCAGCGTATTTTCCGGCATCTCAGCCAGCTTCCGACGAAGCTCAGTCATCCGCGCAGCAAGCGCGGCGAGCTGACTTTTGTCGCGGTTGAGCTGTGAAAACTGGGCGCGCCAGCCGGCAATTTCCTGGCCCAGCAGGCGATAACGCTCTTTCTCCGCCAGCCACTGCGCCAGCGCCGTCAGTTCGGCCTGTAGCCGCTCATGGGTACGCAGGGCGGTATTGCGGATCCGCGCGCGCAGTGCGGTTTTGGCCAGTAAGCGAGTATTTACTTCGTTAATTCGCTGCTGGGTTTGCGTCAGACGTGCGGTTTGCTCCTGCTGATGCTCCCAGAGCGGACGGAGCTGGGCGGCGGGCTGGGCAAGCTGGAGTTTTGCCAGTTCCGGCGCCGCGTTCGCCTGCGCCTGTTGCGCCTGCTGCTGCAGGGCGGTAACGCGCTGCTGCTCCCGCAAGAGCTCGTCATGGCGCGTAAGCCACTGAAAATCTTTCTGTTGGCTTTGCTGCTGGGCCAGCAGGGTTTTCTCTTCGTCAGTAAGTGCCTGCAAACTTTGCTGCAACTGCTGCTGCTGTTCTTCGCTGAGCAGCACGACACCCGCCGCCTGCGCCTCGCATTTTTCCAGCACGCTGCGGGCGGCTTTGTGTTTCTCAAACACCATCGCGGAAATCTGGCCGTAGATTTCGGTGCCGGTCAGCTCTTCCAGCAGTTCTGCGCGGTCGGCCGGTTTGGCATTCAGGAAGGCGGCAAATTGCCCCTGCGAGAGCAGCATTGAGCGGGTAAAACGGCCGTAGTCCAGCCCGGTGAGCGCCGCGGTTTGCTCCAGCTTATCCGAGACCTTGTCGGCCAGAATCTTGCCGTCCTCGCAGCGGGCCAGCTCCACGCGCGGTGCCTGCAAGTTCCCGTCCGGCTGGTTGCGCGCCCGGTTCTGGCTCCAGAAGGCGCGATAGGCGACGCCTTTCACCTCAAACTCCACTTCCGCCAGGCACTCGGCGGTATCGCGCGTCATCAGGTCGTTTTGCGCCTGAGAGACCTTATTCAGGCGCGGCGTTTCGTGGTAGAGCGCCAGACAGATGGCGTCGAGCAGGGTGGTTTTACCCGCGCCGGTTGCGCCGGTGATGGCAAACAGGCCGTTGCTGGCAAAAGGCTCCGCGGTGAAGTCAATTTTCCACTCGCCCTTAAGGGAGTTGAGATTTTTCAGGCGCAGGCTCAGAATTTTCATGCGTTTTCTTCCTCGTCATTGAGGGCGTGCAGGGTATGGCTGAACAGCTCGTTGAGCCTGACGCGCTTCGCATCATCGATCTCTTCCTGCGACAGGCGGCGTTCAAATACCTCCTCTACCCGCAGTTCGCTGAGCGTTTCGCGCTGGGCGCCGAGCAGAATTTTCTCGCGCTGCTCGCGGCTGCGGCGCACCAGCAACACCTCTACCGGCAACTCTTCGGTCAGCGCCTGAATTTTCCGCTGCATATCGTGCAGGTAATCATCGGTGGTGATTTCAATATCCAGCCAGACGGGCGGGTTAAGCTCCGCGCCGCGCCACTGCTCAAGCTGTTCCGTAATCGCGGCAAGATCGCCCTTCAGCACCGCCAGCGGCTGGGTGACCGGCACTTCCAGCGTCTCGACGGCGCTGAGTTTGCCCTCATCAAAGCTCACCAGATGCACGGACTTGGCTTTGCCGGTTTCATCGAAGCTGAGCGAAATAGGGGAACCGCAGTAGCGGATATGCTCGCAGCCCCCGATGACCTGGGCGCGGTGAATGTGCCCGAGCGCGATGTAGTCCGCGGGCGGGAAGTTTTGCGCGGGAAAGGCGTCCAGCGTGCCGATATAGATCTCGCGAACCGCGTCACTTTTGCTGGCCCCGACGGTGGTGAGGTGCCCGGTGGCAATGACCGGAATGGCCTGTTCACCGCGCAGGGTGCAGGCTTCCGCGTGCTGCTGGTGATAATAGTCGGTGATGGCCTGTAATAAATGCTGCTGCTTTTCCGCGCCCGACAGTCCCGCCTGGCTTTGCACGATGTCCCGCGGGCGTAAAAAGGGAATCGGACATAGTACCGCGCCCGGCGACCCGTCGCGTTTTTTCAGGATCTGCGGCGCGTGCCCGGCGCTGGCGACAACGGTGGTATTGAGAAACGCCAGGATGTCGCGGGATTCATTGAGCGTGGCGACGGAGTCATGGTTACCGGCGACAATCACCAGATGACAGCCGGTCTGCTGCAGGTTCACCACGAAGCGGTTATACAGTTCGCGCGCATAGCTCGGCGGCGAACCGGTATCGAAAATGTCACCCGCCACAATAATGGCATCCACCTCGTGCGCCTGGGCCGTTTCCAGAAGCCAGTTCAGAAACGCTTCATGCTCAGCCGCACGGCTTTTGCTGTAAAAATTTTGACCCAGATGCCAGTCCGAGGTGTGAAGTATGCGCATAGGAGATCCGTGGCGAAAAACGATGCGGGCGATTATAAACTGTCAGGGAGAGGAAAATAACCGCTGTAATAAAACAACAGTTTGCCATTTATAGTGGTACTGTTTTTCATAAATCTGTCATAAATCTGACGCATAATGGCGCCGCATTACAAACTTGTAACTTAAATAAGATAAGACAGGGCAAAGTATGGCGAGACGTATTCTGGTCGTAGAAGATGAAGCTCCAATTCGTGAAATGGTGTGCTTCGTGCTCGAACAAAATGGCTTCCAGCCGGTTGAAGCGGAAGATTATGACAGCGCGGTGAACCAGCTGAATGAACCCTGGCCCGATCTGATTCTGCTTGACTGGATGTTGCCCGGCGGCTCCGGACTGCAGTTTATCAAACACCTGAAGCGTGAAGCGCTGACCCGCGACATCCCGGTTGTGATGCTCACGGCGCGCGGAGAGGAAGAGGATCGCGTGCGCGGTCTGGAGACCGGCGCGGACGATTACATTACCAAGCCTTTCTCCCCGAAAGAGCTGGTTGCCCGCATTAAGGCCGTCATGCGTCGTATTTCGCCGATGGCGGTGGAAGAGGTGATTGAGATGCAGGGCCTGAGCCTTGATCCAACGTCACACCGCGTGATGACCGGCGAAAATCCCCTCGACATGGGGCCTACCGAATTTAAACTCCTGCACTTCTTTATGACCCATCCGGAACGCGTTTACAGCCGCGAGCAGTTGCTGAATAACGTCTGGGGAACTAACGTGTATGTCGAAGACCGGACGGTTGACGTACATATCCGCCGCCTGCGAAAAGCGCTGGAACTGAGCGGCCACGATCGCATGGTACAGACGGTCCGCGGCACGGGTTATCGTTTCTCGACCCGTTTCTGAACAATGACAGGAGTGTGACGCGTGCTGGAACGTCTGTCATGGAAAAGGCTCGTCTTTGAACTGATCTTATGCTGTATTCCGGCCCTCCTTCTGGGGGCCATTATTGGGCACCTGCCGTGGTTTCTGCTGGCGGCGGTTACCGGGCTGTTAGTCTGGCATTTCTGGAACCTGCTTCGTCTCTCCTGGTGGCTGTGGGTTGACCGCAGTATGACGCCGCCGCCGGGAAGCGGCAGTTGGGAGCCGCTGCTGTACGGCCTGCACCAGATGCAGATGCGTAATAAAAAGCGCCGTCGCGAGCTGGGAAGCCTGATCAAACGCTTTCGCAGCGGCGCAGAGTCGCTGCCGGATGCGGTGATCCTGACGACAGAAGAAGGAACTATTTTCTGGTGTAACGGGCTTGCGCAACAGCTGCTGGGCCTGCGCTGGCCGGACGATAATGGTCAGAACATCCTCAACCTTCTGCGCTATCCCGAGTTCACGCTGTATCTGAAAAAGCGTGATTTCACCCGTCCCCACAATCTGAAGCTGAATAACGGTCGCCATCTGGAAATCCGCGTGATGCCCTACAGCGATCGCCAGTGGCTGATGGTGGCGCGCGACGTGACCCAGATGCACCAGCTGGAAGGGGCGCGTCGTAACTTCTTCGCCAACGTCAGCCACGAGCTACGCACCCCGTTGACCGTGCTGCAGGGCTACCTGGAGATGATGCAGGAGCAAACCCTGGAAGGCGCGCCGCGTGAAAAAGCGCTGCACACGATGCGCGAGCAAACGCACCGCATGGAAGGGCTGGTGAAGCAGCTGCTGACGCTGTCGAAGATTGAAGCGGCGCCGTCGCTTGCGCTGAATGACACCATTGATGTGCCCATGATGCTGCGCGTCGTCGAGCGTGAAGCGCAGACGTTAAGCCATAAAAAACATCAGCTGACCTTTGACGTCGACAATACGCTGAAGGTGCTGGGCAGCGAGGATGAACTGCGTAGCGCCATCTCCAACCTGGTGTACAACGCGGTAAACCATACGCCGGAAGGGACGGATATCGTGGTGCGCTGGCAGCATACGCCGGCAGGCGCCGAGTTTAGCGTTGAGGATAACGGGCCGGGGATCGCCCCGGAGCATATTCCGCGCCTGACCGAGCGCTTCTACCGGGTGGATAAAGCGCGATCGCGGCAGACGGGGGGGAGCGGCCTGGGGCTGGCGATTGTGAAACACGCGGTGAATCACCATGAAAGCCGTCTTGATATCCAGAGTACCCTGGGTAAGGGAACCCGCTTCAGTTTCGTTATCCCGGAACGATTAATTGCCAAAAAGAGCGCCTGACGGCAGGCGTGTCATTTTACCTTTCCACGGGTCAGCCATCGCTGGCCCGTTTGCTTTGCAGTCAAGCGAAACGCGTGTGAATTTTATACGGCTGGCTGTTTTTTGTTCGCATGATTAGCCATGGGTTTTTCCTATAATTAGCGCATTGTTCTGGTGTGCGTTTTCATACTGGCATATTGTTCTGGTTTTGCGATCCCTCCTTGCCTTTAAACGTTATAAGCGTTTAAATTGCCCCCCAGATACTGTCAGACCGACTGTATTTGCGTGGTAAATCGAAAAACTATTCTTCTCCACGCCAGGACGGGAGCATTTCCCGCTGAAATTGAGCAAATTTTCGGCTGTATCGTCCCGTCAGGGAAATCGAAAATCTCAACGTTTTCAACACCACATCCACAGGCAGTAAGGTTTTATGACCCATCACTTAAAATCGCGTGACATTATCGCGCTGGGCTTTATGACATTTGCGCTGTTCGTTGGCGCAGGCAACATCATTTTCCCTCCAATGGTTGGCTTACAGGCGGGTGAACACGTCTGGACCGCCGCGTTTGGTTTCCTGATTACTGCCGTGGGTCTGCCGGTACTGACCGTTATCGCGCTGGCGAAAGTCGGTGGCGGCGTGGATAGCCTCAGCACCCCGATTGGCAAAGTGGCTGGCGTTCTGCTGGCAACCGTCTGCTATCTGGCCGTTGGTCCGCTGTTTGCCACCCCGCGTACCGCGACCGTTTCCTTCGAAGTGGGCATCGCCCCGCTGACCGGCGACGGCGCGATGCCGCTGTTCATCTACAGCCTGATTTATTTCGCCATCGTGATTCTGGTTTCCCTCTATCCGGGCAAGCTGCTGGACACGGTCGGTAACTTCCTGGCGCCGCTGAAAATTGTGGCGCTGATCGTGCTGGCCGTGGCGGCTATCATCTGGCCAGCCGGCCCGATTAGCGACGCGATGGATGCCTATAAAAACGCCGCGTTCTCTAACGGCTTTGTGAACGGCTACCTGACGATGGATACGCTGGGCGCGATGGTGTTTGGTATCGTTATCGTTAACGCCGCGCGTTCCCGCGGCGTGACCGAAGCGCGCCTGCTGACCCGCTATACCATCTGGGCTGGCCTGATGGCCGGTGTGGGCCTGACGCTGCTGTATCTGGCGCTGTTCCGCCTGGGCTCCGATAGCGCGATGCTGGTCGATCAGAACGCGAACGGTGCGGCTATCCTCCACGCTTACGTTCAGCACACCTTCGGCGGTGCGGGCAGCATGCTGCTGGCGGCGCTGATCTTCCTGGCGTGTCTGGTAACCGCGGTTGGCCTGACCTGCGCCTGTGCAGAGTTCTTTGCGCAGTATCTGCCGCTCTCTTACCGTACCCTGGTGTTTATCCTCGGCATCTTCTCCATGGCGGTGTCTAACCTCGGTCTGAGCCACCTGATTCAGGTCTCTATTCCGGTGCTGACGGCGATCTATCCGCCGTGCATCGTGCTGGTGGTGCTGAGCTTCACCCGTCCGTGGTGGCATAACTCCTCACGAATTATTGCGCCAGCCATGTTTATCAGCCTGATTTTTGGTATCCTTGACGGGATTAAAGCATCAGCGTTCGCTGAAATTCTGCCAGCCTGGACACAGCGTCTGCCGCTGTCCGAGCAGGGCCTGGCCTGGCTGATGCCTACCGTTGTTGCACTGGTTCTGGCGGTTATCTGGGATCGTGCTGCAGGGCGTCAGGTCGCATCGAACGCTCATTAATCAACGGCAACAAACTGTTTAACCACGGGGCTTAAGGCCCCGTGGTTTTTTGTTTTTTTCGTGTTGAATGGCAAGATTTAAATGGAAAGCACTAACAAACTTAAACGTGGATTGAGCACGCGCCACATCCGCTTTATGGCGCTGGGCTCTGCTATCGGCACCGGCCTTTTTTATGGCTCGGCAGATGCCATCAAAATGGCCGGTCC
Source organism: Enterobacter sp. 118C5 (assembly GCF_034107645.1). Taxonomy (NCBI): domain Bacteria; kingdom Pseudomonadati; phylum Pseudomonadota; class Gammaproteobacteria; order Enterobacterales; family Enterobacteriaceae; genus Enterobacter; species Enterobacter sp. 118C5. Next base: position 175,863 of record NZ_JAWNEU010000006.1, on the reverse strand, counting down.
AAGCGTTCTGCTGGCGTACATCATCGGCGGCGTGGCGGCGTATATCATCATGCGCGCCCTCGGCGAAATGTCGGTTCACAACCCGTCTGCCAGCTCCTTCTCCCGCTACGCGCAGGAAAACCTCGGCCCGCTGGCCGGGTTTATCACCGGCTGGACCTACTGCTTTGAAATTTTGATTGTGGCGATTGCCGACGTAACCGCATTCGGCATCTACATGGGCGTCTGGTTCCCGGCGGTGCCGCACTGGATCTGGGTGCTGAGCGTGGTGTTGCTCATTTGCGCCGTCAACCTGATGAGCGTGAAGGTGTTCGGCGAGCTGGAGTTCTGGTTCTCCTTCTTCAAGGTCGCGACCATCATCATCATGATTGTGGCCGGTTTCGGGATCATCATTTGGGGGATTGGCAACGGCGGCCAGCCGACCGGCATCCATAACCTCTGGAGCAACGGCGGCTTCTTCAGCAACGGCTGGCTCGGGATGGTCATGTCGCTGCAGATGGTGATGTTCGCCTACGGCGGCATCGAGATTATCGGTATCACCGCCGGGGAAGCGAAAGATCCGGAGAAGTCCATTCCGCGCGCCATCAACTCGGTACCGATGCGTATTCTGGTGTTCTACGTGGGGACGCTGTTCGTGATTATGTCCATCTACCCGTGGAACCAGGTGGGCACTAACGGTAGCCCGTTTGTCCTGACCTTCCAGCATATGGGCATTGCCTTTGCTGCCAGCATTCTGAACTTTGTGGTGCTAACCGCGTCGCTTTCCGCGATCAACAGTGACGTCTTTGGCGTGGGGCGCATGCTGCACGGCATGGCGGAGCAGGGCAGCGCGCCGAAGGTGTTCGCCAAAACTTCACGCCGCGGCACGCCGTGGGTGACGGTGGTGGTGATGACCGTGGCGCTGCTGTTCTCGGTTTACCTGAACTACATCATGCCGGAGAACGTCTTCCTGGTGATTGCGTCCCTGGCGACCTTCGCGACCGTGTGGGTGTGGATCATGATCCTGCTGTCGCAGATTGCCTTCCGCCGCCGTCTGTCGCCGGATGAGGCGAAAGCGCTGAAGTTTAAAGTGCCGGGCGGGGTGGCGACGACCGTGGTCGGGCTGATCTTCCTGGTGTTTATCATTGGCCTGATTGGCTACCACCCGGATACCCGCATTTCCCTGTACGTGGGCTGCGCGTGGATCGTTCTGCTGCTGATCGGCTGGGTGTTTAAGTGCCGCCGCGACCGCCAGCTGGCGGAAGCGCAGTAATATCCATTTTCCCTCTCCCCGTGGGAGAGGGCTAGGGTGAGGGCATCAGGCCGCACTGATGCCTCCTCCCCCGTCCTCCTCCCCCAATAAATCACGTCATGGTGAGCTATCCTTAACCACCCTGTGGCAAGGTGACGTCAATTTCATCAGAGGGGATTCGTGATGTTAAACGCCTGGCACCTTCCGGTTGCCCCATTTGTTAAGCAAAACAAAGACAACCTTGTGATTACGCTCTGGCTGGCGGGGGAAAATCAGCCGGAACGCGTGACGCTCCGCGCCGAAATTGATAACGAAGAAACCGGGCTGAAAATGCACAAGCTGCGCAGCCAGCCTCAGCCGGGGATTACGGCGTGGCGGGCGAATATCGATTTGTGCAGCGGGCAGCCGCGCCGCCGTTACAGCTTTAAGCTTTTGTGGAATAACCGCCAGCTGTGGTTTACCCCGCAGGGGTTTAGCCGTTTCCCTCCCGCGCGGCTGGAGCAGTTTGCCGTGGATTATCCGGATAACGGCCCGCAGTGGGTTAACGATCGGGTCTTTTACCAGATTTTCCCGGACCGCTTTGCGCGCAGCGAAAAACGCACCGCCGACCAGGACACGGTCTATTACCATCATGCCGCCGGTCACGACATCATCCTGAAAAAATGGGATGAACCGGTGACGGCGCAGGCGGGCGGCTCGACGTTCTACGGCGGCGATCTCGACGGCATCAGCGAAAAGCTGCCGTACCTGAAAAAGCTCGGCGTGACGGCGCTGTACCTCAACCCGGTGTTTAAAGCCCCGAGCGTACATAAATACGATACCCAGGATTATCGTCACGTTGATGAGCAGTTTGGCGGCGACGAGGCGCTGCTGCGCCTGCGTGAGAACACGCAAAAGGAGGGGATGCGCCTGATCCTGGACGGCGTGTTCAACCACAGCGGCGATTCGCACGCGTGGTTTGACCGTCATAACCAGTCGATGGGCGGGGCGTGCCATAATCCGGACTCCCCGCAGCGCGACTGGTACAGCTTTAACGAGGAGGGGCGCGCGCTGGACTGGCTGGGCTACCCAAGCCTGCCTAAACTGGATTTCCAGTCGCCAACACTCGTGAATGAAATCTACGGCGGCGAAGACAGCATCGTCCGCCACTGGCTGAAGGCGCCGTGGAATATGGACGGCTGGCGTCTGGACGTGGTGCATATGCTCGGTGAAGCGGGCGGGGCGCGAAATAACCTTCAGCACGTGGCCGGGATCGCGCGTTCGGCGAAAGCGGCCCAGCCGGAGGCGTTTGTCTTTGGCGAACATTTTGGCGACGCGCGCCAGTGGCTGCAGAACGATGCCGAAGATGCGGCGATGAACTATCGCGGCTTTACCTTCCCGCTGTGGGGATTCCTGGCTAACACCGATATCTCCTACGATCCGAACCATATTGACGCCGAAACCTGCGCAGCGTGGATGGATAACTATCGCGCTGGCCTGTCGCATCAGCAGCAGCTGCGGATGTTTAACCAGCTCGATAGCCACGACACCGCGCGCTTTAAATCCCTGCTCGGCAAGGATGTGGCGCGTCTGCCGCTGGCGGTCACCTGGCTCTTCACCTGGCCGGGCGTGCCGTGCATTTACTACGGAGACGAAGTGGGGCTGGACGGCAACAACGATCCGTTCTGCCGCAAAACCTTCCCGTGGGAGGCAGAGAAACAGGACAAGGTGTTGTTTAGCCTGTACCAGCGGCTGGCGAAACTGCGCAAGCAGAGTCTCGCCCTGCGCTACGGCGGCTGCCAGGTGGCGTACGCCCACGATAACGTGGTGGTCTTTGTCCGCGTCTATAACCAGCAGCGTGTGCTGGTGGCGATTAACCGGGGCGAGGCCTGCGAAGTGGTGCTGGATGATTCGCCGCTGCTTAAGGTGGCGAAGTGGACGAACAAAGAGGGCAAGGCGACGATACAGAATGGCGTGCTGGCGCTGCCTGCGGTATCCGCGACGGTCTGGCTCGGCAGCTAATGCGCTAATGTTTCCACCTTTTAAGATGGCGCAAATGCAACGATTTGTGTCAATCTTAACGGATCGTTTACGGTGAAGGTGGAAACATGGACGAGCTTTACATCCTTGGCTGTTTATTCCTGGTTTTTGCGCTGCTGGTTGCGCCCGTGCTTGCGGTTATCGGGTTTAATCGAAGCACGGCGGCGCAGCAGGAGATCGCCCGGCTACGCCAGCGCATTGAGGCGCTTGAGCAGCGCGGTGCGGCTGAGATGGCGCCGGAGCCAGAACAGGTGCAAGCGGCCACTCAGGCGGTTGAGGCCGCGCCGGTGGCTGAGGACGCGCCCGCGCCTGTCGATCCCTGGCGTCCCGACATTCCCACAGCCGAGGCAAAACCCGCTCCGGCCTCTGCGCCTGCGGCTAAACAGCCTTCTGCCTTTGGCGGCATTGTGACGTCGCTGGCGCGCTGGTTTATGCAGGGCAATCCGCTCGCGAAGCTTGGCATTCTGCTGCTCTTCCTCGGCCTCTCTTTCCTGCTGCGCTATACCGTTGAACACTCCCTGTTCCCGCTTGAGCTGCGCCTGGTGGCGACGGCGCTGTTTGCCATCGTGCTGCTGGCGGTTGGGTGGCGGCTGCGGCACAAGCAGCCTATCTACGCGCTTATCTTACAGGGCGGGGCGACGGGCATTCTTTACCTGACGGTCTTCGGCGCCTTCCGGCTCTGGCAGATGCTGCCGATAACGCTGGCCTTTGCGCTGCTGGTGGTGATTTGCGCTGCGAGCGTTGGGCTGGCCGTCCTGCAAAAGGCGCTGAGCCTTGCCATGCTGGCAAGCCTCGGCGGATACCTTGCGCCGCTGCTGCTATCTACCGGGGGCGGCAGCTTTGTGGCGCTGTTCTCCTTCTATCTCCTGCTTTCCATCGGCATTCTCGCCATCAGCATCTGGCAGCACTGGCGCGAGCTTAACCTGCTCGGGCTGCTCTTTACCTTTGGCGTGGGCGGCCTGTGGGGGCTGAGTGATTACCAGCCTGAAGACTATTGGATCTGTCAGCTGTTCCTGATTGCCAATACGCTGATATTCGGCGTGCTGAGCGTGGCGCTGTCGCTGCGGGCGCAGGAGAAAGGGAAGCAGATTATTGACGGCGTGCTGCTGTTTGCCCCGCCGCTGATAGGCTTCGGGATGCAGTACGGCATGACCCGGCACTGGGAATATGGCCCGGCCCTGAGCGCGCTGGGGTACGGGGCATTTTATCTTGCCCTCGCGTTCCTTGCGCTGCGCCGCTATCCGTCCATCGGGCGGCCGCTGGTGATGGCGGCGCTGGCTATCGGCGGAGGGTTTGCCACGCTTGCGATTCCGCTGGCGCTCTCTGCGCGCTGGACGGCAATGGCCTGGGCGCTGGAGGGGCTGGGCATCCTCTGGCTGGGCATGCAGCAGAACCAGCGGCGCATGAGCTATAGCGGGACGGCGCTGCTGGTGCTGGCGCTCGGCAGCGCGCTGTGGGCGCAGATGAACGGCGTGACCTCACTGAGCCTGCTGCTTATCTTCGCCATCCTCAGCCTTTGCTGGCTGGCTGCGGCCTGGCTGTGGCGTAACATCTTTCTGCCGGTTAGCTGGGCGCTGCTCGCAGGCGGGCTGCTGTTCTGGCTCGTGGCGCTATTTGGCGCGTCGCGGCTGGTGTTGAAGCAGGAACTGCCTGTTCTGGCAGGCGTGCTGGTGCTGACGGCGGCGTCGGTCTGGGGCTGGCGGCAGGCTGCCGCTCGTCTGGCGTGGCGGGAGCTGGATGCCTGCAAATGGCTGCTGTGGCCGCTGATGCTGGTGATGGTGGGCTATCAGCTCTCGCACCAGCAGATGTTTGCCGCCGGCTGGTCAAATCTGGCCTGGGGTATTGCGCTTCCTGCCGCGCTGATGCTGCTGCGGCGCGACGGCGCCCGTTTAGCGCCGCGCGTCTCCGGGGGGCTGCATCTGTCGCTGTTCTGGATGATTTTGCTGGCGCTGGCGGCGGAGCTTTACTGGTTTGCCCGGTCGCTGCCGTGGGGCATGGCGGCCTGGGGCAGCGGGCTGGCGATGGCCGCAGGCGGCGGGGTGATTATGGCGCTCTCTGCGGCGGTACGCCGTCGCGGGTGGCCGTTCCGGGAGTGGCCCGCGCTTTACGCGTGCATAGCACCGATCCCCGCGATCGCGGCGCTGCTGGTATTGCTGGTGGTGACCAATTTCCAGGACGGCGTGGTTTATCATCAGACCTGGCTGCCGCTGGTGAACCCGCTTGAGGAAGGCGCGGCGTTCGCGCTGCTGGGGCTGGTGGTCTTTTACCGGGCGGTGGATCGCTACTACCCGGCATGGCTTGCGCAGGCCCGTCCGTGGCCTGCCGTCGCGATTATGGCGTTTGGCTTCTGGTGGCTTAACGGCGCGCTGTTGCGCGCCCTGGCCTGGTACGGCGACGTGGCCTGGAATACGGCGTCGCTGTGGGATTCGCGGCTGATCCAGACCGCGTTTGCCCTGTTCTGGATGCTGAGCGCGCTGGTGATCATGGTCCACGCCACCCGCCGGGCTTCCCGTCAGGAGTGGCTTGGCGGCGCCGCGCTGCTGGGTGTGGTGATGGTTAAACTGATGCTGGTGGACAGCGCCGGCGGAGGCGGTCTGTCGCGCGCGGTGGCGTTTATCGGCGTGGCAATACTGGTGCTGATCGTGGGGTATTTCTCGCCGCTGCCGCCCAAAACAGGAGATGAAAAATGAAATGGATGAAAGCGGTAGTCTGTACCGCGCTGCTGGCGCTTGCAGGCCCGGCGCTCTGCGACGAGGTACAAACGGAATCGCCCCGGGACTATGCCTTTGGCCGCTCGCTGGATACGTCTGTTCCTTCCCAGTGGTATCGGGTGATGCTGCCGCTGGCCGTCTATGCGCAAAGCACGTCGCCGGATCTGCATGATGTCCGCGTCTTTAACCAGTCGGGCGAACCGGTTCCCTTCAGCCTGGTCAGCGCGACGCGCCCGCAGGCGACAGCGCAATCCACGGCGCTGCGCCTCTTTCCTCTGGACGCCTCATCGCTTGCGCCTGCGCGAGGGGATGGGGAGAGCGATAAGATCCTGCTCCGTTCCGGAAACGGCGTCGAGATTGTGCTGGAGGGGCAAAAAGCCGCTGCAGCCGGGCAGCATTACCTGCTGACCCTGCCGGAGCAGGCTACGGGTGAGGTGGCTTTGTCCCAGCTGCAGCTGCTCTGGAATACCCCTCAGACGCCGTGGCAGGGAACGGCGTCGGTCTATTACAGCGACGATCTTAAGCGCTGGTATAGCCTGCGTGAGGATATGCCGCTGCTGGACGTGGCGAGCGGACAGGATCGTCTTAAGCTCGACAGGATCGATACCGATATCGTTTTGTCTCCCGATACGAATCGCTATCTCCTGGTCGTGCTGAATGCCCAGAGCCAGGGGGTGACCTTAACCGGCGTTAACGCGATCAGCGCCCCTGCGAGGGCGGCGCCGGACGCGATCGATCTTGAAGGGGTAGGGGAGCAGCTATCGACAAGCGAAGCGCAGTGGCGCTGGGCGCGTCCGCAGCCGCTGAGCGCTGTCAGCATCTCACTGAACGGCGACGGCGTCCTTCCCGTCGAGATAGCGTGGCGGAGTTCGGATAAAGACACATGGCACCCCCTGAAAAAAGAGGTTCTTTACCGTCTGGAGGGGAAAACGTCTCCACCGGTTTCGCTTAACGGGGGCCTGGTGCAGGCGGTGAAGATCGCGACGCTGAATGCGCGTCTGCCGGAATACCTGCCGAGCGTCACCGGGCATCGTGACCGCTATGACCTGGTGTTCAACGCGCAGGGGAAAGCGCCGTACGTGCTTGCCTGGGGCAATGGCGCTGCAAAGCCTGCCAGCGTGGAGCCTGACATGCTGATACCAGCCGATCTGCGCAAAACCTATGAGATGGCGAACCTGCCGCAGGCCGACATTCTGGATGATGTCGCGTTAGGCGGCGAGGGGCGTCTGACCGCGACCTCTGCGTCCGAGCGGGAGAGCCGGATGAACGCGCTGCTGGTGTGGGGCGTGCTGATTGCGGGCGTAATTCTGCTGGTGGGCATGGCCTGGCGCATCTGGCGAGAGACGCAGCGTAAGGCATAACAAAAGGCCCGCATCAGCGGGCCTCTTTCGTAAACCGTGCCGATTACAGGCTGGATACGTTCTCGGACAGGTATTTAGCTACGCCGTCTGGGGAAGCAGCCATACCTTCTTTACCTTTTTCCCACTGAGCCGGGCACACTTCGCCGTGCTCTTCGTGGAACTGCAGCGCGTCAACCATGCGCAGCATTTCGTCGATGTTACGACCCAGCGGCAGATCGTTCACAACCTGGTGACGAACGATGCCGTTTGCGTCGATCAGGAAGGAACCGCGCAGCGCAACGCCAGCGTCCGGATGTTCGATACCGTAAGCCTGCTGGATTTCGCGTTTGATGTCCGCAACCATTGCGTATTTCACCGCACCGATGCCGCCGTTTTCGACAGGGGTGTTACGCCATGCGTTGTGTACAAATTCAGAGTCGAAGGAGACGCCAACCACTTCCACGCCACGCTTCTGAAATTCTTCATAACGTTTGTCGAACGCGATCAGCTCAGACGGGCAAACGAAAGTGAAGTCCATTGGCCAGAAGAACAGAACAGTCGCTTTACCGTTGGTGTGCTGTTTGAAGTTGAAGTTTTCAACGATTTCACCGTTGCCCAGAACTGCTGCAGCTGTAAAATCCGGAGCCGGACGAGTTACCAGAACCATATGATTCTCCTGTAGATACTAAGGTTATTTGGAACGCAACGCGAGCCAGTATAGAGAGTGTTCATGGATAAGACAAAGAGGTGGCGACAATCGTTCCGCCAGCTTTTACCTATCAATGTGAATTCTGTTACAGCTGTTTGTTTTTCGCCTGCACCATCATGCGCGGATAAAACTGCCAGAATTGGTTCTCCAGCGCATCGTAATGTTCATCCAGGTCATACCAGGAGTCGCGCAGCGCGTCCAGCCGCGGGCGGCGGCTCGCCATGCCATTTAAGACATTCTGGATAAAGTCCATCTCGCGATAGCGCTCCAGCCAGCGCTCCGACCACAGGTAGTTATTCAGATTCACAAAGCGCGGCGGCGAGTCGGGCAGAATTATCGACACCTGCTGGCGGGCGTAGCGCACAAACGCCGGCAACGGCATCTCCGGCGAGAGCTGTTCCCAGTGGCGAGACAGGAAGTGGTCCCACATCACGTCGAGCGTGATCGGCGCAACGCGGCGCGTTTCAGGGCGAAACCACGCTTTTGCTTCCGTCACCTCCGGCAGGTTATCGGTAATGACATCAATGCGGCGGTGCATAAAAATCCCGTCGACAACCTCGGGGGAATACGCTTCAGCGGGGTTGCCGCGCACGAAATCGGCCAGCAAATTGCCGGAAAGGGAGCTGTCAGCGAGGTGTGCCAGATGCAGGTGAGCGAGAAAATTCATGCGTTTTATTTGTCCAGTGGCGGCTAGTTGTTGCAGCAAAAGGGTGTGAGCACTAGACTATGCCGCCTGTTTTTAAGTCACGAGTATACGTCATGCGCGTCGCCGATTTCTCCTTTGAACTACCTGAATCCCTGATTGCTCACTATCCCATGCCTGAGCGCAGCAGCTGTCGCTTACTGTCACTGGATGGGCCAACGGGCGAGCTGACGCACGGTACTTTCACCGATTTGCTCGACAAGCTCAACCCTGGCGATCTGCTGGTCTTTAACAATACCCGCGTGATCCCGGCGCGCCTGTTTGGCCGTAAGGCCAGCGGCGGCAAGATTGAAGTGCTGGTTGAACGTATGCTCGATGATAAACGTATTCTGGCACATATTCGCGCCTCTAAGGCACCGAAGCCGGGCGCGGAGCTGCTGCTGGGCGATGACGAAAGCATCAAGGCGACTATGACCGCGCGCCACGACGCGCTGTTTGAGGTGGCGTTCGACGACGAGCGCACGGTGCTCGACATCCTGAACGCCATCGGCCACATGCCGCTGCCGCCGTACATTGAGCGCCCGGACGAAGAGGCCGACCGCGAGCTGTACCAGACCGTCTACAGCCAAAAGCCTGGCGCGGTCGCGGCGCCAACCGCAGGCCTGCACTTTGATGAACCGCTGCTGGAAAAACTGCGCGCGAAGGGCGTGGAGATGGCGTTTGTGACGCTGCACGTCGGCGCGGGCACCTTCCAGCCGGTGCGCGTGGACAGCATTGAAGACCACATCATGCACTCCGAGTATGCCGAAGTGCCGCAGGATGTGGTAGACGCGGTGCTGGCGGCAAAAGCACGCGGTAGCCGCGTCGTGGCCGTCGGTACGACGTCCGTGCGCTCACTGGAGAGCGCCGCGCAGGCGGCGAAAAACGGTCTTATCGAGCCGTTCTTTGGCGATACGCAGATCTTTATCTACCCGGGCTATCAGTACAAAGTGATTGACGCGCTGGTGACCAACTTCCATCTGCCTGAATCGACGCTGATTATGCTGGTTTCCGCGTTTGCGGGTTATCAGCATACGATGAATGCCTACAAGTCTGCGGTAGAACAAAAATATCGCTTTTTTAGCTACGGGGACGCGATGTTTATCACGTACAATCCGCTGGCTTTGAATGAGCGTGTCGGGGAATAAGTCCGCGGCACCGTTTTACAACGTTGGACTGTTTTTCTGACGTCGGAGAAAAAATGAAATTTGAACTCGATACCACCGATGGCCGCGCGCGTCGCGGTCGCCTGGTGTTTGATCGCGGCGTGGTGGAAACCCCCGCGTTTATGCCTGTGGGCACGTACGGCACCGTAAAAGGGATGACGCCGGAAGAAGTTGAAGCCACTGGCGCACAGATTATCCTCGGCAACACCTTCCACCTGTGGCTGCGTCCGGGTCAGGAGATCATGAAGCTCCACGGCGATCTGCACGATTTTATGCAGTGGAAAGGACCGATCCTGACCGACTCCGGCGGCTTCCAGGTCTTCAGCCTGGGCGATATCCGCAAGATCACCGAGCAGGGCGTACACTTCCGTAACCCGATCAACGGCGATCCGATTTTCCTCGATCCAGAAAAGTCGATGGAGATTCAGTACGATCTCGGCTCTGACATCGTGATGATCTTCGACGAATGTACGCCATACCCGGCAGACTGGGACTACGCGAAACGCTCTATGGAGATGTCTCTGCGCTGGGCGAAGCGCAGCCGCGACCGTTTTGACTCCCTGCAGAACAAAAATGCGCTGTTTGGCATCATTCAGGGCAGCGTTTACGAAGATTTACGCGATATCTCTGTTAAAGGTCTGGTAGAGATAGGCTTTGATGGCTACGCTGTCGGCGGTTTGGCTGTGGGTGAGCCGAAGGAAGACATGCACCGCATTCTGGAGCACGTCTGCCCGCAAATCCCGGCGGATAAACCACGATACCTGATGGGTGTGGGTAAACCCGAAGATCTGGTGGAAGGCGTACGTCGCGGCATTGATATGTTCGACTGCGTGATGCCAACCCGCAACGCGCGTAACGGCCATCTGTTCGTTACCGATGGCGTGGTGAAAATCCGTAACGCGAAGCATAAGAGTGACACCAGCCCGCTCGATTCCGAGTGCGATTGCTATACCTGTCGCAATTATTCTCGCGCGTATCTGCATCATCTCGATCGCTGTAACGAGATTTTGGGCGCGCGTCTCAATACGATTCATAATCTTCGCTACTATCAGCGCTTAATGTCTGGTTTACGCAAGGCTATCGAAGAGGGTAAATTAGAGAGCTTCGTGACCGATTTTTACCAACGTCAGGGGCGGGATGTTCCACCGTTGAACGTTGATTAATATTAATAATGAGGGAATTTGAATGAGCTTTTTTATTTCTGATGCGGTAGCGGCAACAGGTGCTCCGGCGCAGGGCAGCCCGATGTCTCTGATCCTGATGCTGGTTGTGTTCGGTCTGATCTTCTACTTCATGATCCTGCGCCCACAGCAGAAGCGTACCAAAGAGCACAAAAAGCTGATGGACTCCATCGCGAAAGGCGATGAAGTGCTGACCAACGGTGGCCTGGTCGGTCGCGTAACCAAAGTGGCTGAAAGCGGCTACATTGCTATCGCCCTGAACGACACCACTGAAGTGGTTATCAAACGTGACTTCGTAGCTGCCGTTCTGCCGAAAGGCACCATGAAGGCGCTGTAATCCCAACTTTTCCCAAAGGGAACTGCCGTGTTAAACCGTTATCCTTTGTGGAAGTACATCATGCTGGTCGTCGTGATTATCGTCGGCCTGCTGTACGCGCTTCCCAACCTGTATGGTGAGGATCCGGCTGTTCAAATCACTGGCGCGCGCGGTGTCGCCGCCAGTGAGCAAACGCTGATCCAGGTCCAGAAAACGTTACAAGAAGAAAAAATTACCGCTAAGTCTGTGGCTCTGGAAGAGGGTGCAATTCTTGCTCGCTTCGACACCACCGACACGCAGCTCCGCGCTCGCGAAGCGCTGATGGGCGTGCTGGGTGACAAATATGTCGTGGCGCTTAACCTTGCTCCTGCAACCCCTCGCTGGCTGGCTGCGCTGAACGCAGAGCCAATGAAGCTGGGTCTTGACCTGCGTGGCGGCGTTCACTTCCTGATGGAAGTGGATATGGATACCGCGCTCGGCAAGCTGCAGGAACAGAATATCGACAGCCTGCGCAGCGATCTGCGCGACAAAGGCATCCCATACACTACCGTGCGTAAAGAAGATAACTACGGCATGAGCATCACGTTCCGCGACAGCGCGGCGCGCGATCAGGCTGTAGATTACCTGACCCAACGTCACCGTGACCTGGTGATCACCTCTCAGGGCAGCAACCAGCTGCGTGCGGTGATGACCGATGCGCGTCTGAAAGAAGCGCGTGAATATGCCGTTCAGCAGAACATCAACATTCTGCGTAACCGTGTGAACCAGCTGGGCGTAGCTGAGCCGCTGGTACAGCGTCAGGGTGCTGACCGTATCGTGGTTGAACTGCCGGGTATCCAGGATACCGCGCGTGCGAAAGAGATCCTCGGTGCGACCGCGACGCTGGAATTCCGTCTGGTAAACTCCAACGTTGACCAGTCCGCCGCGGCGTCTGGCCGTATTCCGGGTGACTCCGAAGTGAAACAGACTCGCGAAGGTCAGCCGGTTGTGCTGTACAAACGCGTGATCCTGACCGGTGACCACATCACCGACTCCACTTCAAGCCAGGACGAGTACAACCAGCCGCAGGTTAACATCTCGCTGGATAGCGCGGGTGGTAACATCATGTCTAACTTCACCAAGGACAACATCGGCAAACCGATGGCGACCCTGTTCGTGGAGTACAAAGACAGCGGTAAGAAAGATGCAAACGGCCGTGCGGTGCTGGTGAAAGAGGAAGAGGTGATTAACATCGCCAACATCCAGTCTCGTCTGGGTAACAGCTTCCGTATTACCGGTATTAACAACCCGAACGAAGCGCGTCAGCTCTCGCTGCTGCTGCGTGCCGGTGCGCTGATTGCGCCAATTCAGATTGTTGAAGAACGTACCATTGGTCCAACTCTGGGTATGCAAAACATCCAGCAGGGTCTGGAAGCGTGTCTGGCCGGTCTGGCGGTCTCTATCCTCTTCATGATCTTCTTCTATAAGAAGTTTGGTCTGATTGCGACCTCCGCGCTGATCGCGAACCTGGTGCTGATCATCGGCATTATGTCCCTGCTGCCAGGGGCGACGCTTACCATGCCGGGGATTGCGGGTATCGTTCTGACCCTTGCGGTGGCGGTTGACGCCAACGTACTGATTAACGAACGTATCAAAGAAGAGTTGAGCAACGGTCGCTCTGTTCAGCAGGCGATTGACGAAGGCTATAAAGGCGCGTTCAGCTCCATCTTCGATGCGAACGTAACAACACTGATTAAGGTTCTTATCCTGTATGCAGTGGGTACTGGCGCGATCAAAGGCTTTGCGATTACCACCGGTATCGGTGTCGCAACGTCAATGTTTACCGCTATTGTCGGCACCCGTGCCATCGTGAACCTGCTGTACGGCGGCAAGCGCGTCAAAAAGCTGTCTATCTGAGGAGTGCGTTGTGGCACAGGAATATACTGTTGAACAATTGAACCATGGCCGTAAAGTCTGGGACTTTATGCGCTGGGACTACTGGGCCTTCGGCATTTCAGGCTTACTGCTGATTCTGTCCATCATCGTTATGGGCGTGAAAGGCTTTAACTGGGGGCTGGATTTCACCGGTGGTACGGTCATCGAGATCTCCCTGGAAAAACCGGTCGATATGGACCAGATGCGCCTGTCTCTGCAGAAAGCGGGCTTTGAAGAGCCGCTGCTGCAGAACTTCGGCAGCAGCCGCGACATCATGGTGCGTATGCCGCCGGTGCACGATGCCAACGGCAGCCAGGAGCTGGGCAGCAAGGTCGTACAGGTCATTAACGAGACCACCAGCCAGAGCGCGGCGGTCAAGCGTATTGAGTTCGTCGGCCCGAGCGTGGGTGCGGACCTGGCGCAAACCGGCGCCATGGCGCTGCTGGTGGCGCTGATCTCCATCCTGGTTTACGTTGGTTTCCGCTTTGAGTGGCGACTGGCGGCCGGTGTGGTTATCGCCCTGGCGCACGACGTGGTGATCACCATGGGCATACTGTCTCTGTTCCACATTGAGATTGACCTGACCATCGTGGCATCCCTGATGTCCGTAATCGGTTACTCACTGAACGACAGTATCGTGGTATCTGACCGTATCCGTGAAAACTTCCGTAAGATCCGTCGCGGCACGCCGTACGAAATCTTTAACGTGTCGTTGACCCAGACGCTGCACCGTACCTTGATCACATCCGGTACCACCTTAATGGTGATCCTGATGCTGTTCCTGTTCGGTGGCCCGGTGCTGGAAGGCTTCTCGCTGACCATGCTGATCGGTGTCTCCATCGGTACAGCGTCGTCAATCTACGTCGCGTCCGCTCTGGCACTGAAACTTGGCATGAAGCGCGAGCACCTGCTCCAGCAGAAAGTCGAGAAAGAAGGGGCGGATCAGCCGTCCATTCTGCCGTAAGGCGACGTTTAGCGCGTTATCGGAATCCCGGTCTTTTGGCCGGGATTTTTTTATCTGCCCCTGACAAACACTCCTGACAGTATGCTGTCAGGAGCCCTGCCGTAGACTCCTTCTGAACCCAAACAACAGGCAGGAGGATGTATGAAAAGCGTAATTAACTGGTTTGAAATTCCGGTCTCGGATATGGATCGCGCCATCAAATTTTATGAGCCGGTGATGCAGCTCGCGCTGCGTCGCGAGAAAATGGACGTGGCTGAACTGGCGGTTTTCCCGCATGAGGATCCGTATACCGGGGGGGCGCTGGCAAAATTTGACGGCGTTACGCCGTCTTTGCAGGGCGCTATTATTTACCTGCATACTGACAACCTGGCGGCCACGCTCGATCGCATTGCCTCGGCGGGCGGCGAGTGCGTGTTTGGCCCGCTGGAACTGCCGCACGGTATCGGCACTATCGCACTGTTTACCGACAGCGAGGGTAACCGCGTCGGCCTTCATCAACCTGCCTGAGAGCGAATGACGTTATGACCCGACGCGCTGACCGTTTGTTTCAGATTGTGCAGATCCTGCGGGGCAGGCGTCTGACAACGGCAGCGCATCTGGCGGAGCGGCTTGGCGTCTCCGAGCGCACGGTCTACCGCGATATCCGCGACCTCTCGCTTTCCGGCGTGCCGGTGGAGGGCGAGGCGGGAAGCGGATATCGCCTCATGTCGGGCTTTGACCTGCCGCCGCTGATGCTGACAAATAAGGAGTCCGAGGCGCTGATGGTCGCGATTCGCCTGCTCAAAACCTGGGGTGGGGAATCGTTGTCGCGCGAGCTGGAGTCGGCCCAGGAGAAGGTGCTGGCTATCCTGCCCGAGGAGAGCCGCCGGAAGGCGGAGCAGACGCGGATCTACGCCCCGGAATTCTGCATGCAAAGCCACTCCCGCAGCGATTTTGACATGATCCATCAGGCGATTTCCGCCCAGCGCGTGCTGGCGCTGCATTATCGTGATGAAGCCGGTCAGCTCTCAAAGCGTGAGGTACAGCCGCTGGGGCTGTTCTTCTGGGGGGAACGCTGGCTGCTGGCGGCGTGGTGTGAACGGCGCGATGATTATCGCTGTTTCCGGCTCGACCGGTGTCTCAATATAGTGATGACGGAGAGGCGGTTCAGCGAGAGTGCGGACAGGTCTTTGGCGGATTTTTTGCGGAAAGTTAAGCAGTAAAAAGCCGGGTGGCGAGGTAAAAGCAAAACGGCAATGTCTATTGCCGTTTTTAGTGTTTGTACCCTCTCCCTGTGGGAGAGGGTCAGGGTGAGGGCATCAGCCCGCACGGTCCCGCACTGATTAGAAGTTATAACCTACGACCAGGTAACCACCCCAGCCGGTAGAGCGGACGCTAAAGTCGCCGTTACCGAAGTTCAGGCTCGCGTCGTCGTTCCACTGGCCACCGTTGTGCCAGTAACGCGCAACTACAGAGTAGTGCCAGTGATCGTAGTTCAGCGCCAGGATGTGGCTGGAGGCGATGGAATCGTTGGTACGCGCTTTCTTGCCGTTCAGGTCACGGAAATCGTCGTCGCCCAGGTCTGAACCCCAGTCAAAGTTGGTGAAGCCGATGTAGCTCAGATTACCGCCCCACAGCTGGGTAATTGGCACAAAGTATTTCACTTTGAAACGGTAGCCGTCCCACTCGTTTTCATTCGCAGCGCCGTAGTTCTGCCACTGGTATTTCGCGTACACGTTCAGGGACAGGCTCATTGGCAGGCCGGTGTCGATGTCGGTACCCAGACCCATATACCAGGTGCTCTGACGACCGGATTTATTGCGGCCCATGTCGTAGATATAGTTGTTCGCGAAGTACCACTCTTTAAACGGACCAAACGCCAGGCTGGTACCGGTCAGCTTGTCGATGGAGAAGCGCGGTTCGATCTCCATGAACAGTGGGGAACCGTGGTTCCAGATACCTTTCGCATCGGTGTTACCACCGAAGAATACTGGCGCATCCATATAGCCGTAGAAATCAAACCAGTCTTTCTTGGCGAACGCTTCGTATTCCAGGTAAGTATCGTTGCGGATCTGTGGTCCGAAACGGGTGTGGTAGCTGCCTACCACGTTAACGCTCTGGTGCCACCAGTCGGAGAGGTATTGTGGTTTCTCGTTTTCCGCTGCGTTAACAGTGAAAGAGGAGGACAGTGCCAGAACTGCACCGGCTGCGAGTAATGTTTTTTTCATAATCATGCCACTGATTGAAATTCCCTTCCGGGAGTGAAAAATGCGCGAATTGCGTTTCTAAATATTTCGTGTTTCTGCGGTGCCTATTATAGGAATCCCTGCTCACAAAAATATGTGTTGTTTCACATATCTCTCACACGCGTAATCGATTGCGTTCACGTTTGCGTACTTTAAACGGCCGGGATTGTAGCGGCAATCATTTCTGTTGCCAATCCATACGAAATGTAAATGTTAGCGGAGTGACATTTCACTCCGCTCAAAAGGAAGGGATTATTGCGCGGCGGGTTGGATATCGTGAATGCGGATAAAGCCTAACTGCTCGGGGGATAGGCCGCTTAGCTGAAGCGGAATATCTACATCGCTTGGCGCTAACACGCTGGCCGGAGCGGTGAACAGCTGATTCTTCACGTTCACCTCCTGGTAGCTCTCCGTGGTGCCCTGGATCTGGCCCCACTCTACGGTGCCGCTGAAGGCGGGCAGCGGATCGTTAGATTCGCCATGAATACGCAATGTTGCGCGCGTACCATCCGCATTCGCCGCCACGTTCACCAGCGACATTTTCAGCGTGCCGATCTGGCTGTTAAGCAGGGCAGGCGTATTCGCCCCCGGCAGCAGATATACCCCGCTGGTGGATTTAGCGTTCAGCGCGTTTTGCTGGGTGATCTTCACCGTTTCTTTGTTCAGTTTGTCCATCGCCGTGTTGAGCGTATTCACGCTTTGTTTCATCTGGCGGACTTCGGTTTGCTGTGCACAGGCACTAAGGGTGAAGAGGCTCCCCACCAGTAAAATTCTCAGGTAACGTCTTGTCATAGCGTTTATTTCCTTGAAATAACGGATCCCCATAATGGTAGCCAGCAACGTACCGCCAGACATAGATCCTTTGTCTCAAAAAAGCTCTTCCTTTGTTGTCAGGCCAGATCAGGGTAAAATGAAAATCAGTTAACCGGATAACAGGGATACCGTATGCATTGCCCATTCTGCTCCGCTGTGGATACCAAAGTCATCGACTCTCGCCTTGTGGGCGAAGGGTCTTCAGTGCGCCGTCGTCGGCAGTGTCTGGTGTGCAACGAGCGTTTCACGACCTTTGAGGTTGCAGAGCTGGTAATGCCGCGCGTGGTAAAAAGTAACGACGTGCGCGAGCCGTTTAACGAAGAGAAACTGCGCAGCGGAATGCTGAAGGCCCTCGAAAAACGGCCCGTCAGCGCGGATGACGTTGAAATGGCGTTAAACCACATTAAATCTTACCTGCGTGGCCTGGGTGAGCGTGAAGTGCCGAGCAAAATGATCGGCAACCTGGTGATGGAGCAGTTGAAAAAGCTCGATAAGGTCGCCTATATCCGCTTCGCCTCTGTCTACCGCAGTTTCGAAGATATCAAAGAGTTTGGCGAAGAGATCGCCCGCTTACAGGATTAAGCTCATGCAGGATGAGATTTACATGGCGCGAGCCATGAAGCTGGCGCAGCGCGGTCGTTTTACCACCCATCCCAACCCGAACGTCGGGTGCGTTATCGTGAAAGATGGCGAGATCGTGGGGGAAGGGTATCACTATCGCGCAGGCGAGCCGCATGCGGAGGTCCATGCGTTGCGCATGGCTGGTGAGAAGGCGCGCGGTGCCACCGCCTATGTGACGCTTGAGCCCTGCAGCCACCACGGGCGGACGCCGCCGTGCTGCGAAGCGCTGATCGCGGCGGGCGTAGCTCGCGTGGTGGCTGCGATGCAGGATCCGAATCCGCAGGTAGCCGGGCGCGGTCTGTACCGCCTGCAGCAGGAAGGGATCGACGTCAGCCATGGGCTGATGATGCAGGATGCGGAAGCCCTGAATAAAGGCTTCCTGAAGCGCATGCGCACCGGTTTTCCGTATATTCAGCTCAAGCTGGGCGCTTCGCTGGACGGCCGTACGGCGATGGCAAACGGTGAAAGCCAGTGGATCACCTCGCCTCAGGCAAGGCGCGATGTGCAACGCCTGCGCGCGCAAAGCCATGCTATCCTCACCAGCAGTGAAACCGTTCTGGCTGACGATCCGGCCATGACCGTGCGCTGGAACGAACTGAATGCCGATACCCAGGCGCTTTATCCGCAGGAGAACCTGCGCCAGCCGCTGCGTATTATCATTGATAGCCAGAACCGCGTGACGCCGGAGCACCGCATCGTCCAGCAACCGGGGGAAACCTGGATTGCGCGCACCAAAGAAGATACGCGCGATTGGCCGGAAGGCGTGCGCAGCGTTATGGTGCCGGAGCACAATGGCCGCCTCGATTTAGTGGTGCTGATGATGCTGCTCGGCAAGCAGCAGGTGAACAGCATCTGGGTCGAAGCCGGTCCGACGCTCGCCGGCGCGCTGCTTCAGGCGGGGCTGGTGGATGAACTGCTCGTCTACGTTGCGCCTAAACTGTTAGGTCACGACGCGCGCGGCCTGTTTGTGCTGCCCGGCCTTGAAAAACTGGCCGACGCACCGCAACTCACATTCAGCGAGATTCGTCCGGTGGGTCCGGATGTCTGCCTCCATTTAACGACAGCGTAATTGCTCCCGAAATAGGGAAGCAGTGCGCAAAGTATTATGATAAAATCCGCCCCCCTGCGGGGCCAAATGAACCCGTAAAGGAAGAGTATGAACATTATTGAAGCTGCTGTAGCTACCCCGGACGCTCGCGTCGCCATCACCATTGCGCGTTTCAACAACTTCATCAACGACAGCCTGCTGGAAGGTGCGATTGACGCCCTGAAACGTATCGGCCAGGTTAAAGATGACAACATTACCGTTGTTTGGGTTCCAGGCGCTTACGAACTGCCACTGGCGGCGGGCGCGCTGGCGAAAACCGGTAAATACGACGCGGTGATTGCGCTGGGTACCGTTATTCGTGGCGGCACTGCGCACTTCGAATACGTTGCGGGCGGTGCAAGCAACGGTCTGGCACACGTTGCGCAGGATGCTGAAATTCCTGTCGCGTTCGGCGTGCTGACCACCGAAAGTATTGAACAAGCCATCGAACGTGCTGGCACCAAAGCCGGTAACAAAGGTGCAGAAGCTGCACTGACCGCGCTTGAAATGATCAATGTATTGAAAGCCATCAAGGCCTGATTTTTTTGTAAGGGGAATTCCGTGAAACCTGCTGCTCGTCGCCGCGCCCGTGAATGTGCCGTTCAGGCGCTTTACTCCTGGCAGTTGTCCCAGAACGACATCGCTGATGTTGAATACCAGTTCCTGTCAGAACAGGACGTGAAAGACGTTGACGTTCTGTACTTCCGTGAACTGCTGTCGGGAGTGGCGACTAATAGCGCGTATCTCGATGGCCTGATGAAGCCATACCTGTCCCGTCTGCTCGAAGAGCTGGGCCAGGTGGAAAAAGCAGTGTTGCGTATCGCGCTGTTTGAGCTGTCTAAACGTGATGATGTGCCGTACAAAGTGGCCATCAACGAAGCGATCGAACTGGCGAAAACCTTCGGCGCTGAAGACAGCCACAAGTTCGTTAACGGCGTACTTGATAAAGCAGCACCTGCGATCCGTCCCCACAAAAAGTGATCCGCAAACCGGAGTTCTGCATTGCCTGACGGGCAGTGCGGCTCCGGTTTTTTCTTTTATTTGCTGAGGCATAACGTATGGCATGCGGCGAATTCTCCCTGATTGCCCGTTATTTCGACCGTGTCAGAACCTCTCGTCTTGATGTTGAAACCGGCATTGGCGATGACTGTGCACTTCTCAATATTCCTGAAAAGCAGACGCTGGCAATCAGCACCGACACCTTAGTGTGCGGACGTCATTTTTTACCGGATATCGATCCTGCCGATCTGGCGTATAAAGCGCTGGCGGTTAACGTCAGCGATCTGGCCGCGATGGGGGCCGATCCTGCCTGGCTGACGCTGGCCCTGACCCTGCCAGAGGTGGATGAAGCCTGGCTGGAAGCCTTTAGCGACGCGCTGTTTGAGCAGCTGAACTACTACGATATGCAGCTGATTGGCGGCGATACGACTGCCGGGCCGCTGTCGATGACGCTGGCGATCCACGGCTATGTGCCGCTCGGTCGCGCGCTGAAGCGCTCGGGCGCTAAGCCGGGCGACTGGATCTACGTGACCGGTACCCCGGGAGACAGCGCGGCAGGGCTGGCGATCCTTCAGGATCGCTTAACCGTAAAGGACGCTGATGATGCAGCGTATCTGGTGAAGCGCCACCTGCGCCCGACGCCACGTATTCTGCACGGTCAGGCGCTGCGCGAGCGGGCCAGCTCGGCTATCGATCTCTCTGACGGGCTGATTTCCGATCTCGGCCATATCCTGAAGGCCAGCGGGGTGGGCGCGCGCGTTGACCTGGATCTGTTCCCGCTGTCAGAGCAACTGTTTCGCCATGTGGAACCTGAGCAGGCGCTGCGCTGGGCGCTGTCCGGGGGAGAAGACTACGAGCTGTGCTTCACGGTGCCCGAGCTGAACCGCGGAACGCTCGACGTGGCGTTAGCGCATCTCGGCGCGAAATTTACCTGCATCGGTCAGATCATGCCGGAAAGTGAGGGGCTGAAGTTCGTGAAAGACGGTGCGCCCGTTACGCTGGACTGGAAAGGGTACGATCACTTCGGGTAAGTTCGTGCGCTCAGTATTGCCGGGGGCGGCTACGCCTTACCCGGCCTACGGATTAGATTACTTAAACCCCACGACTGGATGCGGCTGATACGGCGTCTCCAGCTCGGCAATCTGCTCCGGCGTCAGGGATAAATCCACCGCGCTCAGCAGCTCATCCAGCTGCTCTTCCCGCGACGTGCCGATAATCGGTGCCGCAACCCCGCGCTTGCTCAGCAGCCACGCCAGCGCCACCTGCGCACGGGTGGCACCAGTATCGTCGGCGATCCCGGCTAACCGTTCGGCAATTAGCGCATCGCTGGCTTCGGTACCGGAATAAAGATTTTTTCCCACTTCATCTGATACCAGACGAGCCGTAGTTTCTCCCCACGGGCGGGTTAAACGTCCGCGTGCGAGCGGGCTCCATGGGATCACCGCCACGCCTTCCTGATAGCAGAGCGGCAGCATCTCGCGCTCTTCTTCGCGGTAGATCAGGTTGTAGTGATCCTGCATGGTGACAAAGCGCGCCCAGCCGTGCTGCGCCTGGAGATCCAGCGCCTGGGCAAACTGCGACGCGAGCATAGACGACGCGCCGATATAGCGTGCCTTACCGGCTCTCACCACGTCGTTGAGCGCCTCAAGCGTCTCCTCGATCGGCGTGTTGTAATCCCAGCGGTGAATTTGCAGCAGGTCGACGTAATCCATGTTCAGGCGTCTGAGGCTGTCATCAATAGAGCGGAGGATCTGCGCGCGGGAAAGGCCCTGAGCCAGGTCGCCCACCGGGTAGTAGACCTTGGTGGCGACGACAATCTCATCCCGACGGGCAAAATCGCGCAGGGCGCGGCCGACAATCTCCTCGCTGCTGCCGTCGGAGTAGCTGTTAGCGGTGTCAAAGAAGTTAATGCCGCCTTCAATGGCGCGTTTGATAATCGGGCGGCTGCTCTCTTCCGGCAGCGTCCAGGCGTGGTTTCCCCTGTCGGGCTCGCCAAAGGTCATACAGCCCAGGCACAGCCGGGAAACGTTAAGGTCGGTTTTTCCTAATGTTGTGTATTGCACGGTCCGCTCCTGCTGTTTAAACATTACGTTTAAGCATAGCAGGAGCGGAAAAGGGGAGGGTCAGTCCAGCCAGCTGCGGATTTTGGCTTCGATACCGGCAGCGTCCAGGCCAATCGCCGCACGCGCTTCGTCCTGGGTACCTTGCGGGATGAAATAATCCGGCAGGCCGAGGTTCAGCACCGGCACGGCCTTACGGTTTGCCATCAGCACTTCGTTCACGCCGCTGCCCGCGCCGCCCATGATGGCGTTTTCTTCCAGCGTGACCAGCACGTCATGCGTCTCAGCCATATTCAGGATCAGGGACTCATCCAGCGGCTTCACAAAGCGCATATCCACCAGGGTAGCGTTCAGCGTTTCAGCCGCTTTTGCCGCCTCCGGCATCAGCGTGCCGAAGTTCAGGATCGCCACCTTCTCGCCGCGACGCTTCACCAGACCTTTACCGATCGGCAGTTTTTCCAGCGGCTGGAGCTCAACGCCCACCGCATTGCCGCGCGGGTAGCGAACCGCGCTTGGGCCATCCTGATAGTGGTAGCCGGTAAACAGCATCTGACGACATTCGTTCTCGTCGCTTGGCGTCATGACAACCATATCCGGGATACAGCGCAGGAAGGAGAGATCGAACGCGCCCTGGTGCGTCTGGCCGTCGGCACCGACGATGCCCGCGCGGTCGATGGCAAACAGCACCGGCAGCTTCTGGATAGCCACGTCGTGGATCACCTGATCGTAGGCGCGCTGCAGGAAGGTGGAATAGATAGCAACAACCGGTTTGTAGCCGCCAATCGCCAGCCCCGCGGCAAACGTCACCGCGTGCTGCTCGGCAATCGCCACGTCGAAATACTGGTCAGGGTATTTTCTGGAGAACTCCACCATGCCGGAGCCTTCGCGCATGGCCGGGGTGATCGCCATCAGCTTGTTGTCTTTCGCTGCGGTTTCGCACAGCCAGTCGCCGAAGATTTTGGAATAGCTCGGCATGCCGCCGCTGCTTTTTGGCAGGCAGCCGCTGGACGGGTCGAATTTCGGCACCGCGTGGAAGGTGATCGGATCTTTCTCCGCCGGCTCGTAGCCACGCCCTTTTTTGGTCATGATGTGCAGGAACTGCGGGCCTTTGAGGTCGCGCATGTTCTTGAGCGTGGTCACAAGCCCCAGCACGTCGTGACCGTCAACCGGGCCAATATAGTTAAAGCCCAGCTCTTCAAACAGCGTGCCCGGCACGACCATGCCTTTGATATGTTCTTCGGTACGCTTGAGCAGCTCTTTAATCGGCGGTACGCCGGAGAAGACTTTTTTGCCGCCTTCGCGCAGCGATGAGTAAAGCTTGCCGGAAAGCAGCTGTGCCAGATGGTTATTCAGCGCGCCGACGTTCTCGGAGATCGACATTTCGTTATCGTTGAGGATAACCAGCATGTCCGGCTTGATATCGCCCGCGTGGTTCATGGCCTCGAAGGCCATGCCGGCGGTGATGGCTCCGTCGCCAATCACGCAGACGGTGCGGCGCTGCTTGTTCTCTTTCTCGGCGGCAACGGCAATACCGATGCCCGCAGAAATGGAGGTCGATGAGTGGCCGACGCTCAGCACGTCATACTCGCTCTCACCGCGCCACGGGAACGGGTGCAGGCCGCCTTTCTGACGAATAGTGCCAATTTTATCGCGACGTCCGGTCAGAATTTTGTGCGGATAGGCCTGGTGGCCGACGTCCCAGATAAGCTGATCGAACGGCGTGTTATAGACGTAGTGCAGCGCCACGGTCAGCTCTACCGTGCCAAGCCCGGAGGCGAAATGGCCGCTGGAGCGGCTTACGCTGTCGAGCAGGTAGCGACGCAGCTCGTCGCACAGCTTCGTCAGGCTCTCTTTCGGCAGCAGACGTAACTCCTGGGTGGAGTCAACTAACGCCAGTGTCGGGTATTTGGCAATATCAAAACTCATCAAAGGCTCATCGAGATATATAGTTTATTTATCACGCTGGATTATATAGTCCGCTAGCGCTTCCAGTGCCGAGGTATCCAGCGATTGCGCGGCCAGTTCATTCAGCGACTGGCGGGCATCGTCAATCAGATCCCGGGCTTTACGTTGGGCTTGCTCAAGACCCAGCAGGGCGGGGTAGGTACTTTTGCCAAGCTGCTGGTCCGCACCCTGACGTTTACCCAATGTTGCAGTATCGCCCACCACATCCAGAATGTCATCCTGAACCTGGAATGCCAGACCGATACTTTCTGCGTATCTGTCCAGAATCGGCAGGGCTTTGCGCCCTTGCTCACCCGCGCTCAGCGCGCCCAGGCGAACGGCGGAACGAATAAGCGCGCCCGTCTTATGGCGATGAATACGCTCCAGCTGTTCCAGATTAACCTGACGTCCTTCCGCTTCTAAATCCAGCGCCTGACCGCCGCACATGCCGGCCACGCCGCTGGCCATCGCCAGCTCAGAGATCATCGCCAGGCGGTCGCGGTCGGCCACTTCCGCCATCGGCGCGTCGCTCAGAATCGAGAACGCCAGCGTTTGCAGAGCATCACCCGCCAGAATAGCATTCGCCTCGCCAAACTTAATGTGGCAGGTTGGCTGACCCCGGCGCAGATCGTCGTCGTCCATCGCCGGGAGATCGTCGTGAATCAGTGAATAAGCGTGGATGCACTCAACGGCTGCTGCCGGGGCGTCCAGCGTGTTATCGCTGATGCCAAACATATTGCCGGTGGCGTATACCAGAAACGGGCGCAGGCGCTTTCCACCCAAGAGTGCGCCATAGTGCATGGCTTCAACCAGTGGAGTGTTCTGAAAAGGCTGTGGCGCAATAAATCGGCGCAGGGCGTCGTTGGCGCGCACGACGCGCGCCTGAAGCTCGTTGGCAAAATCCATTTACTCGGCGTCCGGTGTGAAAGGCGTGGTTTTCGCGTCTTCGCTGTCGGAGAGCAGGATCTGCACGCGCTGCTCGGCCTGCTGCAGTTTGACCTGCCCCTGGCGCGCCAGCTGCACGCCACGTTCGAATTCGTTAAGCGCCTCTTCCAGCGGGAGATCGCCGCTTTCAAGACGGGTAACGATTTGCTCCAGTTCACTCAGCGCAGTTTCGAAACTGGCCGGTGCGTCGTTCTTCTTCGGCATAGTGAATTGACTCTTATATTCTCAGCCCTGATATGGTAACGGACTCGGGCGGATAAGCAAATAACGCGCAATGTGCACAGGAGCGGCGCGATGGTGGTATACTTGCGCGCCTGGATGCAGCCACGGGTGTGGGCTGCTGTACTCTTTTCCATTACAAGCCTTAATACGCTTGCCTAAGAAACATTGCCGCCATGAAGTTTATCATTAAATTGTTCCCGGAAATCACCATCAAAAGCCAATCTGTGCGTTTGCGCTTTATTAAAATTCTCACCGGGAACATTCGTAACGTATTAAAGCACTACGACGAAACCCTCGCCGTGGTGCGCCACTGGGACCACGTGGAAGTGCGCGCCAAAGACGAAAATAAACGTCAGGATATTCGCGACGCCCTGACCCGTATTCCGGGTATCCACCATATTCTGGAAGTGGAAGATGTTCCGTTCACCTCCCTGCACGACATCTTCGAGAAAGCGCTGGTCCAGTACCGCGACCAGATCGAAGGCAAAACCTTCTGCGTGCGCGTGAAGCGTCGCGGCAAGCACGAATTCAGCTCTATTGAAGTGGAACGTTACGTCGGCGGCGGTCTGAACCAGCACGTTGAGACCGCGCGCGTACGTCTGACCAACCCGGACGTGACCGTTAACCTGGAGATCGAAAACGATCGCCTGCTGCTGGTGAAAGGGCGCTATGAAGGCATCGGCGGCTTCCCGATCGGCACCCAGGAAGATGTGTTGTCCCTGATCTCAGGCGGCTTCGACTCCGGCGTCTCCAGCTATATGCTGATGCGTCGCGGCTGTCGCGTGCATTACTGCTTCTTCAACCTGGGCGGCGCGGCGCACGAAATCGGCGTTCGTCAGGTGGCGCACTACCTGTGGAACCGCTTCGGCAGCTCCCACCGCGTGCGTTTTGTGGCGATCAACTTTGAGCCAGTGGTCGGCGAAATCCTCGAAAAAGTGGACGATGGCCAGATGGGCGTGATCCTGAAACGTATGATGGTGCGCGCGGCGTCCAAAGTCGCTGAACGCTACGGCGTGCAGGCGCTGGTCACCGGCGAAGCGCTGGGCCAGGTCTCCAGCCAGACGCTGACCAACCTGCGTCTGATCGACAACGTGTCTGATACGCTGATCCTGCGTCCGCTGATCTCCCACGACAAAGAGCACATCATCGACCTGGCGCGCGAAATCGGCACCGAAGATTTTGCCCGCACCATGCCGGAATACTGCGGCGTGATCTCGAAAAGCCCGACCGTCAAGGCGGTGAAGGCGAAGATCGAAGCGGAAGAAGAGAACTTCGACTTTAGCATTCTGGAAAAGGTGGTGGCGGAAGCGTCCAACATTGACATCCGCGAAATTGCCCAGCAGACCGAGCAGGAAGTCGTTGAAGTTGAAACCGTGAGCGGCTTCGGCGCTAACGATGCGATTCTGGATATTCGCTCTATTGACGAGCAGGATGACAAGCCGCTGGTGGTGGACGGCGTGGAGGTGGTTTCTCTGCCGTTCTACAAGCTGAGCACCAAGTTTGGCGACCTCGATCAGAGCAAAACGTATCTGCTGTGGTGTGAGCGTGGGGTGATGAGCCGCCTGCAGGCGCTGTATCTGCGCGAGCAGGGCTTTGCGAATGTGAAGGTGTATCGCCCGTAGTGTATTGCCGGGGAGTGCGGCCTGTTGCCCTCACCCCGGCCCTCTCCCAAGGGGAGAGGGAGAACACCTATTCGTAATAATTATAAATCCCCGCCGGCATTACCAGCGATGACGCCACTTCGTAGGCCTTCTCCCGCCCTACCAGCAGATCAATAATCTTCAGCGCAAAATCAATCGCGGTGCCCGGTCCCTGGCTGGTCAGCAGGTTGACGCGCGGATCCCAGACGACGCGTTTGTCCACCCACTGGTCTTCCGGGATCGTATCCTTCAGCCCCGGGAAGCCGGTCATATTGCCGATGGGGAAGATATCGTGCGGAACCAGAACCGTTCCAGCGGCGGCACAGATTGCCGCGACGATACGGCCAGATAAATGGAACTGACGTACGGTCTCGACCAGCAGCGGGCTGTCGCGAAAACATTCCGCGCCTTTTAAGCCGCCGGGCAGGACGATGATGTCGTAATCGCCGTCAGCCACCTGAACAAGCGGCGCGTCTGCCAGGATTTTCACCCCTCGGGAACAGGTGATTGCCAGATTGCCGTCACTGGCAACGCTGGCGGTTGTTACCTTAATGCCGCCACGTACCATTAAATCAATGGTGGTGACCGCTTCCATCTCTTCGCTACCAGGGGCGAGGCAGATCAGTGCCGACGCGCTCATATTCACTCTCCTTACGTTTAACCAGGTCATACAGACGGGCGTTTTCCGGCACGGCGATGCCGTGCGCGCGGGCGCGCTTTAGCAGATAGCCGGTAATGTAGTCTATCTCCGTATGGCGTAATGCCCGAACGTCCTGCAGCATCGAGGAGATGTTCTCAGCCGTACTCTCAATAACCTGCTCGACATAACAGCGTAAATCCTCTGCTGAGGTGTGCAGGCCTTCGCGCTCAATGACCGACGCGACTTCTGCACAGAGGGACGCCACCTCCTGCGGATGGTTTTTCAGCTCCCCGTTCGGGCAGTTCCACAGCGCCGTCAGCGGATTGATCACGCAGTTTACGGCCAGCTTACGCCACAGCTGAGGGCGGATGTTGTTGTGCCAGGCGACGTCCGGCAATACCTTTTGCAGCACGTCTGCCAGATAGCTGTAATCCCCATCCTGTGTTCTGGCCGGGCCGATGTGCGTCACGCCGCTGGCGACATGCACGATAATAGTGCCGTCGCGACGCGCGGCGTGGGTGGTGGTCGCCATCAGCAGAGGCTGCGGGACGCTTTTCAGCTCATCAAGGGTTCCCATCCCGTTATGCAGCAGCAGAATGGGGGACGTGGGGGGGAGCTGCGCGGCCAATGTCTTGACCGCATCCGAGACCTGCCACGCCTTGAGCGTCACCAGCAACAGGTCGCTTTGCGCCAGGAAATCAGGATCGTTCGCGGTGAGGGATTCGTTAAAAATGCTTTCGTCTTCACCAATCAGGTTGACGCTGCAATAGGGCTGGGGCACGCGCAGCCAGCCCTGAACCTCATGTCCGTGCTTGCACAGCGCGGTTAGCCACAGCTGACCGAGCGCTCCGCATCCGAGCACCGTAATTTTCATTGTTCCTCCTCACCTGCAACTGCGCCAGGTGTTACAGCTTAATTATACAGCTAAGCTTCTGTTGAGTTATGCCTCGTAGCGGGTATTATGCAACGCAACAAAAGTGAAGGGAGAAGAAAAGATGCCATCTTTCGATATTGTTTCCGAAGTTGATATCCAGGAAGTTCGCAACGGCGTTGAGAACGCAACCCGCGAAGTTGAGTCACGTTTCGATTTTCGCGGCGTTGAGGCGACGTTTGAGCTGAACGACGCAAATAAGACCATTAAGGTGCTGAGCGAGTCTGATTTCCAGGTGAATCAGCTGCTCGACATTCTGCGCGCTAAGCTGTTAAAACGCGGCATTGAAGGGACGTCTCTGGACGTGCCGGACGAGTTTGTCCACAGCGGTAAGAACTGGTTTGTAGAAGCCAAACTGAAGCAGGGCATCGAGAGCGCGGTGCAGAAGAAGATCGTTAAGCTTATCAAAGACAGCAAGCTGAAGGTGCAGGCGCAGATCCAGGGCGAAGAGATTCGCGTGACCGGTAAATCTCGCGATGACCTCCAGTCCGTGATGGCGCTGGTGCGCGGCGGAGATTTGGGACAGCCGTTCCAGTTTAAAAACTTCCGCGATTAAGACAGAAAAGCCCGGTTCAACCGGGCTTTTTTCAGGCTTTGAGCGCCTGCTCGACCTCAAAGCGGTTCGTCACTTTGCTGTCTATTTTGACGTAAGCGCTGCGCTCTTCCGGGACAATGAGCACCTCTGTCACGCCCTCTTTTGCTTCCAGACGCTGCTTCAGCGCATCGCTGATTTCCACCTCATCCGGTATCTCCACGCGCAGGCTGCTTACGTAGCGCGGCTCTTTCATGGTGCTGGCGACCAGCAGCCAGGCTGTCGCCAGCAGCGCGCCCGCGAGAAATACGGTTTGGGAATCAAACAGGCCGTCCACCCAGCCGCCGAGCGAGCCGCCAATCGCCACGCCGAGAAACTGGCTGGTGGAGTAAATGCCCATCGCCGTGCCTTTGTAACCGGCCGGAGACTCTTTGCTGATAAGCGACGGCAGCAGCGCTTCCATCAGGTTAAACGCCAGGAAGAACAGCTGTACGCCGGCAACCAGCTCCCAGAAGTGCGGGCCGGAGCCCCAGAGCACGATCTCGGCGATCAGCAGCAGCGCCACGCAGCCCACGAAGACGCGCTTCATTTTGCGCTTCACTTCGGCATAGATAATGAACGGCACGACGGAGACAAACGAAATCAGCATCGTCACCAGATAGATTTTCCAGTGCTCAGCCGCCGGGAAACCCGCCGCGGCAAGCTGGCCGGGCAGGGCGACAAAGGTCGACATCAGCAGAATGTGCAGGCACATGATGCCGAAGTTTAGCTTCAGCAGGCGCGGTTCGACGAGCACTTTGCTGAAGCAGCCTTTTACCATGCCTGATTCACGGTTCAGAACGTGGTTTTTGCTGTCCGGCACAACCCACAAAGTCAGCGCGATCCCGATGGTCGCCAGCACGGCAATCATCCAGAACAGGGCGTGCAGGCCGAGAGTATGGGTGATAATCGGGCCCAGCACCATCGCAATCGCGAAGGTCACGCCAAAGCTCACGCCGATAAACGCCATCGCCTTCGTGCGGTTCTGTTCGCGGGTGAGGTCTGACAGCAGCGCCATCACGGCGGCGGCAATCGCGCCGGAGCCCTGCAGGGCGCGGCCAAGAATAATGCCCCAGATGGAGTGGGAGAGGGCGGCAATGACGCTACCGAGAACAAAAATAAGCAGACCGCCGACAATCAGCGGCTTTCGGCCCACCCTATCGGAGAGCAGACCAAACGGGATCTGAAATATCGCCTGGGCAAGGCCGTAGATACCAATTGCCAGGCCAATCAGCGCCTCGCTGGCTCCTTGAAGCGCCATGCCGTACGTGGTCAGAACAGGCAGGACCATAAACATGCCAAGCATCCGTAGCGAGAAGACAGTCCCTAAGCCCCAGGTCGCGCGTAGCTCGCCTGGCGTCATTTTATAATCGTTCATTACCACCTCAGTTCAAAAGCAGGCCATAGTGTAGTGCGGGGAAGGGGCGGGGTAAATAAAGGGTTATTTAACAAATATTACATGCGTTATTAATGGATTTGGTGAATAAAAAAGGGTGCCGAAGCACCCTTTTATTCACCTGCGAATCTTACCAGACGTAAGTCAGCAGGTTATGTGAATCCGGCACCATGAAGTCTACGGACATCATCACGGACAGCGAGGTGATGGCAACGATAGAGAACACAAACAGCTTGCGCGCCCAGACTTTGTCATCTTCCACTTTATAACCGCGCAGGGCCATACCGAGCCACCAGACGCTCACCGCAGCTGCTACCGCCAAATATTTATACCCGGCGTAGCCACCCAGAGAGAGCATCAGCGTTGCCACGGCAAAAGCGATGATGTAGAGCGTGATGTGGTTCTTGGCAACCGAAATGCCCTTCACGACCGGCAGAACCGGGATGTTCGCTGCCTGATAATCCTTAAAGCGGAAAATCGCGATGGCATAGGAGTGCGGCATCTGCCACAGGCTAAAGATAGCCAGCAGGATCAGCGCACCGCTGTCGAACTCGTTCGTGACCGCGCAGTAGCCAATCACCGGCGGCGCAGCGCCGGAGAGAGAACCAATCAGCGTGCCGTAGACGGAGTGACGTTTCATATACAGGCTGTAGACGCCTACATACACCACGAACCCCATCACCCCCAGCCAGCAGGCCAGCGGGTTAGCACCAAACCACAGCAGCATAAAGCCAGCAATACCCAGCAAGGTGGCGTACACCAGCGAGACGGAAGGGGCGATCAGGCCTTTAACCAGCACCCGATTTTTGGTCCTTTCCATCTTCTTGTCGATATCCATGTCGATGTAGTTGTTAAATACACAACCGGACGCAACAACCAGTGACACACCGACCAGCGTAGAGATAAAGAGGGCGTAATCAATGCTGCCTTTAGAGGCCAGCAGGAACCCTCCGATCACGGAGATCAGGTTGCCAAAGATGATGCCTGGTTTCGTTACTTGCAGGTATTGCTTAAACATACTCGCCGCTCTTAGTGAACCATCATGTTGTAGTTGAGGTTCCACATAATCCAGATGGAACCGACTACCAGGATTGCGATGATAATCACGGTAAAGATAAAGGCTGTCATATTCCAGCCTTCATCGGACTTGGTGTTCATGTGCAGGAAGCAAACCAGATGCACCAGAATCTGAATCACCGCGGTCACCAGGATTGCTCCCAGGATAACCGGCTTGGACGCAGAACCGCTCATCACCATCCAGAACGGGATCACCGTCAGGATGATCGACAGGATGAAACCTGTCATGTAGGTTTTTACGCTGCCGTGGGAAGCGCCATGATCGTTAGAATGACTCATTACATCGCCCCCATTAGATAGACAACAGAGAACACACAGATCCATACCACGTCCAGGAAGTGCCAGAACAGGCTCAGGCACATAATACGGGTACGGTTAGTGCTGGTCAGGCCGCGGCGGGAGATCTGGAACATCAGAACTGCCATCCAGATCAGACCCGAGGTCACGTGCAGACCGTGGGTACCCACCAGCGCGAAGAACGCGGACAGGAAGCCACTGCGATCCGGGCCGAAGCCTTCCATAATCAGGTGATGGAATTCATAGATTTCCATCCCGATAAAGCCAGCACCAAACAGCCAGGTCAACGCCAGCCAGGAGACAACCTGGCTCTTGTTGTTTTTGTACATGGCGATAGCCGCCATGCCGTAGGTGATAGAGCTGAATAACAGCAGTGCGGTTTCAACCAGAACGAACGGCAGTTCAAAGATGTCCTTGCCGGTCGGGCCGCCCGCTGTGCCGTTCACCAGAACGGCATAGGTCGCGAACAGACAGCAGAACAGAATGCAGTCGCTCATCAGGTAGATCCAGAAACCGAAGACTTTGGTCGGTCCTGTATCGTGGTGCGCATGTTCATGCGCGTGGGCAGTTGAGTGCGCCAGAGTATCAGTTGCCATTTTTCAGCCCCGCTTTAGAAATCTCGTCGAAATGCTGATTTTCCAGCTTTTCAACTTCACGGACTGGTACGTAGTAGTCCACGTCCTCGTCAAAGCTCTTCACAATCCAGCTGATTACGATGCCAGCGAAGCCAACAATCGCCATCCACCAGATGTGCCAGATCATTGCGAAACCAAATACCGTTGCGAAAGCGGCAATCACGATGCCCGCAGCGCTGTTTTTCGGCATATGGATCTCTTCGTAATGCTCAGGTTGCTTGTACGCTTCACCTTTTTCTTTCATTTCCCAGAATGCGTCACGCTCGTGAATGTGCGGCACTACGGCAAAGTTATAGAACGGCGGTGGAGAAGAGGTTGCCCACTCCAGCGTACGGCCACCCCATGGGTCACCGGTCAGGTCGCGGTTCAGGTTACGGTCGCGGATGGACACGTAGTACTGAATCAGCTGGCACAGAATACCGCAGGCAATCAGCGCTGCACCGCCCGCTGCAACCATCAGCATTGGGTGGAACTGCGGATCGATCTGCTGGCTCAGACGACGGGTCATACCCATGAAGCCCAGCACGTACAGCGGCATAAACGCCACGAAGAAGCCAATGATCCAGAACCAGAACGCGCGTTTACCCCAAGTTTCGTTCAGCGTGAAGCCAAACGCCTTAGGCCACCAGTAAGTCACACCTGCGAAGCAGCCGAAGACCACGCCGCCGATGATAACGTTATGGAAGTGCGCAATCAGGAACAGGCTGTTGTGCAGAACGAAGTCAGCACCTGGTACCGCCAGCAGTACGCCGGTCATCCCACCCACGGAGAAGGTCACGATGAAGCCGATGGTCCACAGCATTGCTGAGTGGAACACGATACGGCCCTGGTACATGGTGAACAGCCAGTTGAAGATCTTCACCCCGGTAGGGATGGCGATAATCATGGTGGTGATACCGAAGAAGGCGTTTACGTTCGCGCCCGCACCCATAGTGAAGAAGTGGTGCAGCCAAACGATGAACGACAGAACGGTAATACACACGGTTGCCCACACCAGCGAGGTGTAACCAAACAGACGTTTACGCGAGAAGGTTGCCGCGATTTCGGAGAACACACCGAAGACAGGCAGAACCAGAATGTACACTTCCGGGTGACCCCAGGCCCAAATCAGGTTGATGTACATCATCATGTTGCCACCCATATCATTCGTGAAGAAATGGGTGCCCAGGTAGCGGTCCAGGGTCAGCAGCGCGATGGTGACGGTCAGAATTGGGAACGATGCGATAATCAGTACGTTGGCGCACAGAGATGCCCAGGTAAATACCGGCATCTTGAACATCGTCATACCAGGAGCACGCATCTTCAGGATGGTCACGAAGAAGTTGATACCGGTCAGGGTTGTACCGACACCGGAGAGCTGAAGCGCCCAAATCCAGTAGTCAACGCCAACACCCGGACTGTACTCAATTCCCGACAGCGGCGGGTACGCCAGCCAGCCGGTCTGCGCGAATTCGCCCACGCCCAGTGACAGGTTAACCAGGATTACGCCGACAACCGTGAACCAGAAGCTCAGGTTGTTCAGGAACGGGAACGCGACGTCGCGCGCGCCGATTTGCAGCGGAACGACAACGTTCATCAGACCGATTACCAGCGGCATCGCCACGAAGAAGATCATGATAACGCCGTGGGCGGTAAAGATCTGGTCGTAGTGGTGCGGTGGCAGGAAGCCGGCTTCGCCTGCAGACGCAAGTGCCTGCTGGCTACGCATCATGATCGCATCCGCAAAGCCACGAATTAACATGACGATACCGACGATGCAGTACATGATACCGAGTTTTTTGTGGTCAACCGAAGTCAGCCACTCATTCCACAGGTAGCTCCACTTACCGAAGTAAGTGATCAGGCCAACTAAGGCCGCGCCACCAATGATAATTGCAGCCACCGTAACCATGATAATCGGTTCATGGTAGGGCACTGCATCCAGTGTCAATTTTCCGAACATTTTCTTCCTCGGCCCCTTAGTGAGCGGTTTCCGCGTGGCTCATGTCCATGCCTTCCATACCTTCGTGCGCGCTGTGCTCGCCTTCTGGCTGGGTCATGTCCATGCTCTTGCCGTGATCCATAAATTTGCCAATGACGTCTTTGAACAAATCAGGTTTCACGTTAGAGAAGTACTCCACCTTGTTGTATTCGCTAGGTGCAGCCACTTTTTCGAACGCCGCCATGTCAGACATGGTGTTTGGAGACTGCTTCGCTTTTTCAACCCACTGGTCGAAAGCGGCACGGTCCGGCGTCGCAATAGCTTTGAACTTCATACCTGAGAAGCCCGGGCCGCTATAGCTGGCGGAGATACCATCGTAGGTGCCTGCTTCATTCGCGATCAGATGCAGGTTTGTCTGCATACCGGCCATCGCGTAAATCTGGCTACCCAGACGCGGGATGAAGAAGGAGTTCATTACGGAGTTGGAGGTCACTTTGAACTGAACCGGAGTGTTCGCCGGGAAGGCGATTTCATTCACGGTAGCAATGCCCTGCTCTGGATAGATGAAGAACCATTTCCAGTCCATGGAGACCACTTCAATGGTAATAGGTTTTTCATCGTGAACCAGCGGCTTGCTTGGCTCTAGTGCGTGAGTGGTTTTCCAGGTCAGTACGGCAAGGAACAGGATGATCAGGATAGGTACCGTCCAGACCACAGCTTCAACTTTGTTGGAGTGTGACCAGTTCGGGCTATACTTCGCATCTTTATTGCTCGCACGATACTTCCAGGCGAAACCAACAGCCATCAAAATGGCAGGAATAACCACAATCAACATCAGGCCAAAAGCCGTCAATATCAGTGAACGTTGTTCCAGTCCAATCTGTCCTTTGGGGTCTAGTAGTGCAGAATCACAGCCACTGAGTAATACAGTGCCTGCGAATAATGACAACCATCCCAAACTTTTATTGTATTTCCTGAGTCTCATTTAACGACCTCAATTCCACGGGAGTCTGGTGGCGTTTAAAGTGTGCGGGCATTTTACGGGAAGGTTACATTACTGTAAACATCATTAGGCCTGTGTCAGGAAGGTGTTACCGGGTTCTGCCGCACGTGTCACAAGTGTTGCAGATTATGTCGGTTTTTATGACCGAAGCCGCATGATATGGGCTTTATAACGAAAGGACCCCCAAGCATACCCTAAAAGGGGCAATTGGTATAACCATTGTTAAAAATATACAAAAAATTAACAATTAATTATCAATAAAAAGACATCTAAAAAACGAAAAATCAAACTTTCCAATGCTGAATCGTTTAATGAAAAATAGCGTTTTGGAATTGGCTCCAATAATTTCCAAATCCTATCCCGCACAAAACAACAAATATTTTTTTAGCGGCTGTTGGCTATTTCACCGTTATAATTTCGGTTAGTGATTACAACGGGAAATAACCTTTCACTTTTTCTTCAGGTCATCTGCGTTTTACGCAATGCCATAAAATCGAGCAGACCGCCCGTCAGGATCCCGGCGATGGCCAGCAGGGCTCCGGCGTCCAGCAGAAGGGTTTCGAGGGGGAGCGCCAGAGACGTACTGGCGTTAACGATAAGTACCACAAGCCAGAGTGCCAGCGCGGCGCAGCCCGCCATGAGCAGACGTAACGCAAAACGGTAAGCGCGGTGATATTCAGTGCGCGGCATAAAGTGTTCGGTCCGCTGGGTATATTCCAGCGTCTGGCGACACACCAGCAATAATAAAATCCCCGGCACGGCAGCCGCGACCGAGAAAAGATAAAACGTTGGCCAGCCGTGGGCTTCCACAAACCAGCCGGCAATTGGACCCACGTACACGCGGCCAACGGCCGAGAGCGCCGAGAGCAGCGCAAACTGCGTGGCGGAAAATGATTTATTGCACAGGGTCATCAGCAGGGCGACAAATGCCGCCGTCCCCATGCCGCCACAGAGGTTTTCGAAGAACACCGCGGCTGCCATGCTGAACATATGCTTGTCGGTCACCGACAGCAGCCAGTATCCCGCGTTAGATGCGCCCTGAAGAATGCCGAAGATAAGCAGCGCGCGGAACAGCGTCAGGCGCTGCATCAACACGCCGCCGTAAAGCGCGCCGACGATGGTCGCAAACAGCCCCAGCGTTTTATTCACTACACCCACTTCACCGGCATCAAAACCGACGCCGCGGATAAGGAAGGTGGTGGTCAGGCTCATGGCAAAAGCATCGCCCAGCTTATAAAGGACGATGAGCAGCAGGATCAGCCAGGCATTGTTGCGGCCAAAAAAGTCGCGCAGCGGTTCGGCCACGGCCTGCTCCAGCGAGCGGGGAACCGGAATGACGTCGCTCGGTTCGGGAGCAAACAGGGTTGCGATAATGCAGGGGATAAGCAGGGCGGCCATCAGCCAGTACATGCCCTGCCAGCCGAGGTATCGGTCGGCCAGCCACAGCGCCAGCCCGCCGGAGACTAGCATCCCGAGGCGATAGCCCAGCACGCTGATGGCTGCACCGGCCCCGCGCTCTTCGGCGGGTAAGACGTCAGTCTTCCAGGCGTCGAACACAATATCCTGGGAGGCGGAACAGAAGGCTATCACCACCGCAAGCGCGGCCATCCAGCGGAGCTGTGTGGTCGGCTCAAGAAAGCCCATCCCCGCAATCGCCAGCAGCAGCAGAACCTGGGTCATCACTAACCAGCCGCGACGACGTCCCAGGAACGGCGGCGTATAGCGATCCATCACCGGCGACCACAGAAACTTAAAGACATAAGCCTGACCGACCAGCGAGAAGAAACCAATGGTTTTGAGATCGATGTTCTCAACCGTCATCCACGCCTGAAGGGTGCCGGAAGTGAGCGCGAGGGGTAAACCGGAGGCAAAGCCGAGGATCAGCAGAATCGCTGATTTCGGTTGCTGGAAAATGCGTAAGTAGTGACTGGACATGGTCTTATGAACTGACCCGGTGAAGCACCGGGCCAGCGAGCAGGATTAACGTGCGTTCTGCTTGATAAAGTCGTGAATGCTGGTGTCCTGCGCCATATCGGCGATGGTGTCAGTCAGCACGCTGTTAACGGCGTTAGCAATGTTCTGGTTAGATGCCTGGAACGCGCCTTCAACGGAGTAGCTGGCGCGGTAGTTTTTGGTCATCTTGTTGCCGTTCTTCGCGGTGGCAATGATGGCGATATCCGCTTTGGTTGCGATGTTGTAGCGCACGTTGCCCTGAGAGACGTCTGCGTAAAGGTTGTTGACGATGATCTGCAGATCAACCGCGCCGCTTGGGCCAATCATGTAGCCGCGAGCGGTCATTTGCTTCTCAAGCACTTCCTGCAGCAGGAAGCGCAGGTCGCGGGACGCGGTCAGCGTTACCTGCTGGTTATCGCGGGTCACTTTTGCCAGCGCCTGGTCCTGACGCTGATCCGCACCGTTAATGCTCACGGTGACGCCCATCAGGCTTGGGTCCTGCTGAGGCAGGGTGATTTTTGGTGAGACATCAATAGTGGTAGGCGGAGTAGCACAGCCTGCCAGCATAAAAAGGGCTACCAACGGAAAGAAGAGTTTTTTTAACATTTTCAGGTTCTCAACGAATCGTAAGCATAAAGAGAGAGAAATTGCCGCCATCATAACATCGACAACGGTCAGGGGAAGTGGTCAACGCATGTAAATTCATCGTCTTGTCTGAAAACTGACCAGCTCACCCTTTTTCTCCTCCCGCGAGTGACGAAAGGTATGAGTCTCACAGTGAACTTCATGCATTTGAATGAGAAAATCAGACGAAAGCTAAATATTTGTTGTCAAGGTGTAATGGAAACGGTAAAAGCGGCTAACATTTAAAGGGATGGGTGACATCTTAGCGTTGTCGGAGGAGTAATTTCATGATGATACGTGAACAGATAGAAGAAAAATTAAGGGCAGCGTTTAACCCTGTGTTCCTCGAAGTCGTCGACGAAAGCTATCGTCATAACGTGCCGGCAGGTTCTGAAAGCCACTTTAAAGTGGTTCTGGTTAGCGATCGCTTCACGGGAGAACGTTTCCTGAACCGACATCGCCTGATCTACAGCACCTTGACGGAAGAACTCTCCACAACCGTGCATGCGCTGGCACTGCATACCTACACCATTAAGGAATGGGAAGGCCTGCAGGATACGGTTTTCGCGTCGCCGCCTTGTCGCGGTGCAGGCACCATCGCCTGATAAATCGGATTTGCAACGGCTGGAGCTTTTCCAGTATGTTGCTTACAGATTTCCTCAAAACGGCCTCCGGGCCGTTTTGTTTTGTCTGAGTTTTGAGCGGATGGTGCGATTTTAAGGCTAAAAATAGCCTTAAAGTGTGAAAAAAGCCGCAGCAACATGCTCCAACCGTTCTCGACTCACCTAAGTGATGCCGCTATAATGCCGCGTCTTATTGAATGTCTTCGGGATGATTCTGGCGACAGGGAATGTGAATCTGCACTAAGAGAGCATCCCGGTATAACAGACAGATTCAGAGTTGACCGAGCACTGTGATTTTTTTGAGGTAACAAGATGCAAGTTTCAGTTGAAACCACTCAAGGCCTTGGCCGCCGTGTAACGATTACTATCGCTGCTGACAGCATCGAAACTGCTGTGAAAAGCGAGCTGGTCAACGTAGCAAAAAAAGTACGTATTGACGGCTTCCGTAAGGGCAAAGTACCAATGAATGTTGTTGCTCAGCGTTATGGCGCTTCCGTGCGTCAGGATGTGCTGGGTGAACTGATGAGCCGCAACTTTATTGACGCGATCATCAAAGAAAAAATCAATCCAGCTGGCGCACCAAACTACGTGCCAGGCGAATACAAACTGGGCGAAGACTTCACCTACTCCGTAGAGTTCGAAGTGTACCCGGAAGTTGAGCTGAAAGGTCTGGAATCTATCGAAGTTGAAAAACCGATTGTTTCCGTGACTGACGAAGACGTTGACGGCATGCTGGACACCCTGCGTAAGCAGCAGGCGAACTGGAAAGAGAAAGAAGGCGCTGTTGACGCGGAAGACCGCGTAACCATCGACTTCACCGGTTCTGTAGACGGCGAAGAGTTCGAAGGCGGTAAAGCGTCTGACTTCGTACTGGCAATGGGCCAGGGCCGTATGATCCCAGGCTTCGAAGACGGTATCAAAGGCCACAAGGCTGGCGAAGAGTTCACCATCGACGTGACCTTCCCGGAAGAATACCACGCTGAAAACCTGAAAGGTAAAGCAGCGAAGTTCGTCATCAACCTGAAGAAAGTTGAAGAGCGCGAACTGCCAGAACTGACTGAAGAGTTCATCAAGCGTTTCGGCGTTGAAGATGGTTCTGTTGCCGGCCTGCGTACCGAAGTGCGTAAAAACATGGAGCGCGAGCTGAACGGTGCTGTGCGTAACCGTGTGAAATCTCAGGCGATTGAAGGTCTGGTGAAAGCGAACGAAATCGACGTTCCTGCTGCCCTGATCGACAGCGAAATCGACGTGCTGCGCCGTCAGGCTGCACAGCGTTTCGGTGGCAACCAGCAGCAAGCGATGGAACTGCCGCGCGAGCTGTTTGAAGAGCAAGCGAAACGCCGCGTTGTTGTTGGCCTGCTGCTGGGCGAAGTGATTCGTACCCACGAGCTGAAAGCTGACGAAGAGCGTGTGAAGGGCCTGATCGAAGAGATGGCGTCTGCATACGAAGATCCATCAGAAGTGATCGAGTTCTACGGTAAGAACAAAGAGCTGATGGACAACATGCGCAACGTCGCACTGGAAGAGCAGGCTGTTGAAGCGGTACTGGCGAAAGCGAAAGTGACCGAAAAAGCGACCTCTTTCAACGAACTGATGAACCAGCAGGCGTAATTTCGCCCTAACGGTTTAAAGTTTGAACAAAAAACCCGTTGCCCTCCGGCGACGGGTTTTTTTTATCGCGGCATGGGTCCTGGAAGGGTGCTAAAACCCCCTTTCAGTGTTAGCGTTACAACAAAAGGTTGTTATGCTTGAAATAGGGCGTGGCGAACCCCATAAGTATGTAATCACGATGATTGAGACTGGCTGATAATCCGTCCATAAGGTTACAATCAGTACAGCAGGTGTTTTCAATTTTGAACCAGGAGACGGAAATGTCATACAGTGGCGAACGAGATAACTTTGCACCCCATATGGCGCTGGTGCCAATGGTTATTGAACAGACCTCACGTGGTGAGCGTTCTTTCGATATCTATTCCCGTCTGCTCAAGGAACGCGTTATCTTTCTGACCGGCCAGGTAGAAGACCATATGGCTAACCTGATCGTGGCGCAGATGCTGTTCCTGGAAGCGGAAAACCCGGAAAAAGACATTTACCTGTACATCAACTCGCCTGGCGGTGTGATTACGGCGGGCATGTCCATTTATGACACCATGCAGTTCATCAAGCCAGATGTCAGCACTATCTGTATGGGTCAGGCTGCATCCATGGGAGCCTTCCTGTTAACCGCAGGGGCTAAAGGTAAGCGTTTCTGCCTGCCTAACTCCCGCGTGATGATTCACCAGCCGCTGGGTGGTTACCAGGGGCAGGCGACGGATATCGAAATCCACGCCCGCGAAATTCTGAAAGTAAAAGCGCGCATGAATGAACTTATGGCGCAGCATACAGGTCAATCTCTTGAGCAGATCGAGCGCGATACCGAGCGCGATCGCTTCCTCTCTGCTCCAGAGGCAGTTGAGTACGGCTTAGTCGACTCCGTATTGACCCATCGTAATTGATGCCCGCGACGCGAGTGTGCCGCTATACTAAGGTAGGGCGGCACGCTGCTTAAAGCACACGCGTCTTAGAATGGCATTTGCGTCGTCATGTGCGGCACAAAGAACTTAAAAAGAGGTTTGGACTCATGACAGATAAACGCAAAGATGGTTCGGGCAAACTGCTGTACTGCTCTTTTTGCGGCAAAAGCCAGCATGAAGTGCGTAAACTGATTGCCGGGCCGTCCGTGTATATCTGC
Source organism: Enterobacter sp. 118C5 (assembly GCF_034107645.1). Taxonomy (NCBI): domain Bacteria; kingdom Pseudomonadati; phylum Pseudomonadota; class Gammaproteobacteria; order Enterobacterales; family Enterobacteriaceae; genus Enterobacter; species Enterobacter sp. 118C5. The sequence continues at coordinate 134,675 of NZ_JAWNEU010000006.1, read as the reverse complement.
GACGAATGCGTCGATTTATGTAACGACATCATTCGCGAAGAGATTAAAGAAGTTGCGCCGCACCGTGAGCGTAGCGCATTGCCAACGCCGCATGAGATTCGTCATCACCTTGACGACTATGTCATCGGCCAGGAGCAGGCCAAGAAAGTGTTGGCTGTAGCGGTGTATAACCACTACAAACGTCTGCGTAACGGCGACACCAGCAATGGCGTAGAACTGGGCAAAAGTAACATCCTGCTGATCGGGCCAACCGGCTCCGGTAAAACGCTGCTGGCTGAAACCCTGGCGCGCCTGCTGGATGTTCCGTTTACCATGGCGGATGCCACCACCCTGACCGAAGCCGGTTATGTGGGTGAAGACGTTGAGAACATCATTCAGAAGCTGCTGCAGAAGTGCGATTACGACGTTCAGAAAGCACAGCGCGGGATTGTTTATATTGATGAGATCGACAAGATCTCCCGTAAATCAGACAACCCGTCCATCACTCGTGACGTGTCGGGTGAAGGCGTGCAGCAGGCTCTGCTGAAGCTGATTGAAGGTACGGTTGCGGCCGTTCCGCCGCAGGGTGGACGCAAACATCCGCAGCAGGAGTTCCTGCAGGTTGATACCTCCAAGATCCTGTTCATCTGCGGCGGCGCGTTTGCTGGTCTGGATAAAGTCATTTCCCACCGTGTTGAAACCGGCTCCGGCATTGGTTTTGGCGCAACGGTGAAGGCGAAGTCCGAGAAAGCCAACGAAGGCGAACTGCTGTCGCAGGTTGAGCCTGAAGATCTGATCAAATTTGGTCTGATCCCTGAATTCATTGGCCGTCTGCCGGTTGTGGCAACGCTGAATGAGCTGAGTGAAGAGGCGCTGATCCAGATCCTGAAAGAGCCAAAAAACGCGCTCACCAAGCAGTATCAGGCGCTGTTCAATCTTGAAGGCGTCGATCTGGAATTCCGTGACGAAGCGCTGGATGCGATTGCCAAGAAAGCGATGATCCGTAAAACCGGCGCGCGTGGCCTGCGCTCTATCGTTGAAGCGGCATTGCTCGATACCATGTACGATCTGCCGTCGATGGAAGATGTCGAAAAAGTGGTTATCGACGAGTCCGTGATCGGCGGCCAATCCAAGCCGCTGCTGATTTACGGTAAACCGGAAGCCCAGCAGGCATCTGGCGAATAATTCACCAAATCATACAAGCAGTTAATCAAAAAGGGGGGATTTTATCTCCCCTTTACTTTTTCCGTATTCATAGCGTTGAATGTGTGGGAAACATCCCCATATACTGGATACATGTTAATGGTTATGTGAAGCACTGTGACATGACCAGCTTACCTGGCGGACACTAAACTAAGAGAGAGCTCTATGAATCCTGAGCGTTCTGAACGCATTGAAATCCCCGTATTGCCGTTGCGCGATGTGGTGGTTTATCCGCACATGGTCATACCCTTATTTGTAGGGCGGGAAAAATCTATCCGTTGCCTCGAAGCCGCCATGGATCATGATAAAAAAATCATGCTGGTGGCCCAGAAAGAAGCATCAACGGATGAGCCGGGTGTAAACGATCTTTTCACCGTCGGGACCGTGGCCTCTATTTTGCAGATGCTGAAGCTGCCTGACGGCACCGTGAAGGTGCTGGTGGAAGGGCTGCAGCGTGCGCGTATTACCACCCTGTCTGACAATGGCGAACACTTCTCTGCCAAGGCAGAGTACCTTGATTCGCCTCAGCTTGATGAACGCGAGCAGGAAGTGCTCGTGCGCACCGCAATTAGCCAGTTTGAAGGCTATATCAAGCTGAACAAGAAAATTCCACCAGAAGTGCTGACGTCGCTGAACAGCATCGACGATCCTGCGCGTCTGGCGGACACCATCGCTGCACATATGCCGCTGAAGCTGGCTGACAAACAGTCCGTGCTGGAAATGTCCGACGTCAACGAACGTCTGGAATACCTGATGGCGATGATGGAGTCTGAAATCGATCTGCTGCAGGTTGAGAAGCGCATTCGTAACCGCGTGAAAAAGCAGATGGAGAAATCCCAGCGTGAGTACTATCTGAATGAGCAAATGAAGGCCATTCAGAAAGAGCTGGGCGAGATGGACGATGCGCCGGACGAAAACGAAGCGCTGAAGCGTAAGATCGACGCGGCGAAGATGCCGAAAGAGGCGAAAGAGAAAGCCGAAGCAGAACTGCAGAAGCTGAAAATGATGTCTCCAATGTCGGCTGAAGCCACCGTCGTGCGCGGCTACATTGAGTGGATGGTGCAGGTTCCGTGGAACGCCCGCAGCAAGGTCAAGAAAGACCTGCGTCAGGCCCAGGAAATCCTCGATACCGACCACTACGGCCTGGAACGCGTCAAAGACCGCATTCTTGAGTACCTCGCGGTACAAAGCCGTGTAAACAAAATTAAAGGCCCAATTCTGTGCCTGGTAGGACCGCCGGGGGTGGGTAAAACCTCTCTGGGTCAGTCCATCGCCAAAGCGACCGGACGTAAATATATCCGTATGGCGCTGGGCGGCGTGCGTGATGAAGCGGAAATCCGCGGTCACCGTCGCACCTACATCGGTTCTATGCCGGGTAAACTGATCCAGAAAATGGCGAAAGTGGGCGTTAAAAACCCGCTGTTCCTGCTTGATGAGATCGACAAAATGTCGTCGGACATGCGCGGCGACCCTGCGTCTGCTCTGCTGGAAGTGCTTGATCCAGAACAGAACGTGGCGTTCAGCGATCACTATCTGGAAGTGGACTACGATCTGAGTGACGTGATGTTCGTGGCGACCTCCAACTCCATGAACATTCCGGCACCGCTGCTGGACCGTATGGAAGTGATCCGCCTCTCCGGCTATACCGAAGACGAAAAGCTGAACATTGCTAAACAGCACCTGCTGCCGAAGCAGATTGAGCGTAACGCGCTGAAAGCCAACGAGCTGACCGTCGAGGACAGCGCGATTATCGGCATCATCCGCTACTACACCCGTGAAGCGGGCGTGCGTAGCCTTGAGCGCGAAATCTCTAAACTGTGCCGTAAGGCGGTGAAACAGCTGCTGCTGGATAAAAGCCTGAAGCACATCGTGATTAATGGCGATAATCTGCATGCCTACCTGGGCGTTCAGCGCTTCGACTACGGTCGCGCGGACAACGAAAACCGCGTGGGCCAGGTCACCGGTCTGGCATGGACGGAAGTGGGCGGCGATCTGCTGACCATCGAAACCGCCTGTGTACCGGGTAAAGGCAAGCTGACCTACACCGGCTCGCTGGGTGAAGTGATGCAGGAGTCTATTCAGGCTGCGCTGACCGTGGTGCGCGCGCGCGCGGAAAAACTGGGTATCAACCCGGATTTCTATGAAAAACGCGACATTCACGTTCACGTTCCGGAAGGGGCGACGCCGAAAGATGGCCCGAGCGCGGGTATTGCCATGTGTACAGCGCTGGTCTCCTGTCTGACGGGCAACCCGGTACGTGCCGATGTGGCAATGACCGGTGAAATCACCCTGCGCGGTCAGGTCCTGCCAATCGGCGGGTTAAAAGAAAAACTGCTGGCGGCACACCGCGGTGGGATCAAAACCGTATTGATTCCTTACGAAAACAAACGCGATCTGGAAGAGATTCCGGACAACGTGATTGCCGATCTGCAGATCCATCCTGTTAAGCGAATTGAGGAAGTACTTACTCTCGCATTGCAGAATGAACCGTCCGGAATGCAGGTTGTAACCGCAAAATAGTGACCTCGCGCAAAGAGCGTCAATAAAAACAAGGCTGGTAAGTCATTTCGCACTTGCCAGCCTTTTTTTGTATAGCTAATTTAGATTGCTGATTAGGTCAGCCATCAACAACGGGTGTTGTAAGGTCATGGCAGGCCTGATATAACTGCTGCGCGGTCGCGTTGTGAAGGACTCAGGCGCGATATAAATTATAAAGAGAGGAAGAGAACAGTGAATAAATCTCAACTGATTGACAAAATTGCTGCTGGTGCTGATATTTCTAAAGCTGCAGCTGGACGTGCGTTAGATGCATTAATTGCTTCTGTTACTGAATCTCTGCAGGCTGGGGACGACGTTGCACTGGTAGGCTTCGGTACTTTTGCTGTTAAAGAGCGTGCTGCCCGTACTGGCCGCAACCCTCAGACCGGTAAAGAGATCACCATTGCTGCTGCTAAAGTGCCGGGTTTCCGTGCAGGTAAAGCGCTGAAAGACGCAGTAAACTGATTGCTTTCCCGTTTCAGGGAAGCCGGATAGTACAAGGGCGCATCGTTTGATGTGCCTTTTTTGTTTGTCCAGACCTGATTTGTGCGAGTTTATGCGAGTTGTGGGCTGACAATCGCCCCGTTTTCTTGTCACAATACGCCTTTACGCGCGACGGGCAGGATTTTCCGTCAGCGTCAGGTAACCAGTCACCTACAGCGGAGTGTTGTTACACCATGATGGACAGCTTACGCACGGCTGCTAACAGTCTCGTGCTCAAGATTATTTTCGGTATCATTATCGTGTCGTTCATATTGACCGGCGTGAGCAGTTACCTTATTGGCGGTGGCGCGAACTATGCCGCAAAAGTGAATGGCCAGGAAATCAGCCGCGGTCAGTTCGAGAATGCTTTTGCCGGTGAGCGTAACCGTATGCAGCAACAGCTGGGCGACCAATTCTCTGAACTGGCGGCGAACGAAGGGTACATGAAAACCCTGCGCCAACAGACACTGAACCGTCTTATCGACGAAGCGCTGCTGGATCAGTATGCCAAAAAGCTGGGCCTTGGCATCAGCGACGAGCAGGTGAAAAAAGCGATCTTCGCTACTCAGGCATTCCAGTCTAACGGTAAATTCGACAACGCGCGTTACAACAGCATCGTTAACCAGATGGGCATGACGGCGGATCAGTACGCTCAGGCGCTGCGTAACCAGCTGACAACCCAGCAGCTCATCAACGCTGTCGTGGGTACCGATTTCATGCTGAAAGGTGAAACCGACGAACTGGCCGCGCTGGTGGCACAGCAGCGCGTGGTTCGTGAAGCAACCATTGATGTGAACGCCCTGGCGGCGAAACAGCAGGTTAGCGACGCAGACGTTAATGCTTACTACGAGCAGAATAAAAACGCCTTTATTTCTCCAGAACAGTTCCGCGTGAGCTACATCAAGCTGGATGCAGCCGCGCTGCAGGAAAGCGCGTCTGATGCGGAGATCCAGTCTTACTACGATCAGCATCAGGATCAGTTCACTCAGCCGCAGCGTAACCGCTACAGCGTGATTCAGACCAAAACTGAAGCAGATGCTAAGGCGGTACTGGATGAGCTGAACAAGGGCGCTGATTTCGCCACCGTCGCGAAAGCGAAATCCACCGACATTATCTCTGCGAAAAACGGCGGTGATATGGGCTGGCTGGAAAACGCAACCACGCCGGACGAGCTGAAAAATGCCGGCCTGAAAGAGAAAGGCGAGCTGTCTGGTGTGATTAAATCATCCGTTGGTTTCCTGGTCGTGCGTCTGGACGACATCACCGCGGCGAAAACCAAGCCGCTGGCTGAGGTTCGTGATGATATCGCTGCGAAAGTGAAACAGGAAAAAGCCCTGGATGCCTACTACGCGCTGCAGCAGAAAGTGAGCGATGCTGCCAGCAACGACAACGAATCTCTGGCAGGTGCAGAGCAGGCGGCGGGTGTGAAAGCGGTTGAGACCGGCTGGTTTGGTCGCGACAACCTGCCGGAAGAGCTGAACTTCAAACCGGTTTCTGATGCCATCTTTAACGGTGGTCTGGTGGGCGAGAACGGCACGCCGGGCAGCAACTCTGACATCATTACCGTTGACGGCGATCGCGCCTTTGTTCTGCGCGTCAGCGAGCACAAGCCAGAGGCGGTCAAACCGCTGGCGGAAGTGAAGGATCAGGTCGTCGCTCAGGTTAAGCACAACAAAGCAGAACAGCAGGCTAAACTGGATGCAGAGAAGATTCTGGCCGATCTGAAAGCGGGTAAACAGGATGCGCTGAAAGCGGCTGGCCTGAGCTTCGGTGAGGCGAAAACGCTGAGCCGCACCGGTCAGGACCCAATCAGCCAGGCCGCGTTTGGTCTGACGCTGCCGGCAAAAGACAAGCCAAGCTTCGGCACCACCACCGATATGCAGGGTAACGTTGTTCTGCTGGCGCTGGACGAAGTGAAAGCCGGCACTCTGCCAGAAGCGCAGAAGAAGGCGATGGTTCAGGGCATTACTCAGAACAATGCTCAGATTGCCTTCGAAGCCATGATGAGCAACCTGCGTAAAGAAGCCAAAATCAAGCTGGGTGATGTGATGACTCAGCAGCAGTAATTACGTGTCTGCTCGCAGATTTTCGTAACGCTCTGCAAAAACTAAAGGCCGCCTTCGCGGCCTTTTCCATTTCTGTAATCTGCTGTTTGTGCCTGTTTTCTCCGGCGGCTATCGTTGCGTGGCTGTCAACAAACAAGGAGATAACAGCATGAAATGTGGAATCAAAGCACTGTTAATTACGCTGGCTATTGCTACCACCGGGATGAGCGCGGGCGCGCTGGCGGCGACGCCCGCCGCTAAAACACAGACTACGCAGAGCAAGTCTGATGCGGCAGCGCCGGTGCAAGGGCAAACCAAAGCGGCTGTCGCCGGTAAAAATGCAGATGATGACGGTACGCGGGTCAGCATTAACTCGGCCTCGGCAGAGGATCTCGCCCGCGCAATGAACGGTGTCGGCCTGAAAAAAGCGCAGGCCATCGTCAGCTATCGTGAAGAATACGGCCCTTTCAAAACGGTCGACGATCTCAAGCAGGTTCCGGGCATGGGCAGCGCGCTGGTTGAGCGCAACCTCTCACACCTGACACTGTAATAACGCAATTTCTTGCACTGCGGCAAAAGTTTGCCAGGATAAAGAGGTCATACCAGTTATGACCTCTGATCCTATAACAACGAAAGGCTATTGCGCTATGCAGACAAAAATCAAAGTTCGCGGTTTCCATCTTGATGTTTACCAGCACGTTAACAACGCCCGCTATCTCGAATTTCTTGAAGAAGCGCGCTGGGACGGACTGGAAAACAGCGAAAGCTTTCAGTGGCTGACCGCGCACAACATCGCGTTCGTGGTCGTCAATATCAATATCAACTACCGCCGCCCGGCCGTGCTGGGCGATGTGCTCACCGTGACCAGTCAGGTACAGCAGCTAAACGGTAAGAGCGGCGTGTTAAGCCAGGTGGTAACGCTCGATCCAGAAGGGCAGGTAGTGGCTGATGCGCTGATCACCTTTGTCTGTATCGATCTGAAAACCCAGAAAGCGCTGCCGCTGGAAGGTGAGCTGCGGGAAAAGCTGGAGCTGATGATCGTGTAGAGATTTGACTTCAGTACAAGAAATGATGTTATCACAAAGATAGCATAGCAAAGAGCCAGGGTTCGAAAATGCATGGATCCTGGCGTTAACCAACATCGAAGTGAAATTCGCCGAAATGGCTCGTAGCGCATTGGTGAAATTTATCAGTTTCAGGATGAATAACGATGAATATGCTAGAACGAAAATTTTCGAGTAGCGTCAATCACAATGAAGCAGTAGTAAAAATGCTACGCGAGGATCCTTCCTCTGCTCAAATTTATTTGAATGTTGCGTTGGATGAGATCTATGAAGATCAGGGGATCCCTGCCTATCTCATTGCACTCCGTCAGGTCATCGAAGCCCGCGGCGGCATAGGTGAAATCTCTGCCAAAGCCGGGCTTTCCCGCCAGCAGCTATACCGAACCTTATCAGACAACGGCAACCCAACGCTGACTACGCTAATGAAGGTGACCCGTGCTGCCGGGGTAAAACTGTTCGACAGCACGGTCCGGTAGCCTTATTTAAGCCCGGTCTTTTGCTTCATTGCCGCCATCACGCCGACTTTATCAGCCTGGTAGTGGTTCAGTCCGTTAGCGCGCAGATTACAGGCTGCGCACTGGCCACAGCCGTCGCCTTTTATGCCGTTATAGCAGGTGAGGGTTTCGCTGCGAACTAAATCCAGCTTGCCCCAGTAGTCGGCCAGCGCCCAGGTTTCGGCTTTATCCAGCCACATGAGCGGGGTTTCAAAGCGCGTCTCTTTCGCCATCCCCAGATTGACGGCGTGGTTGAGCGCTTTTACAAACTCATCGCGGCAGTCCGGGTAGCCTGAGAAGTCGGTCTCGCACACGCCCGTAATTACCGCTTTGGCTTTTACCTGGTAGGCGTATATCGCCGTCAGGGTCAGGAACAGAATATTACGGCCCGGCACGAAGGTGTTCGGAATGCCGCTGGCATCGGGTTCGTAGTCCGGTACGGGAATACTATCCCGGGTGAGGCTGCTGACGGCCAGTTCGTTTAACAGCGTAACGTCCAGCACCTTGTGCGCGCGTGCCCCCAGTTTTAGGGCCAGTTCACGGGCGACGTCGATTTCAGCGCGGTGACGCTGGCCATAATCGAAAGTCACACAGTGAACTTCATCATACTGATGAAGGGCCTGAACCAGGCAGGTTGTAGAGTCTTGTCCTCCGCTGAACACGACGACGGCACGTTTCATAAATCATCTCGACTGTTACGGTAAAAACGTTATGTTACCGTCTGGCTACGGCGGCGACCAGCTTCTTCACGATTTGGGGGCGGGTAGCCAGGCTTCGGTAAAATCAAACCAGCCGCGGGTGTTGAGGCGTATGCCGTTGACTCCCGGCGGAGCGCTGATTTGATATTGATAATTAAAAAGCGGCGTCAGCACCGCATTCTCCATCAGGCAGTTGAAAATGGCTTGCAGACCGGCGTGACGGTCCCGAGCTTCGGCCTGATTCTGCACCGCATCCAGCGTGGCTTGCAAATGGGCGTAGGCCGGTGCGCTTAACACGTGCGGCCACAGTGCATCGCAGCGCAGCCACTGCTCAAGCGTATACGCTGGCGCTTCGCCAATCAGCCTGTCCCCCATCATGATGTCTGCATCGGCAAGCTGCTGGCATCCGTCCCACGTCTTGGCGTCGTGGAAGATGACGGTCAGTTCACAACCCTGCCGCGCCAGGTACGCCTTTAACTGGCTGGCCATGGTGTGAAGCTCAACGGGAAGATGGTAAACCAGCGTCAGCGCCTCAGGCAGGGCAACGTCCGTTAAATCAGGCCATTCGGGGATCGTCCAGCCGGGAAGCAGTTCCTCGGTGGGCGTAATGAGCCCCTCGTTGAGCGGAAGCGTGTGCAGAAGTCTGGAGAGATGGATGATATTGATAAGCCGCTTTGCCTGCATCTCGCTCAGGCGCGCGCTCTGCTTCAGCGTGAGGTAACAGAAGCCCAGGCTGGTGCTGCTGCTGACCAGCCGCAGGGTTTCCAGCTCATCGGCCTCGCCAATCGCGATTTGCACCGGGTGACGACAGCTGGTGCCCAGCCTGTAATCAAACAGCTGGGGGGTGATCCAGTATTCGATGGCCTTGAGCAGCGGATGGCTCAGGTGATACTGCTCATGGCTTTCCAGACGAACCAGGTCGGGCTCAAAGGCGGCCAGCCGGAAGGGACCGCAGCCAACCGCAGGATTGTCGGGATGCGCCAGACGGCTGCAGTAGGTTGCCAGCCTGTGCGCCAGCCAATAGTCCGGCTGATGCAGCATAAACGTCAGACACTGTGGATGCGTGGTTTCGATACGTAAAACGCTCCTGAACAGGGTGCGCAGGGCGGGAAGCGTCAACAGCGCCGTCAGGCTTCGCTGGAGTTGCGCCGTTTCTATTTTATCGCCGTTATGCCAGTGCAGCGTGGAACGAATGTAGAAGTGCCAGCGCAGCCCGTCAGCAGAGACCTCCCAGTGATGCGCCAGATCGCCCGTGGGTTCACTGCTGTTGCCGTTAAAACGCGTCAAACCAGAGAATACCTGTCCCGCCAGATGCTGCTCCGCCCGGCCAGGCAAAAAGCCCGGCTGAAGCGGCTCCAGCGAGCGATAGTAGGGGATGCGCAGCGTCGGCGTGTCGTTTTGCCACTGCCCGCCCAAAAACGGATGCAGTAATGACCGTAGCGCTTCAGGGGCAAGCTGGGCCAGCTCAAGCGCGTTATGCTGCTGCCCGCTCTTCAGCGCCTCTTCCATCATCGCATTGCGCAGTGACTCCGGGCTGGCATGGAACGTTAGCTCACCGCGCTTGCCGCGACCAGACCGCGCGTGCCAGCTGAGCCAGCCCGCCTCCTGGGCCTGACGCAGCAGGGTGCGGACATGCCGCTCGCTACAAAAGCAGCGGCTGGCAAGCTCGCTTACGGTTACGAGCTGCGGAGCGCCGGCGGAAGGTTGCCACAGGCGCTGATACTGGTTAAGGCGGTTAAGCTGACGCATAAGAAACCCGGAACAATAATTTTCATCTATTCACTATTACTTCCGTATATCTCACACGATACTGATGCACAAGTTAATCGCATCACATTTCAGGAGTAATCATGGCCCGCCTCGCTGCATTTGATATGGACGGTACGCTGTTAATGCCGGATCACCGTCTGGGGGAGAAAACGCTGAATACCCTGAAGCGCCTGCGCGAGCGTGATGTCACCCTGACGTTTGCCACTGGCCGCCACGTGCTGGAGATGCGCCATTTGCTGGGCGCGTTTTCCCTGGATGCGTTTTTAATCACGGGTAACGGAACGCGCATTCACACCGTTGAAGGAGAGGTGCTGCACCGCCAGGATCTCAATCCGGAAGTGGCGGATATTGTCCTGCACAGCACTTGGGACACGCAGGCCAGTATCCACGTCTTTAACGATCAAGGCTGGTTTACCGGAAGCGAAATCCCCGAATTATTGCACGCGCATGTTTACAGCGGCTTCAAATACCAGCTTATCGATCTGCGTCGGATCCCCGCCCACGCGGTGACCAAGATCTGCTTCTGTGGCGATCACGACGATCTTTGCCGCTTACGGATTCAACTGAATGAGGCGCTGGGCGACCGGGCGCACCTGACCTTCTCGGCGGTGGATTGCCTTGAAGTGCTGCCGGTGGGCTGTAACAAAGGTTCAGCCCTGGCGGTGCTGAGCGACCACCTGGGCTTAACGCTGCAGGAGTGTATGGCGTTTGGCGACGCCATGAATGACCGTGAAATGCTGGGCAGCGTGGGGCGCGGTCTGATTATGGGGAATGCGATGCCGCAGCTGATCGCAGAGCTTCCTCATCTGCCGGTTATCGGGCACTGCGGTAAGGAAGCGGTGTCCCATTTTTTGACGCATTGGCTGGACAACAACAACCTCCCATATTCCCCCGAATAGTGAGACCCTTCCAGCAAGCCAGACTTCGGTCTGGCTTTTTTTTATTTCAGCAGCTGCGCAATCTGCGCTTTCCACGGGGTAATGTCGCCGACGTTGGCCTGTACCCACTCCGCATTGTAGTAGGTCTCAAGGTAGCGCTCTCCGCTGTCGCACAGCAGCGTGACGATGGAGCCGGTACGGCCTTCCTCGCGCATGCGTGCCGCAAGCTGCAGCGCGCCCCACATGTTGGTGCCCGTTGATGCGCCAACCTTGCGGCCGAGCTGCGTCTCCAGCCAGTGCGCGGTGGCGACGCTGGCGGCGTCCGGCACGCGAAGCATTTCATCGACAACGTCAGGAATGAACGACGGTTCCACGCGCGGACGGCCAATTCCTTCAATTTTACTGCCCACCGGGCTGCGCAGGCCGGCATCGCGGCTTTGCCAGTAGTCGAGGAACACGGAGTTCTGCGGGTCAACCACCATCAGCTGGGTATTGTAACCCTGACAGCGGATGTAGCGTCCGATTGTGGCTGACGTGCCGCCGGTACCGGCGCTCATCACAATGTACGACGGAACCGGATGCGGCTCGTGGGTCATCTGGCGGAAAATACTGTCGGCGATGTTGTTATTGCCGCGCCAGTCCGTCGCGCGCTCGGCGAAGGTGAACTGGTCCATATAGTGGCCGTTTAGCTCGCGGGCCAGCATTTCAGAGGCGGCGTAGATTTCGCAGGCGCTTTCCACAAAGTGGCAGCGTCCGCCGTAAAATTCGATCTGCTCGATTTTGCGTTTTGCGGTGCAGGAGGGCATCACCGCGATAAACGGCAGGCCCAGCAGACGAGCGAAATAGGCTTCAGACACCGCCGTTGAACCGGATGAGGATTCAATAATGGTGGTGCCTTCTTTAATCCAGCCGTTGCACAAACCGTATAAAAACAGAGAGCGCGCCAGGCGGTGCTTCAGGCTACCGGTTGGATGAGTACTTTCATCCTTCAGGTAGAGCTGAATACCGTCAAATCCCGGCAGGGAGAGGCGAATCAGATGCGTATCCGCCGAGCGCTGATAGTCGGCATTGATTTCGCTGATGGCATGTTTAACCCAGGTGCTATTCATCGTAGTTATCCGTTTGTCATTTTGTGCCCAGCATAGCGAAAAGCACAGAAAAAATTGTTGCTATCTGGCCTTTAAAATAGAATGAAGGGAGAAAAATTTTCTCTGTGAGGTGGGTATGCTAGATAAAATTGACCGTAAGCTCCTTTCATTGCTGCAAAGTGACTGTACCCTCTCTTTGCAGGCGCTGGCAGATGCCGTTAATCTGACCACCACACCGTGCTGGAAGCGCCTAAAAAAGCTGGAAGATGACGGCATTCTGCTGGGCCGCGTCGCGTTGCTCGATCCCGAAAAACTGGGGCTTGGGCTGACGGCATTTGTGCTGATAAAAACCCAGCATCACAGCAGCGAGTGGTATTGCCGCTTCGTCACTCAGGTGTCTGAGATGCCCGAGGTGCTCGGCTTCTGGCGTATGGCCGGCGAGTACGACTACCTGATGCGCGTCCAGGTGGCTGACATGAAGCGCTATGATGACTTCTACAAGCGGCTGGTGAACAGCGTCCCGGGCTTGTCGGACGTCACCTCAAGCTTCGCCATGGAACAGATTAAGTACACCACAGCATTACCCATTGAATAACTTCGTAAAATACCTTCAGGAACAAACCGCGTGCGATTATTTGCCCAATTAAGCTGGTACTTTCGTCGGGAGTGGCAACGCTACCTCGGTGCAGTCGCCCTGCTTATTATCATTGCCATCCTGCAGCTGATCCCGCCGAAGGTGGTGGGCTACGTCGTGGATGGCGTCACTGAACAGCATTACACCACCGCACGGGTGTTGATGTGGGTCGGCACGCTGGTGCTGACGGCGGTCATTGTTTATCTCCTGCGCTACGTCTGGCGCGTGCTGCTGTTTGGCGCGTCCTATCAGCTGGCCGTTGAGCTGCGTGAAGATTTTTACCGCCAGCTGAGCCGACAGCATCCTGAGTTTTATCTCCGCCACCGCACCGGGGACCTCATCGCCCGCGCGACGAACGACGTCGATCGCGTGGTCTTTGCCGCCGGGGAAGGGGTATTAACGCTGGTGGACTCGCTGGTGATGGGCTGCGCGGTGCTGATCGTCATGTCCACGCAGATCAGCTGGCAGCTGACCCTGCTGGCGCTGCTGCCGATGCCGCTGATGGCGCTGGCGATCAATCGCTACGGCGAACAGCTGCACGAGCGCTTCAAGCTGGCGCAGGCGGCGTTTTCATCTCTGAACGATCGCACCCAGGAGAGCATGACCAGCATCCGCATGATCAAAGCGTTTGGCCTGGAAGATCGGCAGTCCGCGCTGTTTGCCGCCGATGCGGCAGACACGGGGGCGAAAAACATGCGCGTCGCGCGTATTGATGCGCGATTTGATCCAACGATTTATGTCGCAATCGGCATGGCAAACCTGCTTGCCATTGGCGGCGGGAGCTGGATGGTGGTGCAGGGCACGCTGACCCTGGGGCAATTGACCAGCTTTGCGATGTATCTGGGGCTGATGATTTGGCCGATGCTGGCGCTGGCCTGGATGTTTAACATCGTGGAGCGCGGCAGCGCCGCCTACAGCCGCATTCGCGCCATGCTGGCAGAAGCGCCTGTGGTCAATGACGGCAGCGAAGCGGTGCCGGAAGGGCGCGGCGTTATGAACGTCGACGTTCGCAAATTTGTCTATCCGCAAACGGAACATCCGGTGCTGGAGAACGTTAGCTTTACGCTGCAGCCGGGCCAGATGCTGGGCATCTGCGGCCCGACGGGGTCCGGAAAAAGTACCGTGCTTTCTCTGCTTCAGCGCCACTTTGACGTCACCGAGGGCGATATTCGTTTCCATGATATCCCCCTGCCGAACCTGCTGCTGGACGAGTGGCGTGGCCGTCTGGCGGTGGTCAGCCAGACGCCGTTTTTATTTTCAGATACCGTGGCGAATAACATTGCGCTTGGTCACCCGTCGGCGACGCAGGAGGAGATCGAGCACGTGGCGCGCTTAGCCAGCGTGCATGACGATATTTTGCGTCTGCCGCAGGGCTACGAAACGGAAGTCGGTGAACGTGGCGTCATGCTGTCCGGCGGGCAGAAACAGCGAATCTCGATTGCCCGCGCGCTGCTGCTGAATGCTGAAATCCTCATTCTGGATGATGCGCTTTCCGCCGTAGATGGCCGTACCGAGCATCAAATTCTGCATAACCTTCGCCAGTGGGGCGACGGACGCACGGTGATTATCAGCGCCCACCGTTTGTCAGCGCTCACCGAGGCCAGCGAAATTCTGGTCTTACAGCACGGGCACATTGCCCAGCGCGGGCAGCATGAAACGCTTGCCGAGCAGCCGGGCTGGTATCGCGATATGTACCGCTATCAACAGCTTGAGGCGGCGCTGGACGATGCGCCGGAACAGGATCGGGAGGCCGCCAATGCGTAAGCTCGGAACGATGTGGCCGACGCTCAAACGTCTGCTGGCCTACGGCTCGCCGTGGCGCAAGCCGCTCTCCGTGGCCGTGCTTTTACTCTGGATAGCGGCGATTGCTGAGGTGAGCGGGCCGCTGCTCATCAGCTACTTCATCGACAATATGGTCGCCAAAAGCTACCTGCCTCTGGGGCTGGTGGCGGGCTTAGGCGTGGCCTACGTTGGCCTGCAGCTGGCGGCGGCAGGGCTGCACTATGCGCAGTCGCTGCTGTTTAACCGTGCCGCCGTGGGCGTGGTTCAGCAGCTGCGCACGGATGTAATGGACGCGGCGCTTCGCCAGCCGCTCAGCGAGTTTGATATCCAGCCGGTCGGGCAGGTGATTTCGCGGGTGACCAACGATACCGAGGTGATCCGCGACCTGTACGTCACCGTGGTCGCGACGGTGTTACGCAGCGCAGCGCTGATCGGCGCGATGCTGGTGGCAATGTTCAGCCTCGACTGGCGCATGGCGCTGGTGGCGATTACCATCTTCCCGGCGGTGCTGATCGTGATGATCATCTACCAGCGCTACAGCACGCCAATCGTGCGCCGGGTGCGTGCCTATCTGGCCGACATCAACGATGGCTTCAACGAAGTGATCAACGGCATGAGCGTCATTCAGCAGTTCCGCCAGCAGGCGCGCTTTGGCGAGCGGATGGGCGAAGCCAGCCGTTCGCACTACATGGCGCGTATGCAGACGCTGCGCCTCGACGGCTTCCTGCTGCGTCCGCTGCTCAGCCTTTTCTCTGCGCTGGTGCTTTGCGGTTTACTGATGCTCTTTGGCCTGAGCTCAAGCGGTACGATTGAAGTCGGCGTGCTGTACGCCTTTATTAGCTATCTGGGGCGCCTTAACGAGCCGCTGATTGAGCTCACCACCCAGCAATCGATGCTGCAGCAGGCGGTCGTCGCCGGCGAGCGCGTGTTTGAGCTGATGGACAGGCCGCGCCAGGCCTACGGCACAGATGAGCGACCTCTGCAAAGCGGCGCAATTGCCTTTGATAACGTCTCGTTTGCCTATCGCGAAGACCGGCTGGTGTTGCAGGACATTACGCTGGACGTTCCGTCGCGCGGTTTCGTGGCGCTGGTAGGGCATACGGGCAGCGGCAAGAGCACGCTCGCCAGCCTGTTGATGGGCTACTACCCGGTCACGCAGGGCGAAATCCGCCTCGACGGGCGCCCGCTCGCGTCTCTCAGCCACAACGTGTTGCGTAAAGGCGTCGCGATGGTGCAGCAGGATCCGGTCGTCCTGGCCGATACCTTCTACGCCAACGTGACCCTGGGCCGGGACTACACCCAGGAGCAGGTCTGGGAGGTGCTGGAAAAAGTGCAGCTGGCAGAACTGGCGCGCGGGTTTAGCGACGGGATCAATACGAAGCTGGGGGAGCAGGGGAACAACCTCTCCGTTGGGCAAAAGCAGCTTCTCGCGCTGGCGCGGGTGCTGATCGAAACCCCGCAGGTGCTGATTCTGGATGAAGCGACGGCCAGCATTGACTCCGGCACCGAGCAGGCCATCCAGCAGGCGCTGGCCGCGGTACGCGACCATACGACGCTGGTGGTGATTGCCCATCGTCTTTCCACCATTGTCGATGCTGATACCATTCTGGTGCTGCATCGGGGACAAGCGGTGGAGCGCGGCACGCACCGCGAACTGCTGGAAGCTCAAGGGCGCTACTGGCAGATGTACCAGCTTCAGCTGGCGGGCGAAGAGCTGGCCGCCAGCGTGCGCGAGGAAGAGTCGCTCAGCGCCTGATGCACCAAAACAAAGCAACGCGCTAACAGCCATTCCTGTTGGTGCAATACTGAAACGCACCGTGCACCGACATGGTGCGTTTTTTTTCGCCGGTTCGTTAATGAAGACGGCGTAACGCTCGTTGCACCGCTTTTCTCCCTCGTTTTCATTTCTGGCACACCCCTTGCAATACCTTCTCCGTGAGCTGCGGCCATTACCGAATTCTGACTGGAGGGGATCTATGAAGCTGGTTACGGTGGTAATCAAACCATTCAAACTCGAAGACGTGCGAGAAGCGTTGTCTTCAATGGGTATTCAGGGACTGACTGTCACCGAAGTGAAAGGCTTTGGTCGTCAGAAGGGTCATGCCGAGCTTTACCGCGGGGCGGAATACAGCGTTAACTTTCTGCCAAAAGTAAAAATTGATGTCGCGATTGCTGACGATCAGCTTGATGAAGTGATTGATGTCATTAGCAAAGCGGCCTACACCGGCAAAATTGGCGACGGCAAAATTTTCGTTGCCGAACTGCAGCGCGTCATTCGCATTCGTACCGGCGAATCTGACGAAGCGGCACTGTAAATAACGCCTGGCACACAGTGATAGGGATCGAGAAAATGAAGATAGCAACACTTAAAACGGGTCTGGGTTCGCTGGCACTGCTGCCGGGCCTGGCGCTGGCTGCCCCTGCCGTGGCAGACAAAGCCGATAACGCCTTTATGATGATCAGCACCGCGCTGGTGCTGTTCATGTCTATCCCGGGCATTGCGCTGTTCTACGGCGGCCTGATCCGCGGTAAAAACGTTCTCTCCATGCTGACGCAGGTTGCCGTGACGTTCGCGCTGGTCTGCGTGCTGTGGGTGGTTTACGGCTACTCGCTGGCTTTCGGTACCGGCAACGCCTTCTTTGGCAACTTCGACTGGGTGATGCTGAAAAATATTGAGCTGACCGCGCTGATGGGCAGCTTCTACCAGTACATCCACGTTGCGTTCCAGGGATCGTTCGCCTGTATTACAGTAGGGCTGATCGTGGGCGCGCTGGCTGAGCGCATTCGCTTCTCTGCCGTTCTGATCTTCGTGGTGGTATGGCTGACGCTCTCCTACGTGCCGATTGCGCACATGGTCTGGGGCGGTGGTCTGCTGGCAAGCCATGGTGCGCTGGACTTCGCGGGCGGTACCGTTGTGCACATCAACGCCGCGGTAGCGGGTCTGGTGGGAGCATACCTGATTGGCAAACGCGTGGGCTTCGGTAAAGAAGCATTCAAACCGCACAACCTGCCGATGGTGTTTACCGGTACGGCTATCCTCTACTTTGGCTGGTTTGGCTTCAACGCCGGTTCCGCAAGTGCCGCGAACGAAATCGCCGCGCTGGCCTTCGTGAACACCGTTGTGGCGACGGCGGGTGCGATCCTCTCCTGGGTATTCGGCGAGTGGGCGGTACGCGGTAAACCTTCTCTGCTGGGTGCCTGTTCGGGTGCCATTGCTGGTCTGGTCGGTATCACCCCGGCGTGCGGCTATGTGGGTGTGGGCGGTGCGCTGCTGGTTGGTCTGGTCGCAGGCCTTGCGGGTCTGTGGGGCGTCACCGCCCTGAAGCGCGTGCTGCGCGTGGATGACCCTTGCGATGTGTTCGGCGTCCACGGCGTCTGCGGCATCGTCGGCTGTATCATGACCGGTATCTTTGCTGCCAAATCGCTGGGTGGCGTGGGTTACGCAGAAGGTGTCACCATGGTTCACCAGGTGCTGGTACAGCTGGAAAGTATCGCCATTACCGTTGTGTGGTCTGCCGTTGTCGCCTTCATCGGCTATAAGCTGGCGGATATGACGGTGGGTCTGCGCGTACCGGAAGAGCAGGAGCGCGAAGGTCTCGACGTCAACAGCCACGGCGAGAATGCGTATAACGCATAATAAAAAGCAAAACGGCAATCTCCGATTGCCGTTTTTAGTATTTCTTCCCTCTCCCCGTGGGAGAGGGTCAGGGTGAGGGCAAAATCACCCGCGATTACGCATTACCCCTTCCTGCACCGTAGAAGCGACCAGCACGCCGTCCTGGGTATAAAACTCTCCACGCACAAACCCGCGAGCGCTCGACGCTGAGGTACTCTCCACGCTGTAAAGCAGCCACTCATTCATATTGAACGGACGGTGGAACCACATGGAGTGATCGATGGTTGCGACCTGCATCCCTTTTTCAAGGAAGCCAACGCCGTGCGGCTGTAGCGCAACCGGCAGGAAGTTAAAGTCTGACGCGTAGCCCAGCAGATACTGATGCACGCGGAAATCTTCCGGCACTGTGCCGTTGGCGCGGATCCAGACCTGGCGTTTCGGCTCGGCGGTGTGGCCTTTCATCGGGTTGTGGAACTCAACCGGGCGGATCTCCAGCGGTTTAACGCAGAGAAACTTCTCTTTGACCTGCGGCGGAAGCAGATGCGCCAGCGCGCGGGCGATATCGGTCTCTGATTTTAGCTCGTCCGGCGACGGTGCTGGCGGCATCACTTTCTGATGCTCATACCCCGGCTCCGGCGCCTGGAATGAGGCGGTCATATAAAAGATAGGCTTACCGTTCTGAACGGCCGCCACGCGGCGTGCGCTGAAGCTGTTGCCGTCTCGCAGAACTTCAACGTCATATACGATCGGTTTAGCGCTGTCGCCAGGGCGTAAGAAATAGCTGTGGAATGAGTGCACCAGACGGTCTGCAGGGACGGTCTCCTTTGCAGCGTACAGCGCTTGTCCAACGACTTGCCCGCCGAACACCTGACGTAAGCCCAGGTCTTCGCTCTGTCCGCGAAAGAGTCCTTCCTCAATTTTTTCCAGATTCAGTAATGTCAGCAGATTGTTCAGTGCCTGACTCATAGTTGTCCTCAATAAACGCCGTAGCGAAAGATAGGCAGAGTATAACGCAGAAATGAAAGTGGTCCGATGGGTAGAATAATCTGAATGTCGGCACGTTTTTAGGCATTAATCGGTGATCTGTGCCACACTTAAAAACGTTATGTGATTGAAACGACATCGGATGGGATCGATCCCGCTGGTGCATTGATGATAAGGAGACTTCAATGAAACTCGTGCCCATGCTAAGTGGTGTAGCTATTGCGGTGGCGTTGTCCGCCTGTGCCGGTAAGAGCGCCCAGGTGCCGGTACCAGCTGCAGATCCGAACGGGATTAATACCCTTTCACAGCAATCCATTCAGCAGCCTAACGTTTCCGGTACAATCTGGATTAAACAGAGAGTTGCTCTGCCGCCGGATGCGGTATTAACGGTAACGCTGTCTGATGCTTCCCTGGCGGACGCACCGTCGAAGGTGCTGGCCCAGCGCGCGGTCCGTACTGAAGGTAAGCAGGCTCCGTTTAGCTTCGTGTTGCCGTATAACCCGTCAGACGTGCAGCCGAATGCCCGTATTCTGCTGAGCGCAGCGGTAACCATCAACGGCAAGCTGGTCTTTATCACCGATACGGTCCAGGAAGCGATTAACCACGGTGGAACCAAAATCGACCTTAATCTGGTGCCGGTGCAGCAAACCGAAGTCCCGGTTGCTCCACAGACCAATCAGCCGTCCCTGCCAACTCCACCGACTCAGATGTAACTGTTGCTATTACCCTCTCCTTCGGGGGAGGGTTTAGTACACCCAGCGGTACTTCTGCAGATCAATCTGTCCTGCTCCCGACACCTGCACACCCTCTGAAAGCAATGCCTGACGCTGACGCTGGAGATCCGGCCCGGTTAACGAGATGGCGCCATGACGGTTCACCACCCTGTGCCAGGGCAGCGTACTCCCTTCCGGCAGGCGTTTGAGGACGCCTCCAACCTGTCGCGCCGCGCGCGGGGAACCGGCCAGCCGTGCGACATCACCATAGGTAGTGACGTAGCCTTCCGGAATCGAGGCCACGATTTGCCATACGCGCTGGGGAAAGGAGTCCTGTTCGTCCATACCTTCACCTGTGGGGATGTTTGGACCGTCATGGTAAACGAAGATCGTCCTGATTGCTGCGCCTGTTTGCGCAAGAAACCAGCATCCGGTTCCTGGTCGCTTGCAATTGGCTCTTCGCACAGGGATAATGCGCCAGCGCGTTGGTTATCAACGCTCTCAATGGGGGCTCTGTTGGTTCTCCCGCAACGCTACTCTGTTCACCAGGTCAGGTCC
The DNA here is from genome assembly GCF_034107645.1 of Enterobacter sp. 118C5. Classification (NCBI taxonomy): domain Bacteria; kingdom Pseudomonadati; phylum Pseudomonadota; class Gammaproteobacteria; order Enterobacterales; family Enterobacteriaceae; genus Enterobacter; species Enterobacter sp. 118C5. The sequence goes on along the minus strand of NZ_JAWNEU010000006.1, from coordinate 114,148 downwards.
GGAAGGAAGCAGCCAGGGCAGACGACGTGGGTGCCGGGATGTAGCTGGCAGGGCCCCCACCCATTTGTGGCCTCATCCCATCTTTCCTGTTTCCCTCTCTTTTTAGCCTTTATCCACAATAATATAATGCCTATACCATGTAATATATATTTCATCGCCCTGAAATATTATTGTCATAAACCTGTAATAATAGACTGGCATTTTATAATTGGACGTCTATTTTCGTCAAAATTCAAAAAAATATAGATCTGGATAACAGTGATAACTTCGTGTATTAAATAAAGCACTTATTCCGAAGGGAAGTGACAAACATGGCTACTGCAGTTTTAAATGTTAAAATTGACGAAGCGCTAAAAGAAAGACTCCGCCACTATGCGGAAGTAAATAACGAAAATTTAAGCGTGACCACAGAGAAACTGCTGCTGCTGGCGTTTGAAGCAGTAGAAGAGGCGGGAGTATCGGAAGAGGATATTGATAATCAGCATACGGAAGAAGAGAGTGTTTCTCCATTTACTCCTAAAGAAATCAAGGCTCTACGTAAACTTCTGAAGAAGAGAAAATGAAACAACAACTGTCAACTGCCAGTGACTACAACGAGGCCTGCGCTCTGTTGCGTTCAGGCTACGTGAAGCATGTACGTCTTGGCTGGAATGTTGGAAGCGATGAGTTCTTTCGTATTGCGTCTGACTGGTGTGATACCGGTGCAAAAATAAAGAAAGACGGTGATAACTTCGTTATTTCATTGAAAGGTTTCCCCATTCCTCCTCAGCACTAAATCCTGACCAGTGAAAACTGCTGACTGCATATATTACAGTCAGCAGTTTTTATTTTATGATCCAGTTCAAAATTTTAATATTAAACCAGGCTGCGTTTGACTGCTGGCGTATTTGAATTTAGCGCGAGCCATAACGGTTTAATCCGCAGCAGCGCCGCTTCCAGCTCCGCTGGCTCCAGCGAAAAGGGCATACGTAAAAAGCGGTCAAACGCTCCCGATAAGCCAAACCGCGTCCCGGTTCCCAGGTTAATCCCGATGATTTCTGCCCGTGCGGCAAGCTGTGTCGCCAGCATGCCGGGGAGCTCGATCCAGTAAGAGAGCCCACCCTCCGCCTCATGAAACGTCCACTCCGGGAAATGTTCTCGCAGCAGGTCACTGCATCGATCGCGCCGTTGCGCCAGCATCTTGCGGCGAGCGGGCAGAAAACGCTCGCTATTGTCGATAAGCCACAGCGTTGCCAGCTGCTCCAGCAGCGGCGAGCCTAAATCCAGCGTATCGCGCGTCTGGGCGAGCGTGGCGATAGTACGCGAGGAGGCGCGGATCCAGCCGAGACGCAGCCCGCCCCAGAAGCTTTTTCCGGCAGAGCCTAACGTTATCACGCTGGCCTGCGGGTTAAACGATGCCAGCGGCGGCGGTGGAGGCGAATCAAACCAGAGATCGACCATCGTTTCATCCACGACCAGCGCCGTGCGGGTCTGGGCTGCAATATCTGCGATTGCCTGACGGGTGGCGATATCCATACATCGACCGGTTGGGTTGTGAAAATCTGGCATCAGGTAGGCCAGGCGCGGCGCGGTCTGGGCAAGCGTGGCCGCGAATCCATCCGTATCCCAGCCCGTTTCCGGCAGCGACACTCCTACAGGCCGACACTGCGCCCCCTGAATAGCGGCAATCGCCAGCGGATAGGTGGGGTGATCGACCACCACGCGATCCCCCGGTCCGGCCATCATCCGCAGCACCAGCGCAAACCCGCTGACGGCACCGTTGACCACCATCACCTCGTCTGCCCGGGTGGGAAGACCTCGTGCGGTATAGCGCGCAGCGATGGCCTCCCGCAGCGCCGGCAGCCCAAGCTGATCGTACCCCGTCAGCGAGAGATGCTGAGTAATAGCCGTAAGCGCATGGGTGTAAGCCTGGTGGATCTCTGGCCCGGCATTGAGGGCGGCAGTGGAGAGATCCAGGGCGACGCTCGCTGCGGAAAGGGTGGGAACGGCGCGTGCATCCGGGAGGATGACGCGCGACCCGCTGCCGTGGCGGCTTTCAAGATATCCCTCTTCACGCAGGTGGGCGAGGGCGCTGCTGACGGTGGTTCGGCTCACGCCCAGCGCCGTCGCCAGCTCACGCTCACCCGGCAGGCGCGTATGCAGCGCCAGCCGGCCATCAAGGATTAACAGGCGCAGCGCGTCGGCCAACTGGCGCCAGAGCGGAGTGCGGGATGAGGTTTGCTGCCAGTGCCCTAAGAGGCGTACCAAAGACTGGCTTCCGAAGCGGCGTGATGACATATGCAGTCCACTATTTAAAAACTGGACATTAATCTTAGTGCCATTTTAGGTCAGGATGAAAGCCGGGTTCACTGGAGAAAATAAAAATGGTACGTCGTCTGCTGCAACTTTATGTCGGTTTAGGGCTGTATGGGCTTTCCACCGCGATGTTTATTCGCGCGGATCTGGGGGTCGATCCGTGGGATGTTTTTCACCTTGGCGTGGGAATACAGCTGGGGATGAGCATCGGGACGGCGATCATTTTGACCGGTGCCGCGGTGCTCTTACTGTGGATCCCACTGCGTCAGATGCCCGGTCTTGGCACGATCAGCAACGTGATTTGTATCGGTCTGGCGGCGGACGCCAGCATGGCGCTTATCCCCGAACTGAGTTCGTTACCCGTACGCATCGCTTTCCTGGCGTCGGGTATCGTGATGAACGCGATCGCCACCAGCATGTACATCGGCGCCGGTTTCGGGCCTGGTCCGCGCGACGGCCTGATGACCGGCATTCACGCCCGGCTGGGGTGGTCCATTCGCAGCGTGCGAACCTCCATCGAAGTATCCGTCCTGCTGATTGGGTGCGTGCTGGGCGGCTCGTTTGGGGTGGGCACCGTGGTGTACGCTCTGACCATTGGCCCGCTTATTCAGCTCTGTTTGCCCTGGTTCCGCCAGAAGCCGCGCGGTGAGAAAATGCCGCAGCCGGAGCGGGTTGTTTAATTTGCGAAGCGCTCACATGTTTTAACGGCGTCGCTGTGCCAGAATAGACGCTTCGACAATCGCGATGCCAGAACGCATGAAAGCAATCACTCTTTATGATGTCGCCCTCCTTGCGGGGGTTTCTTATCAGACCGTTTCCCGCGTGATTAACGACGCGGAGCACGTCTCTGCCCGCACGCGAGAAAAGGTGCAGCAGGCAATGGCGGAGCTGCATTACGTTCCCAACCTGCGGGCGCAGCAGCTGGCGGGGAAGCGCACCCGTACGCTGGGCCTCATCACCACCGATCTGGCGCTGCATGCGCCCTCGCAAATTGTGTCAGCGGTAAAATCCCGGGCTGCAGGGCAGGGGGCGAGCGTCCTGATTTCCATGGTGGAGCAGCCGCAGCAGTGTCAGGCGGCGCTTCAGGCGCTGCTGGCGCAGCGGGTAGACGCGCTGCTGGTAAATGTGCCGCTAGACGATCCGCACGCCGAAGCGCTGAGGGCGCTGGCGACGCCCGTCCCGGTGCTGTTCCTCGACGTGTCACCGTCAGCGCGGGTCAATAGCCTCGTGTTTAACGCCGGGGAGGGCGCGCGCCTGGGCGTTGAGCATCTGCTTTCGCTGGGGCATCAGCATATTGCCCTGCTGAGCGGGCCGGAAAGCTCGGTCTCTGCGCGCGCGCGTCTGGCGGGATGGAAAGCGACGCTGGCGCAGGCGGGTCTTGACGCGGCTGCGGTGGCCTACGGCGACTGGAGCGCGGCCAGCGGCTATGAGAAGGGACATGTGCTGCTCTCGGGGGCGGTATTACCGGATGCCATTCTGGTGGCAAACGATCAGATGGCGCTTGGGGTGATGCGCGCCTGTGCCGAAAAAGGGATAGCTGTTCCCGGCCAGATATCGGTGGTCGGGTTTGACGATACGGCCGACAGCGCCTGGTTTTCTCCGCCGCTGACGACCATTCGTCAGGCGTTTCGCGAGGCGGGCGAGCGCAGCGTGGAGTGGCTTCTGGCCCCCTCCGGGGAGGAGGAATGCTGGCAGGTTCAGCTGCCGGTGACGCTGGTGACTCGCCACTCCAGCGCGCGCCGCACCCCGCAGCAGGCCGAACGTGAGGATCTGGCGCAGCAGCTCAGAAGCCTGGCCCTCCTTGCCGGGCAGCTTGCCCGCAAATAAAACTTTGTGATCGGACTCGCTACCCCGCGATTGCGTGCTTTACCGTCATCGGGTGCCAGGGCATGTTAACCAAAATTGTGAGCGCTTCGCAAAGAGGTTAATATGCCCAACACTTTATCGCTGACTCTCAGCGCCATTCTGGCCCGACGGGACTGGGAAAACCCGGGCGTCACCCAGTGGAACCGTCTGGAGGCACATGCGCCGTTACACAGCTGGCGTCTTGAACGGCCTGCCCTGGATGATGCTGCATCCGCCAGCAGACGCTCCCTCAATGGGGTGTGGCGATTTAACAACTTCCCTGCACCCGAGCAAATCCCGGAGGAGTGGGTAACCGAAGACTGTGCGGACGCCGTCGCGATGCCCGTGCCGTCGAACTGGCAGATGCAGGGGTTTGACACGCCCGTCTACACCAACGTCACCTATCCCATCCCCGTTAATCCGCCTTTTGTGCCGCAAGAAAACCCAACCGGCTGTTACTCGCTCACATTCGATGTGGATGACGCGTGGCTTCAGAGCGGGCAGACCCGCATCATCTTTGACGGCGTGAACTCAGCGTTTCATCTGTGGTGCAACGGGAGGTGGATGGGCTATTCCCAGGACAGCCGGTTGCCCGCCGAATTCGATCTCTCGGCGGTCCTGCGGCCCGGTGAAAACCGCCTGGCGGTCATGGTGTTGCGCTGGTGCGACGGCAGCTATCTGGAAGATCAGGACATGTGGCGCATGAGCGGCATTTTCCGCGACGTGACGCTGCTGCATAAACCCGAAACGCAGATTGCCGATTATCGCGTGGTGACGGACCTGAATGCGGAGCTGGATCGCGCGGTGCTGAAGGCTGATGTCACGCTGGCAGGGGCGGATTTTGCGGACTGCGAGGTGTTCTTTACCCTGTGGCGAAAGGGTGAAAAATGCGCCAGCGTTTCCCGGCGTTCGGGGTCCGCCATTGTGGACGAGCGCGGCCGCTGGGACGAACGCCTGACGGTGGCGATCCCCGTTGACCGCCCCGCGCTCTGGAGTGCTGAAACGCCGGAACTGTATCGCCTGACGATTGCGCTTCTCAGCCCGCAGGGTGAGGTGCTGGAGGTTGAGGCGTGCGATGTGGGCTTCCGCCGCGTTGACATCAGCAACGGCCTGCTGAAGCTTAACGGTAAACCGCTGCTGATCCGCGGCGTTAACCGACACGAGCATCACCCGGAAAACGGCCAGGTGATGGACGAGGCGACCATGCGCCGCGATATCGAAATCATGAAGCAGCATAACTTTAACGCCGTGCGTTGCTCGCACTACCCGAACCATCCGCTGTGGTACCGCCTTTGCGATCGCTACGGGCTGTACGTCGTTGACGAAGCCAATATCGAAACCCACGGCATGGTGCCGATGAGCCGCCTCGCAGACGATCCGCGCTGGCTGCCCGCCATGAGCGAGCGCGTGACCCGCATGGTGCAGCGCGATCGCAATCACCCCTCCATTATCATCTGGTCCCTGGGCAACGAATCCGGCCACGGCGCGAATCACGATGCGCTGTACCGCTGGCTGAAAACCACCGATCCTACGCGCCCGGTGCAGTACGAAGGCGGCGGGGCGAATACGGCGGCGACCGATATTGTCTGCCCGATGTACGCCCGGGTCGATCGGGATCAGCCCTTCCCGGCGGTGCCTAAATGGTCAATCAAAAAATGGATCGGCATGCCGGACGAAACGCGTCCGCTGATCCTCTGTGAATACGCGCACGCGATGGGAAACAGCTTCGGCGGGTTCGCGAAATACTGGCAGGCGTTTCGCAGCCATCCTCGCCTGCAGGGTGGGTTTGTCTGGGACTGGGTCGATCAGGCGTTGACGAAGAAAGACGAAAAGGGCAACGCGTTCTGGGCCTACGGCGGGGATTTTGGCGATAAGCCGAACGATCGGCAGTTCTGCCTTAACGGACTGGTATTCCCCGATCGCACGCCGCATCCGGCGCTGTACGAGGCGCAGCGCGCCCAGCAGTTCTTTACCTTTACGCTGGTCAGCGCCTCTCCGCTGGTGATTGAGGTGCAAAGCGGCTACCTGTTCCGTCCTACCGATAACGAAGTGCTGAGCTGGACGGTTGCCCGGGACGGAGACGTGCTGGCCGCAGGCGAGGTGACGCTCGCGATAACGCCTGAAGGCACCCAGCGTCTGGAGCTCGACCTGCCGGAGCTGGAGGCCGGGCCGGGTGAAATCTGGCTGAACGTTGAGGTTCGCCAGCCGCTGGCAACGCCGTGGTCACCGGCAGGCCATCGCTGCGCGTGGGAGCAGTGGCCGCTTCCCGCTCCACTCTTCATCGCACCACCAGTCTCTACGGGCGAGCCGCCGGTTTTAACGCAACACGATCGCATCCTTGAGGTCACGCATGGTCAACAGCGCTGGCAGTTCGATCGCGCATCCGGATACCTGACTCAATGGTGGCGAAATGGCGTTGAAACGCTGCTTTCACCCGTGACGGATAACGTCAGCCGCGCGCCGCTGGACAACGACATTGGCGTGAGCGAAGCAACGCGCGTCGATCCAAACGCGTGGGTGGAACGCTGGAAAGCGGCGGGCATGTACGATCTCACCTCGCGGGTGCTGCAGTGTGAGGCAGAGCAGCATGCGCGTGAGGTGGTGGTTACCACGCTTAATGTCCTGGAGCATCGCGGCAGGGCGCTGTTCCTGAGCCGTAAAATCTGGCGGGTGGACGAGCAGGGGGTTCTGCACGGCGATATTCAGGTCGACATTGCGTCTGATATCCCGGAGCCCGCGCGCATTGGCCTGAGCGTTCATCTCGCTGACGCGCCGGAAAAGGTTGACTGGCTGGGGCTGGGGCCGCATGAAAACTACCCGGACAGAAAGCTGGCGGCGCAGCAGGGGCGCTGGACGCTGCCCCTGGCAGCCATGCACACGCCGTATATCTTCCCGACGGAAAATGGTTTGCGCTGTGATACCCAGAAGCTTCTGCTGGGGCCACATCGGCTGAACGGCCGGTTCCATTTTTCGGTGAGCCGCTATAGCCAGCAACAGCTGCGTGAGACAACCCATCATCATCTGCTGCGGGAAGAGCCGGGGTGCTGGCTCAACCTCGATGCGTTTCATATGGGGGTGGGCGGCGATGACTCCTGGAGCCCCAGCGTTTCGCCGGAATTTATCCTGCAGACGCACCGGCTGCGTTATACCTTCAGCTGGCAGCAGAATCTGACCTGACCAGAGGGGCGGCCACCGGGCGTGGCCGCCTGCTTACGCCAGAATGCCGTTCAGGCCATGCAGGCTCATGTAAATCCCTACCACGACGATCAGAGCAGCGGATATCCACGGCGCTTTGCGGGAAAGTTCGCTAAATCCGGGCCAGCGTTTTGTCGCGTGCTTAAGGCTTAAGGTGGCAATCGCGCCGGAAGCGACCAGCGTTAACGCCAGACCGATACTGAAGCTGAATACCAGCGTCGCGCCGAGCGCAAAATGCTTCAGCTGCAGGCAGATCAGCAGAACGGTAATGGACGCCGGGCAGGGGATAAGCCCGCCGGTCAGGCCAAACATCGCAATCTGTCCTGTCGTCACGTTTTGTCCGTTAAAGCGCCGGTTAATATCCTGCGCGTGCGCGCGCTGATGGGCGTCCTGCCACTCCTCTCCAACCAGCGGGTGTTCGTGGTGATGGTGATGATCGTGATGGTGGTCATGGTCATGGTGGTGGTCATGGCCATGATGATAACGATCGTGCGGCCGGCTCTCTTTCCAGGTTCGCCACGCCATCCACAGGGCGATTGCAACGATCAACACCCCGGAGATCAGCTGGAACCAGGGTTCGGACGTATGTGCGTCCCAGCCGCGGCCAAACCATAATCCCGCCATGGCAATGATCCAGACCACCGCCGTATGGGAAAGCGTGGCCGCCAGCCCGAGCAGCACCGCCTGCTTCAGCGTGCCGCGGATCGCCACGATAAAGGCAGCCATCATTGTTTTTGAGTGGCCCGGCTCCAGGCCATGCAGCGCACCGAGCAGGATAGCGCTGGGAACAAACAGCCAGGCATTACCCTGCTGCAGGAGTGAAGCAAAATCGTTCATTGAAATTTCCGGTGTGGAAAGCGTGCGCAAATAGTACTCCCCCCCAGTAGGTTAATACTACCCCCCAGTAGAAAAATACTCAGGGGGAGTAGAGCGTGATATGCTTTAAAAGCCAAAACTGAGGGAGGCAGAGATGTCACATACCGTTCGCGATAAGAAGATGTTATTGACTCGCCTGAAGAAAATTCAGGGGCAGAGCACAGCGCTGGAAAAAATGCTTAACAGCGATCACGAATGTGCCGACGTGCTGCAGCAGCTGGCGGCGATCCGTGGCGCGGTCAATGGTATGATGATGCAGGTGATTGAAGGGCATCTTACCGATCATGTCGTGAAAGAGCCTGAAGAGGCGCAGCGTGAAGCCGATCTTGGCGTCGTGCTGCAGGTGATCAAATCCTATCTTAAGTAGAGCGCGTGGCGAGGTTGTTTTCTGCCCAAAGGATAAACTCCGTCTTTGGCAGCGCCTTACTGTAGAACCACCCCTGCCCATACTGCACGCCGTGGCGGTGCAGCCAGGTGAGCTGCCCTTCGGTCTCCACGCCTTCCGCCACCATCGCCAGCTGCAGCGACTTCGCCATTTCGATAATGTGCGGCGTTACGTTCTTGTACTCCAGCGCATCCACGAACGATTTATCAATTTTTAGCGTGTCGACATCCAGATCCTGCAGATAGCTGAGGCTGGAATAGCCTGTACCAAAATCATCAATGTAGACAGGGTGGCCCGAACGGCGAAACGCGGCGATGGCCGGCGCGCTGATTTTGGGGTCGGCAAAGCCACGCTCGGTTAACTCAAGGGCGATTTGTCTGGGGTGAATCTGCCACTTATTCAGGAGTTGACTCAGTAAAGGCGGCAGATTACCGGAGATCAAATCGGCCGGGGCGAGGTTGATGGAGATATGCTGCTCGGGGTGGAGCTGCAGCCAGTGGCCCATATCTTCAAACACTTTTTCCATAACTAACTGTGTCAGCTGCGAGATGAGGCCGGTTTGCTCGGCAAGCGGGACAAAAATATCAGGCGAGAGGCTGCTTCCGTCTGGCTGGGGCCAGCGCGCCAGCGCCTCTGCGCCGACAATTCTGCCGCTACACAGCGCCACGATGGGCTGATAGTGAACTACAAAATCGCGGCTGTTAATGGCGTCCAGCAGGCGATTGCGCGGCGACTGGATACGTCGCAGGATCCGCAGGACAAAGAGCGCGGCGAGCAGGCTTATCAGCATGCCGAAGGGTAACCAGAAAAGAAGCTGCCGGTGCCAGGTTTCAGCCAGGGGCTTGAGCGTAGCCCATGCGACGACGGTAAACCCCAGCTCAGGTACGGGTTTCATCACATACATTGAACCGTTGTACTGAATGCTGGAGATACCCCCATCGTTAACCCGATCGCGGATATGCGGGTCAAGCGTGTTGCTGCTGGCGAAAATCAGATGCGTTGCGCTTCCCACCAGGGCGGCATCAATGGCAATCGCCCCGAAGGGGATCACATCCACAAGCGAGGCAGGATCGATCAGCACAAGGTAATGACCTTTTCCCAGGACGGCCATGTAGCGGTGAAAACCAAGATCGTTTTGTGCGGTAAGCCACGCGCTGTAGCCATCTTCGGTGATACGCATGGGGGGAGGGTAAGAGGCCGCTTTGCTGGCCTGCTCAAGCGAAGAGCAGAGGGGGCGGAGATTGTCGATGTAGATCACCTCCTGGATATAACGCCATGAGAACGCGACCCGACGTATCTCCCTCAGGTGCAGCGGACTACAGGGGACCCCTTTAAATTCCTGCAGAAGATTTAACGCTTCTTTAGCTTGATCCACGACCCTGTCGGTGCGCATCAGCACGCGAGAAGCATAGCTATCCAGCGCATCGACAAATTTCTCTTCAGCCTGGCGGTGGGCAAGCCAGATGCTGAGGCAAATGGGAACCAGCACGGAAAAGATAAGTACGCCAGTCACCAGACTGACCAGATGTCGGGTTTTCATGCTGTCGTTTCCTTTCTCATATGCCCGAATCCGGACGCTGAGTTCCCTGCCTGAAGAGAAAGATTTTACCGCGAAATGAGATAGTTATAGCACGTGGGGGCGGGGTTTTCATGTTATCTAAAGCAAATTAGAAAATATCCTCGGGAGAGAGGGGGTTGTTTTTTCAACCCGGCCTGGATATTATTTTGTTATGTTATAACAAAACACAAAGGATTTATGATGAAACCCAACATCCATCCAGCGTATCGCACCGTGGTATTCCACGACACCAGCGCCAATGAATACTTTAAAGTTGGTTCAACCATTAAAACCGACCGCGAAATAGAGCTCGACGGTGAAACCTATCCGTACATCACTATCGAAGTTTCTTCAAAATCGCACCCGTTTTATACCGGTAAGCAAAAAACGTTCTCCACGGACGGCAGCGCAGCGCGCTTCCGCAAGCGTTTTGGCGGTTTTCTTAATGCGAAGCGGGGCTAACCATGCAGGTGCTTAACTCATTGCGCAGCGCAAAACAGCGTCACCCGGATTGCCAGATAGTCAAACGCAAGGGACGCTTATACGTGATTTGCAAATCCAATCCGCGCTTTAAGGCGGTGCAGGGACGTAAAAAAAGACGCTAGACGCGCGTTTCTCGCCAGCTTTCCAGGGATCTTTTCTGTTTGCCATCGGCAGTAAAATTGTCGGTGGCAAGCCAGCCTTCAAAGGCGCTCGCCAGCGCCGGCCACTCTTTGTCGAGAATCGAAAACCAGTCGGTATCCCGGTTACGGCCTTTTATGACCAGCGCCTGGCGAAAACGCCCTTCAAACTGAAAGCCAAGACGCAGTGCCGCTTTGCGTGAAGGCTCGTTCAGGCTGTTGCACTTCCATTCGTATCGCCGGTAGCCAAGGGTATCGAACACGTACCGCATCAGCAGATATTGCGCTTCTGTTGACATGGGCGTACGGCTTAGCAGCACGGAGAAGTGAACGTGTCCCACTTCCACCACGCCGTTTTTAGGGTCGATCCGCATCAGGGCCAGCGTCCCGACCGGGGCCTGGGTCTGATTATCTATAACGGTAAAGTGCATCGGGTCAGATAACTCACTCACGCTTGCCACCCATTCGGCAAACTCCGCGGCCGTGGCATCGGGTTCGCGCAGTAGCCACGTCCAGCTGCGGGTGTCTCCGGCCAGAGCATAGGCGGAGAACAGCGCTCCGGCATGCTCCACGCGCAGCGGTTCAAGCCGACAGTAATGCCCCTGCAGTACCACCCGGGACGGATGAGGGCGAGGCTGCCAGTCGGTAAGGGCTTCGCCCACGGGTTGTCCAAACTCATTGAATGTCTTCATCTTTATTTCCGTGACGTTGAGAAGAGTTCCAGATTAGAAAATTACTGGTTCCTTAAAAAGAGCCACTCGGCTATGTTTTGGTAGTACCACAAGGAGATGAGATGAACATACCGGGCGATGAACTTTATACCTTGCTCCATGCTGCGCTTAAAACGCGTGGGGAAGAGACGCTCCAGCGCGCGCTCTATCTCGCTTTGCGGGAGGCCATACTGGGCGGAAGGCTTCGGTCCGGCAGCCATTTGCCCGGCTCGCGAACGCTGGCGCAGCAGCTTTCCGTTTCACGGAACACCGTCAACGCGGCGCTGGACCAGCTCACGCTCGAAGGCTATTTGCTGCGTAACCGTCAGGGAACGCGGGTAGCGCAGTTCGCCCATCGTACCAGCCCGCGGGTTCTGCCCGATCCTGACGTCCGGCTTGCAAAACGCGTCGCCCGGCTGCCTGCGCCTGTGCCGCGCGACACACCGGTAATGGCCTTTACGCCGGGAACGCCCGCCATCAACTATTTTCCCTTGCCGCTGTGGCGGCGATTGTACGATCGCGTCCTGCGGGAGGAGGGGAGCGCTCTGCTGGGCTATGGCGACCCGGCCGGGGAGCCGTCGCTGCGGGCGGCCATCGCCCGCCATCTTGCGCTCTCTCGCGGCATTGACTGCGACGCCAGCCAGATTGTGATAACCGAAGGGGCGCTGGAGGGCGTCAATCTGTGCACGATGCTGTTAAGCGAGCCGGGGGATGTCGCCTGGGTGGAAAATCCCGGCTACGGCGGGGCCAAAAGCGCCTTTGTCAAAACCGGCCTGGCGATGACCGGCATACCGGTGGATGACGAGGGAATGTGCTGGGAAGGGCAGAATGCGCCTTCGCCTGCGCTCGTTTTCACCTCGCCATCGCATCAGTTTCCTTACGGGAGCGTGCTCAGCGCGCGGCGGCGTCTGGCGCTGCTGGAACTGGCCCGCCAGCACAAGGCGTGGATCATTGAGGACGATTACGACAGCGAGTTCCGGTATGTCGGCGAGCCCGTACCGGCGATGCTGGGCATGGTCAACAACGCGCCCGTTGTGTATCTGGGGACGTTCAGTAAAACGCTGTTTCCGTCTCTGCGAATGGGATTTATGGTGTTGCCGCCAGCGCTGGCGAAAGCGGCGCGTCCGGCCATCGGCTCGCTGCTGCGCGGCGGGCATCGCGCAGAACAGCGCACCCTGGCGCTGTTTATCGAGGAGGGGCACTATGCCCGTCATCTTGCCGCCATGCGTCGCCTGTATCGTAAGCGTTACCGCCAGCTGCGGGAGGTACTGAGCGCAGAGCTTCATACTCCGCACCGCGTTCTTGCCGGGGAAGGAGGGATGCACCTGACACTGGCGATTGACGGTATCGACGACCAGCGGCTGGTGGAGAAGGCGAGGGCGTTTCAGCTGGCACCCGCTGCACTGAGCGGCTATTACCTGGAGACGAAGCAGGGGCAAACCGGCCTGGTTTTAGGTTACGGCAACACCTCTGCTTCGCAGTTTGCGCCGGGTATCCGACGCCTGCAGGCGTTAATTACGCAGCAGCAGAGCGGGAAAGGGTAAAAACATCATAAAAAGAGAGCTGGCCTTTGGTGGCGACCATTTTCTGCAGCTTCTCTTTTTGCACGGTTTCGACAGCCGGAGAGTGCAGGATGCTGTCGATAAGCTCATTCGGCACGAAACGCGTGTTGTACCATTCGCCGTTGTAGCAGACCCGGAAATCGAGGACGTCGATATCTTCGTAACGGTAGCGGGGATTCACGTCAAAAAAGAAAAAGGCGTTAAACACGATAAACAGCACAACCAGCAGCCAGACGGAGTCCACCAGCGTTTCGGACTTCAGCATGACAATCAGCGTCGCCAGCCAGGCGGCATACATGGCAACAAACAGCCCGGGATGTTTGCGGATAAAGCTAATGCTAAAGCGCGGGCGATTGTCGCGCTTTTCGCGGTGGTTAAGATCGTCGATGGTGGCGGTAAGCAGGCGCTGTATCTCGGTCATTTTTGGCCTTTATGAGAGTTGACAATACAGGGTGTCTGCCAATTTTAGGGGAGCCATCAGGCTGAAAAAAGTAACAGTCGGGCGCTAAAAGACCATAACAGTTGGCTCCCCGGAACATTACAGCGTTTTGATGATTTTCGCCGGGTTGCCGCCCACGACCACGTTAGCCGGCACGTCTTTCGTCACGACGGCACCGGAAGCCACAACCACATTATCCCCGATGGTGACGCCAGGGTTAATCACCGCACGCCCACCAATCCAGACATTATTGCCAATGGTGACGGGCTTGCCAAACTCCACGCCGCTGTTACGTTCTTGCGCATCCAGCGGATGGGTTGCCGTATAAATATGAACGCCCGGCGCGAGCATGCAGTTGTCGCCAATATGAACGGGGCAGACATCCAGCATGACGCAATCGAAGTTGGCGTAAAAGTCTTTGCCCAGATAAATGTTATATCCATAGTCACAGCGGAAGCTCGGCTCAATATACGCCCCTTCGCTTTGCCCCAGCAGTTCCGCCAGAATGTTCTGGCGTTCTGTTTTATCGTCAGGCGCGGAGTGGTTATAGCGGTGGAGCAGATGGCGCGCCCGCAGCCGGTCGGCGCGTAACGTCTCATCACCAGGGCGGTAATGTTCACCTGAAATCATCTTCTGTTTTTCTATGCTCATCGGAAACCTCTCTGGACGTTATTCCTGAAGGGTAATCGCAACAGGCATTAAGGGGAACGTTCCCGGAAGGCCGATGTGACAAGAGTCACAACATTGTTGCTGATGAGCGCGTTTAACACGGAGACCTGGCTTTCGCGCAGGGAGCATAACGGGACAGGTGAAAACAGCTTATTACGTGGCGTAGAACCTCTACAGACACACTTCGAAGATTAACGGACAAATTTCCATACAGAAGTAGGGATTTTGTCATACAGCTTATTCATCGTTAGCTCTGCAAGGCGATGGTCAGCGGCTGAATAAAATACCGCCAGTTCATTATCAGAAAGCTCGTATTTATTCTTTTCAATGACGCGTTCAAGAGTGTCAATTGACTGACAACGTCGTAAGCGCATCAAATAATCGATCTTTGTGAGTGGTTTATCAGACATAATTTCACCTTAGTAATTGTAATAATTTTAACAGGAAAGACTAACCGGGTTAGCTCTGCTCACGTTGACGAAACAGCGGAATAGCCGGTTTCCCGATTTACGCCATTTTTGCAAATCCTGAGCGTTAATGCCGTAACTGCTGAACAACATAAAGGTGTCGTCCAGGTATTCATCAATTTGCTCAATGAGCTTATTATCTTCATTGTACTTAATTTTATAATTAAGTGCGAAGGTAGCGATATGCTCTATCAGCTCGTTCAACTGTAAATTGATGGCAGACGTTGGGTCGTTTACCCAGCCATGGTTGCTTTCATCAAGATTGGCAAGGCAGTCATGGTACAAGGATTCGCAGAGAAATTTCAACTGCGCGATATCATGCCTTTTTGGCGAGTACTCGTCCATAGCGCATCCCCTTCTGAGTGATTTCTTACTCACCGAACATCATTGTCGGGATGGATACAT
This sequence comes from Enterobacter sp. 118C5, assembly GCF_034107645.1. Taxonomy (NCBI): domain Bacteria; kingdom Pseudomonadati; phylum Pseudomonadota; class Gammaproteobacteria; order Enterobacterales; family Enterobacteriaceae; genus Enterobacter; species Enterobacter sp. 118C5. Next base: position 99,122 of record NZ_JAWNEU010000006.1, on the reverse strand, counting down.
CTGACTTAGCTACATGAGTGCTGTGTTCCTGATAACCTAACTATAAGCCACTCCTTCCTGGATTTCACCGCGCTATTACGAAAAATTACAAATAAAACCGCAGGCTGCGAGCGTCTACGCAAATGTTCATCCGAAACTGAACTTTTTTATCAGGATTAACGATTCTTTTTTTCGCTTCCTTACGTTTCATCGGCTTAGCTTACAGCCATAAGAAAAGTTCACATCCGGAGTTCTGTTTGTCTTAACTTTTAATTAGGAATATTCCTAACAACTTAAGCAGGGAAATAGATTTAAAAAAATCCTGAATTCACCGATTAAGTTATCAGTTAATTATGATATGTCTGTTTAAGATGGCAGAAAATAAATAGGAGCTCAATAAGCTTATTTTATGATTTTTTCTGAAAATGAAAAAGGCCGCAAATGCGGCCTTTTTATTATGTGAAACCGGTATCAGTGAGGTTCTACCGAATGACTGTGCTCCACATCTTCATTCTTACGGCTGAAGCGGCGGCGCACCACCACGAAGAACACCGGGACGAAGAAGATAGCCAGTACGGTTGCGGTGATCATACCGCCCATTACGCCTGTACCTACCGCGTTCTGCGCACCGGAGCCCGCACCGGAGCTGATAACCAGCGGCATTACGCCGAGGATGAACGCCAGAGAGGTCATCAGGATTGGGCGCAGACGCATACGCACCGCTTCCAGCGTCGCCTCAATAAGGCCTTTACCCTCTTTCTCCATCAGATCTTTGGCGAATTCAACGATAAGTATCGCGTTCTTCGCCGACAAGCCAATGGTTGTCAGCAGGCCTACCTGGAAGTATACGTCGTTGGTCAATCCACGGAACGTTGCCGCAAGCAGCGCACCGATAACCCCGAGTGGAACCACCAGCATAACGGAGAACGGAATTGACCAGCTCTCGTACAGCGCCGCCAGACACAGGAAGACCACAATCAGTGAAATGGCGTACAGGGCAGGGGCCTGGTTACCGGACAGACGTTCCTGATAGGACATACCGGTCCAGTCATAGCCGATACCCGCAGGCAGTTTGCTAGCCAGCTCTTCCATCAGGTTCATGGCTTCACCGGTGCTTCGGCCCGGCGCGGCCTGACCCAGAATTTCCATCGACGGCAGACCGTTGTAACGTTCCAGACGCGGTGAACCGTATTCCCAGCGCGACGTCGAGAAGGCTGAGAACGGCACCATCTGACCATTGCTGCCGCGAACGTACCAGTTGTTAATATCGTTCGGCAACATACGGTACTGCGCTTCTGACATCACGTACACTTTCTTCACGCGACCGCGGTCGATGAAGTCGTTGACGTAGCTACCGCCCCAGGCCGCGCCCAGCGTGGTATTGATGTCGCTGATGGACACGCCCAGCGCCTGCGCTTTCTCCTGATCGATGTCAATCTTGTACTGCGGCGTATCTTCCAGGCCGTTTGGACGTACGCCAACCAGCAGGTCAGGGTGTTTAGCCACTTCGCCGAACAGCTGGTTACGCGCCTGCGTCAGCTTCTCATGACCCAGACCGCCCTGGTCGATCAGCTGGAAGTCGAAGCCGGTCGCCGTACCCAGTTCAACAATCGCTGGCAGGTTAAAGGCGAAGACCATCGCATCTTTAATCTGCGAGAAGGTGCCCATGGCACGGCCCGTAATCGCTTCAACTTTATTCTCATCGCCCGGACGATCCGCCCAGTCTTTCAGAGAAACGAAGGCGATACCGGTGTTCTGGCCACGACCCGCAAAGCCAAAGCCGTTAACCGCAAACACGGATTCAACGTTCGCTTTCTCTTTGGTGAGATAGTAGTCCGTCACTTCATCCAGCACTTTCTGGGTACGCTCTTGCGAAGCACCCGCCGGAAGCTGTGCCATCGTCAGGAACACGCCCTGGTCTTCATCTGGCAGGAACGAGCTTGGCAGACGCACGAACAGGAAAGCCATCCCCACTACGATGATGATATAGAGCAGCAGATAACGACCGGTGCTGCGCAGGATATTGCCCACGCTGTCGGTGTAGTGGTGCGTGCTCTTATCAAACATGCGGTTAAACCAGCCGAAGAACCCTTTATGCTCGCCGTGGCCGCCTTTCTGAACCGGCTTCAGCATGGTGGCACACAGCGCTGGCGTCAGGATCAACGCCACCAGTACCGACAGCGCCATCGCGGAGACGATGGTAATGGAGAACTGGCGGTAAATCGCACCCGTAGAGCCCCCGAAGAAGGCCATCGGGATAAATACCGCGGACAGCACCATCGCGATACCCACCAGCGCACCCTGAATCTGGCCCATGGATTTGCGGGTGGCTTCCTTCGGCGGCAAACCTTCTTCCGCCATCACGCGCTCAACGTTCTCTACCACCACGATGGCGTCATCCACCAGCAGGCCGATGGCGAGCACCATCCCGAACATCGTCAGGGTGTTTATCGAGAACCCAAAGGCTGCAAGGATGGCAAAGGTCCCCAGCAGAACGACCGGCACGGCGATGGTTGGGATCAGCGTCGCGCGGAAGTTTTGCAGGAACAGATACATCACCAGGAACACCAGGATGATCGCTTCTACCAGCGTTTTAACCACTTCGTGAATCGAAATTTTTACGAACGGCGTCGTGTCGTACGGATAAACGATTTTCAGGCCTGACGGGAAGAACGGTTCCATCTTCTTCAGTTCCGCACGGATCGCCGTCGCGGTGTCCAGGGCGTTCGCGCCCGTCGCCAGTTTGATACCCAGACCGGACGCCGGTTTACCGTTAAACTTCGCGATGATGTCGTAGTTCTCACCACCCAGTTCTACCTTGGCCACGTCGCGCAGACGAACCTGCGAACCGTCCTGGTTCACCTTCAGCAGAATTTTGCTGAACTCATCGGCGGAGGTCAGACGGGTTTGCGCGATAATGGACGCGTTAAGCTGCTGGCCTTTCACCGGCGGCGTACCGCCTAACTGACCGGCTGCCACCTGGGCGTTCTGCGCTTTAATCGCGTTAATCACGTCAACCGGCGTCAGCTGGAAGTTGTTCAGTTTGTTCGGATCCATCCAGATACGCATCGCGTACTGGGAACCGAACAGCTGAACGTCACCCACGCCCGACGTACGGCTGATGGCGTCCTTCATGTTGGCGCCCACGTAGTCGGAAATATCCTCCTGCGTCATGGTGCCGTTGGTGTTGATAACGCCGACAACCATCAGGAAGCTGCTGGACGATTTCTCGACGCTCACACCCTGCTGTTGCACTTCCTGCGGCAGAAGAGGCATCGCCAGCTGCAGTTTGTTCTGCACCTGAACCTGCGCGATGTCCGCATCCGTACCGGATTCAAAGGTCAGGGTGATCTGAACCGTACCGGTGGAGTCACTGTTTGAGGACATGTACATCAGGTTATCGATACCGTTCATGTTCTGTTCGATAACCTGAGTTACGGTATCCTGCACCGTTTTCGCATCAGCCCCCGGGTAGGTTGCGGAGATCGTCACCGCCGGTGGCGCAATCGTTGGATATTGCGCGACAGGCAGCTTCAGGATCGCAAGTCCTCCGGCCAGCATGATGATAATGGCGATCACCCACGCAAATATGGGGCGATCGATAAAGAAATTAGGCATGTCTTAACGGCTCCTGTTTAAGTTAAGACTTGGTTTGTTCTGACTGGCCAGCGGCCGAAGCTTGTTGTTTATCGTCAGATGTCACTTCCTGTGCTTTTACCTGCGCGCCAGGACGTACTTTTTGCAAACCAGTAACAATCACGCGATCGCCATCTTTCAGACCTTCCGTCACCAGCCATTTATCGCCAATCGCCTGCGTGGCGGTGATATTGCGCGTTTCGACTTTGTTATCTGCCCCGACAACCAGTGCGCTCGCATCGCCGCGCGGCGTGCGGGTCACACCCTGCTGTGGAACCAGAAGTGCGGTTGGATTCGTTCCTTCTTCCAGACGCGCGCGAACGAACATACCTGGCAGAAGATTTTTGTCAGGATTCGGGAAAATCGCACGTAAGGTGATGGAACCGGTGGTCTGGTCGACCGTCACATCAGAGAATTCCAGAGTACCTTCCTGCGGGAACTTGATACCGTCGTTGGTAACCAGCTCCACTTTGGCTTTGCCGTTTTCCTGTTTCAGGGTGCCGTTAGCCAGCTCTTGTTTCAGGCGCAGGAAATCGTTGCTGGACTGCGTCACGTCAACGTAGATCGGATCAAGCTGCTGCACGGTAGCCAGCGCAGTGGTCTGCCCGTTCTGCACCAGCGCCCCTTCCGTCACGGAAGATTTACCAATACGACCGCTGATAGGGGAGGTCACTTTGGTGTAGGCCAGGTTAATACGTGCAGTTTCGACAGCCGCTTTGGCTGCTACCACGGCCGCGTTAGCCTGCTGGGCATCTGCCAGAGCGGTATCGTAATCCTGTTGGCTGATGTACTTCGTGCCGAGCAGTTTCTGATAGCGGTTCAGCGTCAGCTGGGCAATTTTTGCCGCGGCTTGTGCTTTAGCCAGGTCACCTTTCGCGCTTTCATAAGAAGCCTGATAGGTCGCGGGATCAATCTGATACAGAGACTCACCTGCCTGCACGTCGCCGCCTTCGGTAAAGTTACGTTTCAGGATAATGCCGCTAACCTGAGGACGAACTTCCGCAATGCGGTAAGCGCTAGTACGGCCTGGTAATTCGGTGGTGATCTGCAGAGGTTCAGATTTGAGTGTTACAACGCCGACTTCTGGCGCCTGCTGAGCTCCTTGTTGAGCCGGTTTGTCGTCACATCCTGTAAGCGCTAAGCTGCCTGAGAGCATCAGAACGACCGCCAGAGGCGTTAACCCTCTGTTTTTGTTCATATATAAACCTCGAGTGTCCGATTTCAAATTGATCAAGGGTCCTGAGTCTAAAACCCATTGCTGCGTTTATATTATCGTCATGCTATGGTACATACATTCACAAATGTATGTAAATCTAACTCCTGTAAATTCACTCACCTATGGCACGAAAAACTAAACAACAAGCGCTGGAAACCCGACAACACATTCTGGATGTGGCGATACGTTTGTTCTCTCAGCAGGGTGTTTCTTCAACCTCGCTGGCGCAAATTGCTCAGGCCGCCGGTGTGACGCGGGGAGCGATTTACTGGCATTTTAAAGACAAGTCAGATCTGTTCAGTGAAATCTGGGAGCTTTCAGAGTCCAGCATTAGCGATCTCGAGAGTGAGTATCGGGCAAAATTCCCTGACGATCCACTCTCAGTATTGAGAGAAATATTAGTATATATCCTTGAAGCAACGGTAGTTGAAGAGCGTCGCAGATTAATGATGGAAATTATTTTTCATAAATGCGAGTTCGTGGGTGAAATGGCGGTGGTGCAACAGGCGCAGCGCAGCCTCAGCCTGGAGAGCTATGACCGGATTGAACAGAACCTGAACCTGTGTATGCAGGCAAAACTGTTACCCGCCAATCTGTTGACCCGCCGGGCGGCTATCCTGATGCGCAGCTACATTTCAGGGCTAATGGAAAACTGGCTGTTTGCGCCGCAGTCTTTTGACCTCAAAGGGGAAGCCCGCAGCTACGTGGCGATTTTACTGGAAATGCTACAGCTCTGCCCGACGCTGCGCAGCGACGCGCCTTCGCTCACGGCCTGAGCCCTTTCCAGGATTTATCTCAGAGGCTAACGTTCTCGCTATTCTGCTTCCGGCGAGCGTGATATTCTTCACGCCGGACTATTTTCGGTCATCTGCTGACATCATTCACAACTATGCTGCCCATCAATCGCTCGCAACATCCTGTATTTGCATTGCTTCTTGCTATGCTGTTTTTCTTCTTCACCGCACCGCTGACCTGGGCTCGTGCAGACAACAGCACTGATATCCCTTCGCGCAGTGAAATTCAGTCGCAGCTCGACACCCTGAACAAACAAAAAGAACTCTCTCCTGTAGAGAAGCTCACCCAGCAGGATCTGACTGAAACGCTGGAAAACATTGATAAAATTGAGCGCGTTAAAGCTGAAACCACCCAGCTTCGTCAGAAGGTGGCGCAGGCGCCTGAGAACATGCGTAAGGCCACGGAAGCGCTGAGCGCGCTGAGCGACGTCGATAACGACGACGAAACGCGCAAGACGCTCGCCACGCTCTCATTACGCCAGCTGGAATCCCGCGTCGCCCAGTTGCTCGACGATTTGCAAACCGCACAGTCCGACCTCGCGACCTACAACAGCCAGCTTGTCTCCCTGCAAACCCAGCCCGAGCGCGTGCAAAATGCGATGTACACCGCGTCTCAGCAGCTGCAGCAGATCCGCAACCGCCTGAACGGCACGACGGTAGGGGAAGGCACGCTGCGCCCGACTCAGCAAACCCTGCTGCTGGTTCAGCAGTCCTTGCTCAATGCGCAAATCGAACAGCAGCGTAAAAGCCTGGAAGGGAACACGGTGCTGCAGGACACGCTCCAGAAACAGCGTGATTACGTGACGGCGAATATTAATCGCCTTGAACACCAGCTTCAGCTGTTGCAGGAGGCGGTAAACAGCAAACGCCTGACCCTGACGGAAAAAACCGCCCAGGAGGCCGTATCGCCGGACGAAACCGCCCGCATTCAGGCCAACCCGCTGGTGAAACAGGAGCTTGAGGCTAACCATCAGCTCAGCCAGCGCCTGATACTGGCGACGGAAAACGGCAACTCGCTGGTTCAGCAAAATATTAAAGTGAAAAACTGGCTGGATCGCGCGCTGCAGGCGGAACGCAACATCAAAGAGCAGATCGCGGTTCTGAAGGGCAGCCTCCTGCTGTCGCGTATTCTCTACCAGCAGCAGCAGACGCTGCCGTCCGCCGACGAGCTGGAGGACATGACCAACCGGATTGCGGATTTACGTCTGGAACAGTTTGACGTCAACCAGCAGCGCGATGCCCTTTTCCAGAGCGATGCCTTCGTTGCCAAAATTGAAGAGGGCCATTCCAGCGACGTGAACCCCGAGGTGCATGACGCGCTGCTCCAGGTGGTGGATATGCGCCGTGAACTGCTGGACCAGTTGAATAAACAGCTGGGCAACCAGCTGATGATGGCGATTAACCTGCAGATCAACCAGCAGCAGCTGGTCAGCGTATCAAAAAGCCTGCAGGAGATTTTGACGCAGCAGATTTTCTGGGTGAACAGCAACAAGCCGATGGACTGGGACTGGATTAAGTCCTTCCCGGAGACGCTGAAAACGCAGATTAAGAGCATGAAAATCACCGTAAACTGGGAGAAAGCCTGGCCTGCGGTAATGATTGCTTTCCTGGCCGGTTTACCGCTGCTGCTGATTGCCGGTCTGATCCGCTGGCGTTTGAAATGGCTGAAACAGTACCAGGCGAAGCTGGCGTCGGAAGTGGGGCAACTGCGTAACGACAGTCAGCTCCATACGCCAAAAGCGATTCTGATCGATCTCATTCGCGCGCTGCCGGTGTGCCTGATTATTCTGGCCGTGGGCCTGATCCTGCTCACGATGCAGCTTAACGTCAGCGATCTGCTCTGGGCGTTCAGTAAAAAACTGGCGCTGTTCTGGCTGGTATTTGGCGTGTGCTGGAAGGTGCTGGAAAAAGACGGCGTCGCGGTGCGTCACTTCAATATGCCTGCTCAGCTGACCAGCCACTGGCGTCGTCAAATTGTGCGCGTCAGCCTGGCGCTCCTGCCGCTGCACTTCTGGTCGGTGGTGTCTGAGCTTTCCCCGCTGCATCTGATGGATGATGTGCTGGGTCAGCTGGTCATTCTGCTCAACCTGCTGCTGATTGCTATCCTGATGTGGCCGATGTGCCGCGACAGCTGGCGCGATAAAGAGTCCCACAATCTTCGTCTGGCCACCGTGACGGTGCTGGCGATCATTCCGCTGGCGCTGATGGTGCTTACGGCAACGGGCTACTTCTACACCACGCTGCGCCTGTCCGGGCGCTGGATCGAGACGGTCTATCTGGTGATCGTCTGGAATCTGCTCTATCAGACCGTGCTGCGCGGCTTAAGCGTCGCGGCCCGCCGCATCGCTTACCGCCGTGCCATTGCGCGTCGCCAGCATCAGGTAAAAGAGGGCGCCGAAGGCGCGGAGCCGCAGGAAGAGCCGACCATCGCGCTGGAGCAGGTTAACCAGCAGACGCTGCGTATCACCATGCTGGTGATGATCGCCCTGTTTGCGGTCATGTTCTGGGCGATCTGGTCTGATTTAATTACCGTCTTCGCCTATCTCGACAGTATTACCCTCTGGCAGTACAACGGTACCGAAGCCGGCGCGGCGGTGATGAAAAGCGTCACCATGGGCAGCCTGCTATTTGCGCTGGTGTCGTCGGTGGTGGCCTGGGCGCTGATTCGCAACCTGCCGGGTCTGCTGGAGGTGCTGGTACTCTCAAGGCTGAACCTGCGCCAGGGGGCGTCATACGCCATCACCACCATCCTGAATTACGTCATCATTATCGTTGGCGCGATGACGGTATTCGGCTCGCTGGGCGTCTCGTGGGATAAACTGCAGTGGCTGGCGGCGGCCCTCTCGGTCGGTCTTGGTTTTGGCCTGCAGGAGATCTTCGGTAACTTTGTCTCCGGCCTGATCATCCTGTTCGAACGTCCGGTGCGTATCGGCGACACCGTCACTATCGGTACGTTCTCCGGTACGGTCAGTAAGATCCGTATTCGTGCCACCACCATCACCGATTTCGATCGTAAAGAGGTGATCATCCCGAACAAAGCGTTCGTGACCGAGCGTCTGATCAACTGGTCGCTCTCGGATACCACCACGCGCGTGGTGATTCGCCTCGGCGTGGCCTACGGTTCCGATCTGGATAAAGTGAAAGAGGTATTGCTTAAAGCTGCTAAATCGCATCCAAAAGTCATGCACGATCCTGCGCCAGACGTGTTCTTCACCACCTTCGGGCCAAGCACGCTGGATCACGAGCTGCGTTTATACGTGCGTGAACTGCGCGATCGCAGCTACACCGTTGATGAACTCAACCGCGCGATCGACCGCCTGTGCCGTGAAAACAACATTAATATCGCCTTCAACCAGCTTGAGGTTCACCTGCATAACGAGAAAGGTGACGAGCACACGGAAGTGAAGCGCGAGATTAAGGGTGAGGAAAACCCTGCCCCTCACCCTGCCCTCTCCCCAGAGGGGAGAGGGTAAAAAGCGAATCAGTGCAGAGCTTTCAAACCGCACCTAACGGTCCCCTCTCCCTCAAGGGAGAGGGTTAGGGTGAGGGTGAGGGCAACCGGCCTTCACCTTTCCCTCAAAATCCCGCCGCACAATCTCCAGTGCCTTGAGCACCGTCTCCGCCGGGATCTCATGATTCTCCAGCAGCATAATCAAATCGACGGCCAGCTTGACCTCATCGGGTGCATTTTCCAGTGACATAGATGTGGCTCCTGTTAACGGGTCAGGCGTTCAATCACGCGCTCAATCTCATCCAGCGCCTGACGGCAGCGGACGATGCGGCCTTCCAGGGCGCTAATCTCGCGCATCAATAGCTGCTGCTCTTCCAGCGTTTCACTGTTGTTCAGGCGCGTCTCGCGCTCGCGCTTCATCTCAAACAGACGACGCTCAAACTCCTGGTTCTCCAGCCGCTTGCGCTGCCATTTTCCAGGCCCCGGAGAAGCGCTGTCCCAGGCGCGCAGCGGCCAGGCGGCGATTTCGCGGTGCAGGGCGGTGATCTGCTCGGTGAGATGCTCCGCAAGCCACGCTACCTGCTCCTGCTGCCCGCTTTCAACCGCGTGGCGCAATTCGTCGAGATTGGTCTGCGCCTCTGCAAGATAATCCTGAATGACGGTGCTGCGGGTGCGGAACAGCTGACGATCAAAGCGCGGCTTCACCGTGGCGTGGCCCATTAGCGGCGTGGCCTGCGTCCGCAGTGTTGTCAGCTGATTTTGCAGCGTCTCAAGAAGCAAGGCTGTTTTCAAGGCGCTCTCCAGTGGTAAAGTAGCCGTTCAGTTTGATAACGATTCGCATTATGCAGCGTACTATTTTAATCATCATTGGCTGGCTCGCGGTAGTGCTGGGCACGCTGGGCGTGGTTTTGCCCTTGCTGCCGACCACCCCGTTCATCCTGCTGGCGGCCTGGTGCTTCGCCCGATCGTCGCCGCGCTTTCACCACTGGCTGCTCTACCGCTCGTGGTTCGGCGGCTACCTGCGCCACTGGCAAAAATATCGGGCCATGCCGCCCGGGGCCAAGCCGCGCGCGATTGCGGTGATCCTCATCACCTTCGCGATTTCATTATGGCTGGTGAAAATGATGTGGGTACGGATCCTGCTGCTTTTCATCCTCTCCTGCCTGCTTATCTTCATGTGGCGGATCCCCGTGGTTGATGAAAAGCAACAAAAGCACTGAAGCCTTATCATGACGGTTGCAATTATTGCGTACAGCCAGTAAATTCGACCGTTTTCGAGCACAGGCGCGCCTGGTTAAAGGTTAAACAATTGTTACCTTTACCGACTCGTTGCGCGCCGTGAGTAACACTGTTTCATTTAGGCACAAACCGATGACCGCAACTGCACAGCAGCTTGAATATCTGAAAAACAGCATCAAAAGCATCCAGGACTATCCAAAGCCTGGCATTCTTTTCCGTGATGTCACCAGCTTGCTGGAAGACCCGAAAGCGTACGCGCTCAGCATTGAACTGCTGGTGGAGCGTTATAAAAACGCCGGGATCACCAAAGTAGTAGGCACCGAAGCCCGTGGCTTCCTGTTCGGCGCACCGGTTGCGCTGGCGATGGGCGTGGGTTTTGTGCCGGTGCGTAAGCCGCGCAAGCTGCCGCGTGAAACCATCGCGGAGAGCTACGAGCTGGAGTACGGCACCGATCAGCTGGAAATCCACGTTGATGCCATCAAGCCTGGCGACAAAGTGCTGGTGGTGGACGATCTGCTGGCAACCGGCGGCACCATTGAAGCGACCGTGAAGCTGATCCGTCGTCTGGGTGGGGAAGTGACCGACGCGGCCTTCATCATCAACCTGTTCGATCTCGGCGGTGAACAGCGCCTGGAAAAACAGGGCATTACCAGCTACAGCCTGGTGCCTTTCCCGGGTCATTAATCCCGGTTTTCACAACCTCGCTCAATGGGTGAGGTTGTGATAGCATTCCCCTCCATAAATTCACCTTCCAGCGTTGCAGAGCCTGCCCATGAGTTATCAGGTGTTAGCCCGTAAATGGCGACCACAAACCTTTGCTGACGTTGTCGGTCAGGAACATGTGCTGACGGCCCTGGCGAACGGCTTGTCGCTAGGTCGCATCCATCACGCCTATCTTTTTTCCGGCACCCGCGGCGTCGGTAAAACCTCTATTGCCCGTCTGCTGGCAAAAGGTCTGAACTGCGAAACCGGGATCACCGCCACCCCGTGCGGCGTGTGCGATAACTGCCGGGAGATCGAGCAGGGGCGTTTTGTCGATCTGATTGAGATCGACGCCGCCTCGCGCACCAAAGTGGAAGACACCCGCGATCTGCTCGACAACGTGCAGTACGCCCCGGCGCGCGGACGCTTCAAGGTCTACCTGATCGATGAAGTGCACATGCTGTCGCGCCACAGCTTTAACGCCCTGCTGAAAACGCTGGAAGAGCCGCCCGCGCACGTTAAATTCCTGCTGGCGACCACCGATCCGCAAAAGCTGCCGGTCACCATCCTGTCGCGCTGCCTGCAGTTCCACCTGAAGGCGCTGGACGTTGAGCAGATCCGCGCTCAGCTTGAGCACATCCTTGATGAAGAGAAGATCGTTCACGAGCCGCGCGCCCTGCAGCTGCTGGCCCGCGCGGCGGACGGCAGCCTGCGTGATGCGCTGAGCCTGACCGACCAGGCGATCGCCAGCGGTGACGGCAAGCTCTCCACCGAGGCGGTCAGCACCATGCTCGGCACGCTGGATGACGATCAGGCGCTGTCGCTCATCGAAGCGATGATTGCCGCCAACGGCGAGCGCGTGATGTCGCTGGTCAACGCCGCCGCGGGTAGGGGCATTGAATGGGAAGCGCTGCTGGTCGAGATGCTCAGCCTGCTGCACCGCGTGGCGATGCTGCAGCTGTCTCCGTCGGCCATCGGTGCGGACATGGCCGCCATTGAACAGCGGATGCGTGAACTTGCCCGCACCGTGCCGCCTGCCGACGTGCAGCTGTATTACCAGACCCTGCTGATTGGCCGCAAAGAGCTGCCGTACGCACCGGATCCGCGTATGGGCGTTGAAATGACGCTGCTGCGCGCGCTGGCGTTCCACCCGCGCATGCCGTTGCCGGAGCCGGAAGTGCCGCGGCAGTCTTTCGCCCCGGTCGCCCCTACGGCGGTGATGTCGCCGCAGCAGGTGCCGCCGCAGCCGACACCGCCGCCGCAGCAAAACGTGCCGCTGTCGGATGCCACCAGTTCGGTGCTTGCCGCACGCAGCCAGCTGCAGCGTGCGCAGGGAGTAACCAAACCAAAAAAGAGTGAACCGGCAGCGCCAGGAAAAGCGCGGCCGGTGAACAACGCCGCGCTTGAACGACTGGCCTCGGTAACGGAGCGCGTACAGTCGCGTCCGGCACCGTCCGCGCTCGAGCAGAAAGCCCCGGTGAAAGAAGAGGCTTACCGCTGGAAGGCAACCACCATCACCGAAACGGTGAAGGAAGAGGTGGCCACGCCAAAAGCGCTGAAAAAGGCGCTGGAGCATGAGAAGACGCCGGAGCTTTCCGCGAAGCTTGCCGAAGAATCTATTGCGCGCGACGCCTGGGCCGCTGAGGTCAGCAAACTCCAGCTGCCGAAGCTGGTGGAGCAGGTCGCGCTGAACGCCTGGAAAGAGCAGGACGGCAATCAGGTGCGTCTGCACCTGCGTCCGGGCCAGCGGCACCTCAATTCCCCTGGCGCGCAAAAGGCGCTGGCCGAGGCGCTTGCTGCTTTACAGGGTTCACCGGTTGAATTGACTATCATTGAAGATGATAATCCGGCAGTGAAAACGCCGCTCGAGTGGCGCCAGGCCATTTATGAAGAGAAGCTCGCGCAGGCGCGCGAGGCGATAATTGCGGATAACAACATTCAGACCCTGCGCCGGTTCTTCGACGCCGATCTGGATGAAGAGAGTATTCGCCCCATTTGATCGTGAGTCTGACTTACGGTTGTAATCCTTAACGTGAAAGAAGAGAGAAGCCTATGTTTGGTGGAAAAGGCGGTCTGGGTGGCCTGATGAAGCAGGCTCAGCAGATGCAGGAAAAAATGCAGAAGATGCAGGAAGAGATCGCTCAGTTGGAAGTCACGGGTGAATCCGGTGCCGGTCTGGTCAAGGTGACCATCAACGGTGCGCACAACTGCCGTCGCGTGGAAATCGACCCGAGCCTGCTCGAAGACGACAAAGAGATGCTGGAAGATCTGGTTGCAGCCGCGTTTAACGATGCCGCTCGCCGTATCGACGAAACCCAGAAAGAGAAAATGGCCTCTGTTTCCAGCGGTATGCAGCTGCCGCCGGGCTTTAAGATGCCGTTCTGATGCAAACCAGTCCGCTGCTCACGCAGTTAATGGAAGCGCTGCGCTGCCTGCCGGGCGTTGGCCCGAAGTCAGCGCAGCGCATGGCGTTTACGCTATTGCAGCGCGACCGCAGCGGCGGGATGCGCCTGGCGCAGGCTTTGACCCGCGCCATGTCAGAAATTGGTCACTGTGCGGATTGCCGCACCTTTACCGAGCAGGACGTATGTAACATCTGTACGAACCCGCGTCGCCAGGAAAACGGTCAGATTTGCGTGGTGGAGAGTCCGGCGGACATCTACGCCATCGAACAAACCGGGCAGTTTTCCGGCCGCTACTTCGTGCTGATGGGGCATCTCTCCCCGCTGGACGGGATTGGCCCGGACGATATCGGTCTTGACCGCCTTGAACAGCGCCTTGAGTCCGAAACGATCAAAGAGGTGATCCTCGCCACCAACCCCACGGTGGAAGGGGAGGCAACCGCCAACTACATCGCCGAGCTGTGCGCGCAGTACGGCGTTGACGCCAGCCGCATCGCCCACGGCGTGCCGGTGGGCGGCGAGCTGGAGATGGTCGATGGCACCACGCTGTCGCACTCGCTGGCCGGACGCCACAAGATTATTTTCTGACCAAACGGAGGCTGCGCGCGCGGCCTCCGCTTGAAAATTTCCCCCCTTATCCCCATCTCTCCCTCAACGTTTTACAACCCCATTAAATGGCATTGTTGAGGTCGACTTAGATGAAAGGACAAGAAACCCGCGGTTTCCAGTCAGAAGTAAAACAGCTTCTGCACCTGATGATCCATTCCCTGTATTCCAACAAAGAAATTTTCCTGCGTGAGCTGATTTCCAACGCCTCTGATGCGGCGGACAAGCTGCGCTTCCGCGCGCTGTCCAACCCGGATCTGTACGAAGGCGACGGCGAGCTGCGCGTGCGCGTCTCTTTCAACAAAGAGAACCGCACCCTGACGATTGCCGACAACGGCATCGGGATGAACCGCGACGAGGTGATCGACCACCTCGGGACCATCGCCAAATCCGGCACCAAAGCGTTCCTCGAGTCCATGGGCTCTGACCAGGCGAAAGACAGCCAGCTGATCGGTCAGTTCGGCGTGGGCTTCTACTCGGCGTTCATCGTGGCGGACAAAGTCACCGTGCGCACCCGTGCCGCGGGCGACAGCGCCGGGAATGGCGTGCTGTGGGAGTCCAAAGGGGAAGGCGAATACACCGTTGATGACATCACCAAAGCGGATCGCGGGACCGAAATCACCCTGCACCTGCGCGAAGGCGAAGACGATTTCCTGAACGACTGGCGCGTGCGCTCCATCATCAGCAAGTATTCCGACCACATCGCCCTGCCGGTAGAGATTGAAAAACAGGAAGAGAAAGACGGTGAAACCGTGGTTTCCTGGGAGAAGATCAACAAGGCGCAGGCGCTGTGGACGCGCAACAAGTCTGAAATTAAAGACGACGAATACAACGAGTTCTACAAGCACATCGCCCACGACTTTACCGACCCGCTGACCTGGAGCCACAACCGTGTGGAAGGTAAGCAGGAGTACACCAGCCTGCTGTATATCCCGGCGCAGGCGCCGTGGGACATGTGGAACCGCGATCACAAGCACGGCCTGAAGCTGTACGTGCAGCGCGTGTTCATCATGGACGACGCCGAGCAGTTCATGCCGAACTACCTGCGCTTCGTCCGCGGCCTGATAGATTCCAACGATCTGCCGCTGAACGTCTCCCGCGAAATTCTGCAGGACAGCACCGTCACCCGCAACCTGCGTAACGCGCTGACCAAACGCGCGCTGCAGATGCTGGAAAAACTGGCGAAAGACGATGCCGAAAAATACCAGACCTTCTGGAAACAGTTCGGCCTGGTGCTGAAAGAAGGCCCGGCGGAAGACACTGCGAACGTCGAAACGATCGCCAAACTGCTGCGCTTCGCCTCCACGCACACCGACTCCTCCGCGCAGACCGTGTCGCTGGAAGAGTACGTCTCCCGCATGAAAGAAGGGCAGGAGAAGATCTACTACATCACCGCCGACAGCTACGCGGCGGCGAAGAGCAGCCCGCACCTGGAGCTGCTGCGTAAGAAAGGCATCGAAGTGCTGCTGCTTTCTGACCGCATCGACGAGTGGATGATGAACTACCTGACCGAGTTCGACGGTAAGGCGTTCCAGTCCGTTGCCAAAGCCGATGAGTCCATCGACAAGCTGGCGGATGAAGTGGACGAAAGCGCGAAAGAGGCCGAGAAGGCGCTGGAGCCGTTCGTTGAGCGCGTGAAAACCCTGCTGGGCGACCGCGTGAAAGAGGTGCGCTTCACGCACCGTCTGACCGACACCCCGGCGATTGTTACCACCGATGCCGACGAAATGAGCACCCAGATGGCGAAGCTGTTCGCCGCGGCGGGCCAGGCGGTGCCGGAAGTGAAATATATCTTTGAGCTTAATCCGGATCATCCGCTGGTGAAACGCGCGGCGGATACCCAGGATGAAGCTCGCTTTGCCGAGTGGGTTGAACTGCTGCTGGATCAGTCCCTGCTGGCCGAGCGCGGCACGCTGGAAGATCCTAACCTGTTCATTAAACGTGTGAATGCGCTGCTGCTGGCGTAATTAAACACCTGCCCCTCACCCTGGCCCTCTCCCCAGAGGGGAGAGGGTATAATCGTCCCCTCTCCCCTCTGGGGAGAGGGTTAGGGTGAGGGGAATCAACCGCACCCTCCCAAATTATCTCCCCCCATTAACCGTTTCAGCCTTCCCGCCTTCCTTGAGCCACGCCCGTTCTGGTGGTATTGTTTAGCGCTTTTGAAAAATTGAAACGACATTTGAGGGGATTTTCGCAATGCGTATTATTCTGCTTGGCGCTCCGGGCGCGGGTAAAGGAACTCAGGCTCAGTTCATCATGGAGAAATACGGTATTCCGCAAATCTCCACCGGTGACATGCTGCGCGCCGCTGTTAAATCTGGCTCCGAGCTGGGTAAACAAGCGAAAGACATCATGGACGCAGGCAAGCTGGTAACCGACGAGCTGGTTATCGCGCTGGTTAAAGAGCGCATTGCGCAGGAAGACTGCCATAACGGTTTCCTGCTGGACGGCTTCCCGCGCACCATTCCTCAGGCTGACGCCATGAAAGAAGCGGGCATCAACGTGGACTACGTCCTGGAGTTCGACGTACCGGACGAGCTGATCGTTGACCGTATCGTTGGCCGTCGCGTGCACGCTGCCTCTGGCCGCGTTTACCACATCAAATTCAACCCGCCTAAGGTTGAAGGCAAAGACGACGTGACCGGCGAAGAGCTGACCACCCGTAAAGACGATCAGGAAGAGACCGTGCGTAAACGTCTGGTGGAATACCATCAGATGACCGCGCCGCTGATCGGCTACTACACCAAAGAAGCGCAGGCGGGTAACACCAAATACGCCAAAGTTGACGGCACCAAAGCCGTGGCTGACGTACGTGCAGAGCTGGAAAAAATCCTCGGCTAATCGCACTCCTCTCACCCGGGCTCCCGGGTGAGAAATATTCTCATCTTACCTATTACAGCAATGGGTTTCGTTTAAACGCATTTCCGCTACAATTGACAACCTATCAAATGGTTAAGAGGCGTGAATGAGTCAGGCGAAAACCGGCATCCTGCTTGCCAATCTGGGCACTCCAGAAGCACCCACTCCAGACGCGGTAAAACGCTACCTGCGACAATTTTTAAGCGACACGCGCGTCGTGGATTTTCCGAGACTGCTGTGGTGGCCGCTGCTGCGTGGCGTCATTCTGCCGATTCGCTCTCCGCGCGTCGCCAAACTCTATCAGTCCGTCTGGATGGAAGAGGGTTCGCCGCTGATGGTTTACAGCCGCCGTCAGGAAAAAGCGCTGGCCGCCCGCCTGCCGGATATGCCCGTCGCGCTCGGCATGAGCTACGGCAAACCGTCCCTGAAAAGCGCGGTGGACTCCCTGCTGGCGCAGGGCGTGGACCATATCGTCGTGCTGGCACTATATCCGCAGTACTCCTGCTCGACGGTGGCCGCCGTCTGGGACGAGCTGGCCCGCATTCTGGCAACCCGCCGCCGCATTCCGGGCGTGACCTTTATCCGCGATTACGCCGATAACGATCTCTACATCAAGGCGCTTGCCAACAGCGCGCGCGCGTCGTTTGAAAAGCACGGCGAGCCGGATCTGCTGCTGCTCTCCTATCACGGGATCCCGCAGCGTTTCGCCAACGAAGGGGATGATTACCCGCAGCGCTGCCGCGATACCACCCGCGAGCTGGTCTCCGCCCTCGGCCTGCCGCCGGAGAAGGTGATGATGACCTTCCAGTCGCGCTTTGGTCGCGAGCCGTGGCTGACGCCGTACACCGATGAAACCCTCAAAATGCTCGGCGAGAAGGGCGTGAAGCACATTCAGGTGATGTCGCCGGGCTTCTCGGCGGACTGTCTGGAAACGCTGGAGGAGATCGCGGTGCAAAACCGGGAATTTTTCCTTGAGGCTGGTGGCGAAAAGTACGAATACATTCCGGCGCTTAACGACTCGCCTGAGCATATCGACATGATGGTCTCGCTGGTGACGAACAGCCGCTGATCGCACTCCGGGCCGGGTTTGTGCTACCATTCCCGGCCCATATTCTTCGTACAGTTCAGACCATGAAATTTCCCGGTAAACGTAAATCCAAACACTACTTTCCCGTCGATGCCCGCGATCCGCTCCTGCAGCAAATCCAGCCTGAAAATGAAACCAGCGCGGCCTGGGTCGTCGGTATCGACCAGACGCTGGTGGACATTGAAGCGAAAGTGGATGATGAGTTTGTCGCCCGTTACGGTCTGAGCGCCGGTCACTCCCTGGTGATTGAGGACGACGTTGCCGAAGCGCTGTACCAGGAGCTGGTGCGCGAAAACCTGATTACCCACCAGTTCGCCGGCGGCACCATCGGCAACACCATGCACAACTACTCGGTGCTGGCAGACGACCGCTCGGTCCTGCTCGGCGTGATGTGCAGCAATATCGAAATCGGTGGCTACGCCTACCGCTACCTGTGCAACACCTCCAGCCGTACCGATCTGAACTATCTCCAGGGCGTAGACGGGCCGATTGGCCGCTGCTTTACGCTGATCGGCGAATCCGGCGAGCGTACCTTTGCCATCAGCCCGGGCCATATGAACAAGCTGCGCGCGGAAAGCATTCCTGAAGAGGTGATCGCGGGCGCCTCTGCGCTGGTGCTGACCTCCTACCTGGTGCGCTGCAAGCCGGGCGAGCCGATGCCGGAAGCGACCATGAAGGCGATTGAGTACGCCAAAAAGTACGATGTGCCGGTGGTGTTAACCCTGGGCACTAAATTCGTGATTGCCGATAACCCGGAGTGGTGGCAGGCGTTCCTGAAGGAGCACGTCTCGATTCTGGCAATGAACGAAGAAGAGGCCGAAGCGCTGACCGGCGAGAGCGATCCGCTGCTGGCGTCTGATAAAGCGCTGGACTGGGTGGACCTGGTGCTCTGCACCGCTGGCCCGGTTGGGCTGTATATGGCAGGCTTCACGGAAGAAGAGAGCAAACGCAAAACCCAGCACCCGCTGCTGCCGGGCGCGATTGCCGAGTTCAACCAGTACGAGTTCAGCCGCGGCATGCGCCACAAAGATTGCGTCAATCCGCTGCGTATTTACTCCCACATTGCACCGTATATGGGCGGGCCGGAGAAGATTATGAACACTAACGGCGCGGGCGACGGCGCGCTGGCCGCGCTGCTGCACGACATTACCGCCAACGCCTACCATAAAACCAACGTGCCGAACTCCAGCAAGCACAAGTTCAGCTGGCTGACCTATTCCTCGCTGGCGCAGGTGTGTAAGTACGCGAACCGCGTGAGCTATCAGGTGCTGAACCAGCATTCTCCGCGCTTAACGCGCGGTCTGCCGGAACGAGAAGACAGCCTCGAAGAGGCGTACTGGGACAGGTAAGAGAAGGCCCCTCACCCCGGCCCTCTCCCCATGGGGGAGAGGGTGTTTAAGTTCCCTCTCCCCCATGGGGAGAGGGTTAGGGTGAGGGGTGATCAGACCGCACAAGCTAGCCCGTCACTCCTTCTTCAACCGGCGGTTTCGCCAGCAGCGTCAGCATCGTATTCGCAATCTCGCGCTCGCCCATCACTACCTGATCCGCACCGCGCTCGGTAATGTACTCCACCTCGTCGTCATAGTGCGCCCGGGCGATAATCTCGATATTCGGGCACTTCTCACGCGCGGAGGCCACAATCTCTCCCGCTTCATAGCCGTTCGGAATGGTCAGCAGCAGCCAGCGGGCACAGTCCAGATGCGCCAGCTCCATGATCTCTTCGTTCGCCGCATTGCCCAGCACCGCACGAATGCCGCGCTCGCGCAGCTCGTCGACGCGGGTACGTGAGGTTTCTATCACTACCAGTGGGATCCCCTGCGCCATCAGCTTCTCACCGAGCAGGCTGCCGACGCGGCCAAAGCCTACCAGGAGGGCGTGATTACAAATATCTACCGGGATCTGCTTCTCTTCTTCCGTTGCCTCTTCCAGCGTCTGCTCTTCGAGGGTTTCGGTCTTCTCGAGGTATTTTTCCAGCAGGGCAAACAGCACCGGGTTCAGCATAATCGACAGAATCGCGCCCGCCAGCACCAGATTTTGCCCCGCCTGCGGCAGCAGGTTCAATGCCATGCCCAGACCGGCCAGAATAAAGGCGAACTCACCGATCTGCGCCAGGCTGGCGGCAATCGTCAGCGCCGTACGCGGGGAGTGGCCGAACATCCGCACCAGGAAAAAGGCGGCGACCGACTTACCGAAGATAATGATCGCCAGCGTGCCCAGCACGGCCAGCGGCTGCTGAACCAGAATCATCGGGTCAAACAGCATGCCGACGGAGACAAAGAACAGCACGGCGAAGGCGTCGCGCAGCGGCAGGGTATCGTGCGCCGCGCGGTGGCTCAGCTCGGACTCGTTCAGCACCATCCCGGCGAAGAACGCGCCCAGCGCGAAGGAGACGTCGAACAGCTCGACGGCGCCAAAGGCAATGCCCAGCGCCAGCGCAAGCACGGAGAGCGTAAACAGCTCGCGGGAGCCGGTCGCCGCGCTGCGGGACATGATCCACGGCACCAGACGGCGCCCCACCAGCATCATGATGGCGATAAAGGCCACCACCTTACCGATGGTGATGCTCATATCCAGCGCCAGCGAGGCGAAGCCGATGTTGTCTTTTTCCATCATTCCGGCGACGGCGGGCAGCAGCACCAGCGTCAGCACCATCACCAGATCTTCCACAATCAGCCAGCCTATTGCGATCTGCCCGCGCTGGCTGTCTATCAGCTGCCTCTCTTCAAGCGCGCGCAGCAGCACCACGGTACTGGCGGTTGAGAGGCACAGCCCAAATACGATGCCGGTCATCAGCGACCAGCCCAGCACTGCCGAAAGCGCCATCCCCAGCAGCGTCGCCACCCCTATCTGGGCGATCGCTCCCGGTATGGCGATCGACTTTACCGCCATCAAATCCTTCAGAGAAAAATGCAGACCAACGCCAAACATCAGCAGGATCACGCCCAGCTCCGCCAGCTCTGGCGCCAGTTTGGTATCCGCCACGAAGCCTGGCGTGAAAGGCCCCGCCAGTACACCCGCTAACAAATAGCCGACAAGAGGAGAAATACGCAGCTTATTGGCAATCATGCCAAGGATAAAAGCGAGCACAAGTCCACCAACAATGGTGGTAATAAGCGGTGTGGCGTGGTGCATTCCGTCTCCTTTCGCGGTGAGTGTTCCATTTTTGGCGTGAATACCAAAAAACCAGGTAATAGTTTATGACAATTTTTGCCCTTATGTTTATGAATAATTGTTGAAGTTTGAATAAAACGGCAATATGCGCCTTAAAAGGCGCATATTGATAAATTCATAGCGGGGATGAAGAGGAAAACCTTATGGCATAAGGGGGAAGGGTAGCCAAAGCATAAATTTAGCTACCCGTAAATCACGCTTTATGACGATTATCAGGCAGGAATATGGTCAACATCCCAAGAAGCGGCAGGAAAGCGCAGATTTTGTAAACCAGGTAGATGCTGGTGTGATCCGCAACCATCCCTAATACGGCCGCGCCAAGGCCACCCATGCCGAAGGCGAAACCGAAAAAGAGCCCGGAAACCATACCGATACGGCCCGGCAGCAGCTCCTGGGCATAGACCAGAATGGCGGAAAACGCGGAGGCGAGGATAAAACCAATTATCACGGTTAAAATCCCGGTCCATTCCAGGCTTGCGTACGGCAAAATAAGGGTAAACGGCGCCACGCCGAGGATTGAGCCCCAAATGACATATTTACGGCCAATCTTATCCCCCACCGGCCCGCCAATGACCGTTCCGGCAGCGACCGCGAACAGGAAGGCAAACAGATGGAACTGCGCGTTTTGTACCGATAATCCGAATTTTTGCATCAGATAAAAGGTGTAATAGCTGCTGATGCTCGCCATGTAGAAGTATTTCGAGAAAATCAGCACCAGCAGCACGGAGACCGCAAGAATGACCTTATTACGGGGCAGGGGATTGATAACCTTTGCTTTAGGTTTTCCTTTGTTCACGCGATGCTGGGCGGCGTACCAGCGGCTGATCTGCGCCAGCACGACAATGGCGAGCAGGGCGGCCAGCACAAACCAGGCCACGTTGCCTTTGCCGTACGGAGCGATGATCACCGCCGCCAGCAGCGGGCCGAGGGAGCTACCGAAGTTGCCCCCTACCTGGAAGAGCGACTGCGCCAGCCCGTGACGGCCGCCGGAGGCCATACGCGCCACGCGTGAGGACTCCGGATGGAAGACGGACGAGCCGGTCCCTACCAGCGCGGCGGCGAGCAGAACCGCTTCAAAACTGCCTGCCATGGCCAGCAGCACCAGCCCGCTTAAGGTAAAGCACATGCCTATCGGCAGCGACCACGGCATCGGGTATTTATCCGTCCAGTAGCCCACCACCGGCTGCAGCAGCGACGAGGCCAGCTGGAAGGTCAGGGTGATCATCCCGATCTGTACGAAGGTTAAGGAAAACTCGGACTGCAGCAGCGGGTAGATTGCCAGAATCAACGACTGGATCATGTCGTTGAGCAGATGCGAGAGGCTGATTGCGCCTAAAACTTTAAAAGAGGTGCGCGATGCCGGCGACGACGCCGGCGCGCCCGGAGCGGGCTGGGTTGATTCACTGATTGCCATAGAGAGAATTACCACGTCTTTAGTTATTAGAGATGCAGGGTGTAATTATTATCCGACTAACATACCCGTCCGTGACATTTGAAGAAAGTCGCAATTCTGAAAACTTATTTGTCTATTCTTGTTAGTCACTGTAATTTTTGCCTTTGTCTATTGGTCAGGGAGAGAGAAGATGAAGTTAATGAAGCGGGGCGTCGCGCTGGCGCTTATTGCCGCATGGGGCCTGGCAAGCCTGCCCGCGCAGGCGTATGAAAAAGATAAAACCTATAAAATCACCATCCTGCATACCAACGATCACCACGGTCATTTCTGGCGCAGCGAATACGGCGAGTATGGCCTGTCGGCGCAAAAAACGCTGGTGGACGGCATTCGCAAAGAGGTGGCGGCCCAGGGCGGCAGCGTGCTGCTGCTGTCCGGCGGAGATATTAATACCGGCGTGCCGGAATCCGATCTACAGGACGCTGAACCCGATTTCCGCGGCATGAATTTAATCGGTTACGACGCGATGGCCGTCGGAAACCACGAGTTTGATAACCCGCTGAGCGTGCTGCGCCAGCAGGAGAAATGGTCCAAATTCCCGTTCCTCTCCGCCAATATTTACCAGAAAAGCACCGGCGAACGTCTGTTTAAACCGTGGGCGCTGTTTAAGCGTCAGGATCTCAAAATCGCGGTCATTGGTTTAACCACCGACGATACGGCAAAAATCGGTAACCCTGAGTTCTTCACCGATATCGAATTCCGCAAACCGGCAGACGAAGCGAAGCTGGTGATTCAGGAGCTGCAGCAGAACGAAAAGCCGGACGTGATTATCGCCACTACCCATATGGGACACTACGATAACGGCGAGCACGGCTCCAATGCGCCCGGCGACGTGGAGATGGCGCGCAGCCTGCCGACAGGCTCGCTGGCAATGATTGTGGGCGGTCACTCACAGGATCCGGTCTGCATGGCGTCGGAGAACAAAAAGCAGGTGGACTACGTGCCGGGCACGCCTTGCGCGCCGGACCGTCAGAACGGGATCTGGATTGTGCAGGCCCACGAGTGGGGTAAATACGTGGGCCGCGCGGATTTCGAGTTCCGCAACGGCGAGATGAAGCTGGTGCACTATCAGCTCATTCCGGTCAACCTGAAGAAGAAAGTCACCTACCCGGACGGGAAAAGCGAGCGCGTACTTTACACGCCAGAGATCGCAGAAAACCAGCAGATGCTCTCCCTGCTGACGCCGTTCCAGAATAAAGGCAAGGCGCAGCTGGACGTGAAAATCGGCACGCTGAACGGTCGTCTGGAAGGGGACCGCAGTAAAGTCCGCTTCGTGCAGACCAACATGGGACATCTGGTGCTGGCGGCGCAGATGGCGCGCACGAATGCGGACTTCGGCGTGATGAGCGGCGGCGGCATTCGTGACTCCATCGAAGGCGGAAACATCACCTATAAAGACGTGCTGAAGGTGCAGCCGTTCGGCAACGTGGTGGTGTATGCGGATATGAGCGGGAAAGAGGTCGTTGACTACCTGACCGCCGTGGCGCAGATGAAGCCGGACTCGGGTGCCTATCCGCAGTTTGCCAACGTCAGCTTTGTGGCGAAGGACGGCAAGCTGAACGATCTGAAAATCAAAGGCGAGCCAGTCGATCCGGCGAAAAACTACCGTCTGGCGACGTTGAGCTTTAACGCCACCGGCGGCGACGGCTATCCGCACATCGATAACAAACCGGGCTACGTAAACACCGGCTTTATCGATGCGGAAGTGCTGAAGCAGTACATCGAGCAGAACTCGCCGATCGACGTGAATGCCTATGAGCCGAAGGGCGAGGTGAGCTGGCAGTAGTGTTGTGCGGCCTGATGCCCTCACTCCAACCCTCAGCCCACCGGGAGAGGGCGCGAACACAAAAAACGGTAACGCCTGTTACCGTTTTGCTTTTACCTCGCAGCCGCCACCCGGCTTTTTATTCAATCCCGGCGCGCAATATCCGCGAATTTCGCGTCCAGCATCTTCGCCAGATCGCCCGCGGCCAGTTCAATATCCAGCCCGCGTTTACCGCCCGAAATATAGATCGTCTCAAACTCCTGCGAAGGCGCATCGATCAGCGTCGGCAGGCGTTTTTTCTGTCCGAGCGGGCTGATCCCGCCCACCAGATAGCCCGTGGTGCGTTGCGCAACCATCGGGTCCGCCATATCCACCTTTTTCGCCCCCAGCGCTTTCGCGACTTTTTTGAGATCGAGCTGCCCGGCAACGGGCGTTACCGCCACGGCGAGATGCTTCATATCGCCATTCACCGCGACCAGCAGCGTTTTATAGACCTGGTCGGCATTCAGCCCCAGTTTGCGCACCACTTCATCACCAAAGTTGGTTTCGTTCGGATCGTGATCGTAGGTATGGATCCGGAAAGAAATATTGTTTTTTTCGAGTAATTTAACGGCGGGAGTCATAGCTATCCTTCTTACGACAGACAATTCATGCAGCCAGCATACGCCTGACGTTTGTCTAAAAAATAGCACCATCTTGCGCAATAGTGTTGGCAGTGATGGTCACTTTGAGCGACAATCGGCTCAGCCGAAGGTCACTTCGGTATAATAAAAACGATGAAATTCCTCTTTGACGGGCCAATAGAGATATTGGCCATTTTTTTATTTCAACAGCGACGGCAAATTCCCTTCGCCGTACAAATGCAGCGCCCCGACCGCGACCACGTACTCCCCCGCAGGTAAAGCATGCAGCGTCTCTCGCCAGGCTTTGTTGCGCGCATTCATCAGCACATCATAAAGCGATTCACTGAACGTCGACGGTAGCGCCAGCTTACCGTCCGCGGGCGGCGCATCCAGCCACCAGCCAATCATGGTTTGCAGCAGACGCGCGTTGGTGTGCCAGTGGGTCAGGGTATCATCCAGCAGCATCAGACCGTCGTCAGGAAGCTGGCGCAGGAGCGCAATCTGGCTGTCCGTCCCTTCCAGCTCGATGATGGGCATACGGCGCGCCCGCGCCACGTTCAGCAACTGGTAATCAATGCCGTAGTCACCGCGCAAACCCAGACGCTGCGCCTGCGTGGCCTGCAGCACCATCGCAATTTGCCACAGCGGCAGGGTGTCAATCATGGAGAGCGACACGCCGGTTTCTGCCGCCACGCGCGTCAGTTCCGCGAGCTGGTCGTCGTTCAGGCGCTCCGCCAGCGGAAGGTCGCTTTCAAGCCCGGCAAACGGCGACTCGTGGCCGGAAATGTCCGCCTCGACGACCAGCGCGTCGGCGCGCTTCAGGCGTTTTATCAGGCCGGGTGGCAGGGGAGACATTCCCTGCGTGCCCATATGGATGCTGCCGACCAGATGAAGATGTTGCCCGCCGGGAAGGGAGATATCCAGGCCGGGCCAGTCATAGCGGCGGGGGAAGAGGGCGCGAAACGATGCTTTTATACGATTAAACAGACTCATACGCGCTCCATGACCGGAAAGGGTCATGCTAGCGCGTACGAGAACAAGGTTCAATCCTTCGGTTTAAACCGCAGCAGACGGTTGGCGTTGCTCACCACGGTAATGGAGGAGAGCGCCATCGCCGCACCCGCAACCACCGGGTTCAGCAGGGTGCCGGTCAGCGGCCACAAAATGCCGGCAGCAACCGGAATGCCGAGCGAGTTATAGACGAACGCCCCCAGCAGGTTCTGCTTCATGTTGCGCAACGTGGCTTTAGAAATGGCCAGCGCGTCGGCAACGCCCATCAGGCTGTGGCGCATCAGCGTAATGGCGGCGGTTTCAATGGCGACATCGCTTCCGCCGCCCATGGCAATCCCCACGTCCGCCTGGGCCAGCGCCGGGGCGTCGTTGATGCCGTCGCCTACCATCGCCACCTGGCGACCTTCATTTTGCAGGTTCTTGATGGCGTCCGCTTTGCCGTCCGGCAGCACGCCCGCAATCACCTCATCAATACCGGCCTCTTTCGCGATGGCGTTGGCGGTGATCGGGTTATCCCCGGTCAGCATCACCAGGCGATAGCCCGCGCGGTGCAGGCGCTGTAAAGCATCCACGCTGTCCTGGCGAAGCGGATCGCGTACGGCCAGCAGCGCGGCGGCTTTGCCATCCACCGCCAGCAGAACCGGGGTGGCACCCTGAGACGCCTGTGCTTTCAGCTCATCTTCCAGCGCGGACGTATCAACACCGTTTTCATTCAGCAGCGCCTGGTTACCCAGCAGCAGCGCGTGGCCGTCGGCTTCACCGCTGACGCCGAGCCCGCGCAGGGTGCGGAAATTGCTGACCTGCGGCAGGGCAGAAGCATTCGCCTTATCGAGAATGGCGCGGGCCAGCGGGTGGCTGGAACCCTGCTCCAGCGCGGCGGCAAGGCGCAGCGCGTCCTCTTCCGCAATGCCGGCGGTGCTTACGGCAACTACCTGCGGTTTGCCCTCGGTCAGCGTACCGGTTTTATCAAACACAATCGTATCCAATGTGCTCGCCCGCTGCAGGGCATCCGCATCACGGACCAGCACGCCAAACTCGGCGGCGCGGCCCACGCCGGAGATAATCGACATCGGCGTTGCCAGGCCAAGCGCGCACGGACAGGCGATGATCAGCACCGTGGTGGCGATCACCAGGGTGTAGACAATCTGCGGTGCCGGGCCGAAGAAATACCAGATCGCCGCGCTCAGCAGGGCAATGCCGACCACCACCGGCACAAAAATGGCCGAGATTTTGTCAGCAAGCTGGCCAATCTCCGGCTTGCTGCTCTGGGCCTGGCGCACCATGCGGATAATGCGCGACAGCGTGGTATGGCTGCCGACGGCGCTGGCGCGGAACAGCACGCTGCCGTCCTGCACTACCGTACCGGCATGCACCGCGTCGCCCTGCGATTTCTGCTGGGGGATCGGCTCTCCGGTCAGCATCGCTTCATCCAGCCAGGCGTCGCCCTGAGTGATTTCACCGTCGACGGGCACCCGGTCGCCGGTGGTCAGGCGCAGCGTCATGCCCGGCTGCACCTCCGCCAGCGGGACGCTTTTCTCCCCGTCGTCCGTGACCACGCGGGCCGTCGGCGGGGTTAAATCGAGCAAGCGTTCCAGCGCTTTCGAGGAGCGCTGACGGGCGCGCGCTTCCAGCATGTGGCCCAGGTTAATCAGGCCGATAATCATCGCGCTGGCTTCATAATAGAGATGGCGGGCTTCCATCGGGAACCACTGGGGCCAGACGTTCACGCTCATGGAGTACAGCCACGCCGCGCCGGTACCGAGCGCAACCAGCGTATCCATCGTCGCCGTGCGGTTTTTCAGGCTCTTCCAGGCGCTGGTATAAAAATGCCCGCCTGCAAAGACCATGACCGCAAGGGTAATCAGACCAATCACCAGCCACAGCGTGCGGTTGTCTGCGGTGACCATCATGTTGTCACCCATCATGCCCCACACCATCACCGGAATACCGACCAGCAGGGCGACAATCGCCTGCCAGCGGAAGCGCTTCATGGTGGCAATAGCCGTTTCCTGCTGGCGCTCGCGGCGTTCGGCGTCATCTTCGATGGCCTCCGCCCCGTAGCCCGCTTTTTCCACGGCCTGCACTAAATCTGCGGCGGAGGCACTGCCCATCACCAGCGCAGTACGCTCCGCAAGGTTGACCCGTGCCTGTGCGACGCCCGGTACCGCCTGCAGGGCGTTCTGCACGCGGGAGACGCAGCTGGCGCAGCTCATGCCGTTGATCAGCAGCTGTTGGCTGTCATCAATATCATCCGCTGCCGGAAGCTCAGGGGTGGCCGCTGTCAGCGCTTCCGACGGGGATGATGACTCTGCCAGCGGGTTAGCCTTTGGGTGGCTTAACTCCGCCCCATAACCGGCCTGTTTAATGGTATCAATCAGCGCGTCCGCGCTGGCGCTGCCGATCACGGCGGCATGGTCGATAGTCACTTCAGCGCTTTCAACATCAGGACGCTGTTCCAGGCTTTCTTTAACGCGTTTGACGCAGTGGCCGCAGGAGAGGCCGTCCAGCGTCAGGTCGATAGTGTGAGACATAACAAAACTCCCGTATAATATATTGGTCAGTTGTTGACCGGAGTAACGCTTTTCGCTAACTGTTATGAAGGTTAAACCTTCCATCAAGGGGAAGGTCAAGGGGGAAATGTGAATATCAGTGACGTGGCCAAAAAAACCGGCTTAACCAGCAAAGCAATCCGCTTTTATGAAGAGAAGGGGCTGGTAACGCCGCCGCTGCGCAGTGAAAACGGCTACCGCAGCTATACGCAGCTGCATCTCGATGAGCTGACGCTGCTGCGCCAGGCAAGACAGGTGGGGTTTAACCTGGAGGAGTGTGGCGAGCTGGTTAACCTGTTTAACGATCCGAAGCGCCACAGCGCCGACGTGAAAAAACGCACGCTGGAAAAAGTGGCGGAGATCGAGCGCCACATCATTGAGCTACAGGCGATGCGCGAACAGCTGCTGCAGCTGGCAGAATCCTGCCCGGGTGATGACAGCGCCGACTGCCCGATTATTGATAATCTTGCCGGCTGCTGCCATCGTAAAACCCACGTCTAGCAGGCTTTAACCCGCAGCGTAATCCCTTCCACCGCAATGACCTCGACCTGTGTTCCGGCGTTGAGGTCTTCGTCGGCCACCACCGGCCACGAGCTGTCGCCCACGCGCATGTGCCCGCGCCCGTTCACCAGCGCGGCGTCGAGCGTAAAGCGCTTGCCGACAATCTGCTGTCCGCGCTGGTTGAGATGCGCGTCCAGCGGTTTCTGCTCTTTGACCTGGCGGTTAAGCCAGCGCCACCACAGCCAGGCGGCAACCAGCGTCAGCACGGCAAACAGCGCGCCCTGCCACGCCCAATCCAGAGGAAGGATCCAGACCAGCAGGCCCGTAATGACCGCGGCAACACCGCTCCAGAGCAGGTAGCCGTTGCCGCCAAGCATCTCCGCCGCCAGCAACAAGCCACCGAGGCTTAGCCAGAAGGCATGAGGATGTGCAACGATCAGCTCAATCATTTTTTACGCTCGTTCCGCTGTCTTTGATCAGTTCGGCGATACCTGCGATAGAGCCCATCAGGCTGCTGGCGTCCAGCGGCATCATCACCACTTTGCTGTTGTTCGCGGAGCCGATCTCTTTCAGCGCATCGGTATATTTTTGCGCCACGAAGTAGTTCACGGCCTGGATATCACCGGCGGCAATCGCCTCGGAGACCATCTGCGTCGCGCGGGCTTCCGCTTCTGCAGAACGTTCACGCGCTTCCGCCTGTAAGAACGCGGACTGACGGTCGCCTTCGGCTTTCAGGATCTGCGACTGTTTTTCCCCTTCCGCTTTGAGGATCTCCGCCTGACGGACCCCTTCGGCTTCCAGAATATAGGCACGCTTGGTGCGCTCGGCCTTCATCTGCGCGTTCATGGAGGCGATAAGCTCTGCCGGCGGGCGCACGTCGCGGATCTCGATACGGGTGACTTTGATCCCCCACGGGTTCGTTGCCTCGTCAACAATGTGCAGCAGGCGGGTATTGATGCTGTCGCGCTGGGAGAGCATCTCGTCCAGCTCCATCGAGCCGAGTACGGTACGGATGTTGGTCATCGTCAGGTTGACGATCGCCAGCTCCAGGTTGCTCACCTCATAGGCCGCTTTCGGCGCATCAATCACCTGAATAAAGCAGACGGCATCAATGGTGACGTTGGCGTTATCTTTGGAGATCACCTCCTGAGAGGGGATATCCAGCACCTGTTCCATCATGTTGATCTTGCGACCAATTCTGTCCATGAACGGGATAATCAGGCTTAGGCCGGGCTGCAGCGTGTTGGTATAGCGGCCGAAGCGCTCTACGGTCCACTGATAGCCCTGCGGGACAATTTTGACGCCTGCGCCCACGATAACCAGCGCGACGAATATAAGGACGGGAACAACGATGAGCATAAAAACCTCCTGTTTTGCATGCCTTGATGAGAAAAAGCGCGTGTTTGCTATTCGTAAGTATATCGGTTAATGGGCTAAAATTCGCCCCGTCCGACGGGCGGGGCAGAGCGTTAGTGGTAGCTATAGGTAAAGTCAGCAATCAGCGCATCGTCACCCGCATCGGCGATGGCTTTCGACAGGCCGTGATAGAAGGTCTCCAGCCCAATCTCTTCTACCTGGTGCAGCTGCTCGCGGATCGGCGCGCAGAACAGTTCCGCATTGCCCGCGCCCACGCGCTTGTTGTTCGGCGGAAGCTGACCGGTGATCCCTTTGAACCAGGTGCGTACCGCGCCCTTCAGAGAGGTAGGCGCGTCGTTGACGGCGTCGTGTCCCGTCAGAATTTGCAGCGTCGGGAACTGGTCCGCACAGACTGCCGTTTTCATGCGCGCATAAAACTGGCTGAAGAGTTCGAAAGACTGCAGATCGGTGACTTTGGGTTTGGTGGTTTTGCCCTGAACGTTGCCTGTCTTTTTCGCCGCGGGCTGCGCGGGCGCCAGCTTATTGAGCTGCAGATCGAACAGCAGGTTCGCGTGTTCGCGTCGTTTGCCTACGTCCGGGAAGCGTTCGATAAACGCGCGGATAAATTCCGGCGTCATCAGGTCAGCAAAATCATGGTTGACCAGCCACTGGCCGCGGGCAAACTCACCGGGAGACTGGAACCAGGCCGGAACCTTGCCCGGCTCGAACTCTTTGACATTCCCTCTGCCGTCGATTTCAACGAAGCGAGTGCCGTTGTCAAAAGCAAAACGGCAATTCTTCAGCTGAATGACCGGCTTCATCTTCAGCAGGCCCTTAACGAAGCGGACAAGTTCTCCCCCGAACACATAAGCCGTAACGGATTCTGAAGCAATGGCGGCAAGAAGCTGATCGATGGTTTTCACGCCGGGTTCAAGTTCAGAAAACTCATAAAAAGTGTGAATATTAGACATTCTTGTACTTCCTTATTGTGTTGCGGGCAGAGCTTAACACCACTTTAACGAATGTTCTAAACCAGGGATGCGGAAGTGTCGCTAAGGTCACGGCGTAAACTGTAAAGCGAAAGTGTAAAGCATGTCTAATGAATGCACGGTAAACGCAATCGGAAGTCTTGGAGGCGAAAGGGGGTGCTAAAACGCGTTGTGACGAACGTGCGGCACGGATTATGCTAATAGCGCTCGATGGTTACTGGAAAAAATATGAACAACGAAAATGCTATTTTGCAGATAAAGGACGTCGGCTTTTGTGTTGCGAATAACACGATCCTTCAGCACGTCGGGTTTAACCTTTCTCCCGGTGAGTTCAAGCTGATAACGGGGCCGTCAGGCTGCGGTAAAAGCACCTTACTGAAGATTGTGGCCTCACTGCTGAGCCCAACGGAAGGTACCATTCTGTTTGAAGGGCAGGATATTGCGGCCCTTTCCCCGGAAAGCTATCGCCAGCAGGTCTCTTATTGCGTACAAACGCCAGTGCTTTTTGGCGACACGGTTTTTGATAACCTGATTTTTCCGTGGCAAATCCGCAATAAAACGCCGGAGCCGGAAAAATTCATCGACGATCTGGTCCGTTTTGGCCTGGCGAAGGAGACGCTGACCAAATCCATCCATGAGCTCTCGGGCGGAGAAAAGCAGCGCGTCTCGCTGATCCGTAATCTGCAGTTCTTACCGAAGGTATTGCTGCTGGATGAGATCACCAGCGCGCTCGATGACGCCAACAAACGCAACGTCAACGAGATTATTCATCGTTACGCCCGCGAGCAGAATATTGCCGTGCTGTGGGTGACGCACGACTCAAACGAAATTACCCATGCGGATGACGTGATTACGCTCCAGCCGCACGGTGGGAAAATGCAGGAGGCCAACCGTGGGTGAGCATAATATTACCAATGAATCTCTGGCGTTTTCGATGGTGCTGGTGCTGATTGCTATCGTCGTAAGCTACCGGGAAAAGCTGGGGCTGGAAAAAGATATTGTGTGGAGTATCTGCCGCGCGGTGATTCAGCTCATCATCGTCGGCTATGTGCTGAAGTATATTTTCAACGTCAACCACGCGGTGCTGACGCTGCTGATGGTGCTCTTTATCTGCTTTAACGCGGCGTGGAACGCGCAGAAGCGCAGTAAATATATTGATAAGGCGTTTATCTCGTCATTTATCGCGATTACCACCGGGACGGCGCTCACCCTGGCGGTGCTGGTGCTCTCCGGCTCGATTGAGTTTACGCCGATGCAGGTGATCCCTATCTCCGGGATGATTGCGGGAAACGCCATGGTGGCCGTTGGCCTGTGCTACAACAACCTCGGCCAGCGTTTCAGCAGCGAACAGCAGCAGCTGCAGGAGAAGTTAAGCCTGGGGGCGACGCCAAAAGTGGCTTCAGCGCGGCTGATTCGTGAGAGCATTCGTTCATCGCTGATCCCGACCGTAGATTCTGCCAAAACGGTGGGGCTGGTGAGCCTGCCTGGCATGATGTCGGGGCTGATTTTTGCCGGTATCGATCCGGTAAAAGCGATTAAGTATCAGATCATGGTGACGTTTATGCTGCTTTCCACGGCGAGCCTGTCAACCATCATTGCCTGCTACCTGACCTATCGGAAGTTCTACAACGCGCGCCACCAGCTGGTGGTGACACAGCTGAAAAAAGCGGATTAAGCCTGTTTGTGTAGGCCCGGTAAGCGTTAGCGAACCGGGCATTTTTTTGTTAGTAGAGCAGCGCGTACAGCTGACGACGATACTTCGACGCCAGCGCGTCTCCGGTACCCAGCGCGGCCAGGATCTCCTGGAACATCTTGCGCGCCTGGCCGTCTGCGGCACCCAGATCTTTCTGCAGGTGGCCGAACAACAGCTCCAGCGCCTCTTCGTTACGCCCCACCTGATGCAGCTGCAGCGCCAGCTGGCTTGCCAGCGCGGCATCCGCCGGGTTGTCGGCCACCTGCTGCTGCAGCTGCTGAATTTCCGGGGTGTCCGCCGCCTGCTTCAGCAGCTCAATCTGCGCCACCAGTCCCTGATAGCGGGTGTCCTGATCCTGCATTGGGACCGTCTTGAGCACGGCTTCCGCGTCTTCTGAACGGTGCAGGGCGATCTGCGTTTCCGCCAGCAGGAGGCCGATCTGGCTGTTCTGGTTCGACAGCTGCCACGCCTCTTTCAGCAGCGGCAGCGCCTCGTCGTATTTGCCTTCCTGCATCAGCGCCATGCCTTCCTGCGCTTTCAGCTCTTCTTCGCGCGGCAGCACTTTATCCAGCAGGGCGCGAATCGCCTCTTCCGGCTGTGGCCCCTGGAAGCCATCAACAGGCTGGCCGTTCTGGAACAGATAGACGGTTGGAATGGCGCGCAGACCAAACTGCGACGCGACCATCGGCTCGGCGTCACAGTCCAGCTTAGCGAGAATGAACTGACCGTTGTACTGCGCGGAAAGGCTTTCCAGCACCGGCGTCAGCTGCAGACAGTGCTGGCTGCGCTCAGACCAGAAGTAGAACAGCACCGGTTTAGCCATCGACTGTTCGAGGACCTGCTGCAGGTTTGCTTCTGTAATATTGACGATATTCTGTACGGACATGCGGCTTTCTCTTTTGTCGGTTTACTCTTTACATGGGGATGAGCGTCGTCGCTTCAACTCAGCCGTGCAAAATTTTGTCCATTATCCTGCCCGGCAGCAGGCGCTTTAGCCAGCCGACGGCATGGGTGACCAGCGTCACCGGATAGCGCATTTTAGGATGCTCGCTCTCAAAAGCATGGCGCACTTTGGCAACCACCGCCTCTGGCCCGAGGGTAAAGCGTGCGGCAATGCCGGGGTTTTCGACCGGCTTGTCCGCCTGGGTCTGGTTAACGTTTTCGGTAAAGCGGGTGCGGATCGGGCCGGGCTCAATCAGGCTGACCTTAATGCCGCTGTGGCGCAACTCCATGCGCAGGGCGTCGGACCAGGCTTCCAGCGCATATTTACTGGCCGCGTAGGCGCCGCGACCCGGGGTGGAAATCAGCCCCATCACTGACGATGTCATCACGATGCGCCCTTCGCCGTGCGGCAGCATGGCCGGAAGGAGCCGCATGGTGAGCTGATGGACGCCGAAGAAATTGGTCGAAAACTGCTTCTCCAGCGTTTCGCGCGAGAGCGTATCCAGCGGGCCATACACGCCGTAACCGGCATTATTAAAGAGCCCGTACAGACGATTGTCGGTCAGGGCTATCACCTCGTCGGCGGCGCGTTCAACGCTTTCCGGCGAGTCCATATCCAGCTGAACGCCGGTGAAGCCCAGCCCGTTCATGCGCTCGACATCGTCAGGCTTGCGGCAGGCTGCCAGCACCCGAAATCCCTGGCGCTTGAGTTCGAGCGCGCTTTCGAGGCCGATTCCGCTGGAACATCCTGTAATTAAGACCGATTTTTGCATAACTTTACCTGTCAGGAACTCCGCTGAATTACGAGTCATGTTTAACTAAAGGAGCCAGCCGCGTTGCCATCCAGTCGGCAATAAACGGCTGCGCATCGCGATTGGGGTGGATCCCGTCGTCCTGCATCCACTGGGGTTTGAGATAGACCTCTTCCATGAAAAATGGCAGGAGCGGAATATCAAACTCTTTGGCAAGCTTAGGGTAGATCGCGCTAAAGGCCTCATTATACCGACGACCGTAGTTGGCGGGCAGGCGAATTTGCATCAGCAGCGGCTGGGCGTTTGCCGCCTTGATGTCCTGCAAAATGGTGCGCAGCGTTTGCTCGGTTTGCTGAGGCTGGAAGCCGCGCAGGCCGTCATTACCGCCAAGCTCAACCAGCACCCAGCGCGGCTGATGCTGCTTGAGCAGCGCAGGCAGGCGCGACAGCCCCTGCTGCGAGGTATCGCCGCTGATGCTGCCGTTGACAACGGTTGTCTTGCTTTGCCATTTATCATTGAGCAGAGCCGGCCAGGCCGCGCTGGCCGCCATGCGGTAGCCCGCGCTCAGGCTGTCGCCAAGAATCAGTAACGTGTCCGCTGCCGCCGCGCGGAAGGTCATCAGCATCAAAAACAGGAAGGGCAAATGCCAGCGGAAAACAGTGTTGAAGTTCATCGTCTTAAGAAGTCCGTCGGTCAGGGGGAGCAGGAGCTTTCAATCCTTACCGGAGTTGAACTCGTTGTCAAACGCGCCGAAACCATCGCGCTGATTGGCGAATCCGGTTCCGGCAAGTCCACGCTGCTGGCGATTCTGGCCGGTCTGGACGACGGTAGCAGTGGGGAAGTCCACCTTGTCGGGCAGCCGCTGCACCAGCTTGATGAAGAGGCGCGAGCCGCGCTGCGCGCGCGCCACATCGGTTTTGTCTTTCAGTCCTTTATGCTGATCCCGACGCTGAACGCGCTGGA
The DNA here is from genome assembly GCF_034107645.1 of Enterobacter sp. 118C5. Taxonomy (NCBI): domain Bacteria; kingdom Pseudomonadati; phylum Pseudomonadota; class Gammaproteobacteria; order Enterobacterales; family Enterobacteriaceae; genus Enterobacter; species Enterobacter sp. 118C5. Next base: position 63,386 of record NZ_JAWNEU010000006.1, on the reverse strand, counting down.
AAACGTCGAGCTCCCGGCGCTGCTGCGCGGCGAAAAGAGCCGCGAAAGCCGCACGCATGCGAAGGCGCTGCTGGAACAGCTCGGCCTGGGCAAGCGCCTCGACCATCTTCCCGCACAGCTTTCCGGCGGCGAGCAGCAGCGCGTGGCGCTGGCGCGCGCCTTTAACGGCCGCCCGGAAGTGCTGTTTGCCGATGAGCCCACCGGCAACCTTGACCGTAAAACCGGCGACAAAATTGCTGACCTGCTGTTTTCGCTTAACCGCGAACATGGCACCACGCTGATCCTCGTGACCCACGATCCGCAGCTCGCCGCCCGCTGCGACCGCCGCCTGCGGCTGGTGAACGGTATTCTTCAGGAGGAAGCATGATCGCCCGCTGGTTCTGGCGCGAATGGCGCTCGCCCTCGCTGCTGATTGTCTGGCTGGCGTTAAGCCTGGCGGTGGCCTGCGTGCTGGCGCTCGGCAGCGTCAGCGACCGCATGGAAAAAGGGCTTAGCCAGCAGAGCCGCGAATTTATGGCCGGGGACCGGGCGCTGCAAAGCTCGCGTCCTGTTCCGCCTGGCTGGATTGAGGAAGCGCGCAAAGAAGGGCTGAAGGTGGGAGAGCAAATCACCTTCCAGACCATGACCTTCGCGGGGGACACCCCGCAGCTCGCCAGCGTCAAGGCTGTGGACGATATCTACCCGATGTACGGGGAATTACAAACCAGCCCGCCGGGGCTAAAGCCGACGCCCGGCACGGTGCTGCTGGCATCGCGCCTGATGGCGCTTCTCAACCTGAAGCCCGGCGACAGTATCGACGTGGGCGACGCGACGCTGAAAATCGCCGGGGAAGTGGTGCAGGAGCCCGACTCCGGCTTTAACCCGTTCCAGCTTGCGCCGCGCCTGCTGATGAACACCGCCGATGTTCCGGCCACCCATGCCGTCCAGCCGGGAAGCCGCGTGACCTGGCGCTACAAGTTTGGCGGCACGCCTGCCCAGCTGGAGGCGTATGAAAAATGGCTTCTGCCGCAGCTCAAGCCGGAGCACCGCTGGTACGGGCTGGAGCAGGACGAGGGGGCGCTCGGCAAATCCCTGGAGCGTTCTCAACAGTTCCTGCTGCTTTCGGCATTGTTGACCCTGCTGCTGGCGGTGGCGGCGGTTGCCGTGGCGATGGGGCACTACTGCCGCAGCCGCTACGACCTGGTAGCGATCCTTAAAACCCTCGGCGCGGGGCGGGCGCAGCTGCGCAGGCTGATTGTCGGCCAGTGGCTGATGCTGCTGGTCCTCTCTGCGCTGACTGGCGTAATAATAGGGCTGCTGTTTGAAAAGCTACTGATGGTGATGCTGAAACCGGTGCTGCCTGCCGCCTTGCCCCCGGCAAGCCTCTGGCCGTGGCTGTGGGCGATCGGTGCGATGACGGTGATCTCGGTGCTGGTGGGGCTGCGCCCGTACCGCCTGCTGCTCGCGACGCAGCCGCTGCGCGTGCTGCGCAACGATGTGGTGGCGAACGTCTGGCCGCTGAAGTTCTATCTTCCGGTGATTATTGCTGTTGCGGTCGGGCTGCTGGCCTGGCTGATGGGCGGTAGCACGCTGCTGTGGGCGGTGCTGGCCGGGGCGGTTGTGCTGGCGCTGCTGTGCGGCGTGCTGGGCTGGATACTGCTCAACGTCCTGAAAAGGCTGACGGTAAAATCCCTGCCCGTGCGGCTGGCGGTCAACCGCCTGCTGCATCAGCCCTGGTCAACGCTCAGCCAGCTGTCGGCCTTTTCGCTGTCGTTTATGCTGCTGGCGCTGCTTCTCGTGTTGCGCGGGGATCTGCTGGATCGCTGGCAGCAGCAGCTTCCTCCGGAAAGCCCGAACTATTTCCTGATCAACATCGCGCCGGAACAGGTCGCGCCGCTGAAGGGCTTCCTGTCGGAGCATCACATTATCCCCGAGTCGTTCTACCCCATCGTCCGCGCGCGTCTGACGCAGATCAACGGCCAGTCAACCGAGGGGAACAAGGACGAGTCGCTTAACCGCGAGCTCAACCTGACCTGGCAGGAGAAACGTCCCGACCATAACCCGATTACCGCCGGGACCTGGCCGCCGAAAGCGGGGGAGGTGTCGATGGAGGAGGGGCTGGCGACGCGCCTGAACGTGAAGCTCGGGGACAGCGTGACCTTCACCGGCGATACTCAGGATTTTACCGCCAAAGTCACCAGCCTGCGTAAAGTGGACTGGGAAAGCCTGCGGCCGAATTTCTTCTTTATTTTCCCGCCGGGCGCGCTGGACGGACAGCCGCAGAGCTGGCTGACCAGTTTCCGCTGGGAAAACGGCAACGGCATGCTGACCCAGCTTAACCGGGAATTCCCGACGGTCAGCCTGCTGGATATTGGCGCGATCCTGAAACAGGTGGGGCAGGTGCTGGAGCAGGTGAGCCGCGCGCTGGAGGTGATGGTAGTGCTGGTGACAATCTGCGGCGTGCTGTTGCTGCTGGCTCAGGTGCAGGTGGGCATGCGCCAGCGTCATCAGGAGCTGATAGTCTACCGCACGCTCGGGGCGGGCAAGCGCCTGCTGCGCATGACGCTCTGGAGCGAGTTTGCGCTGCTGGGGCTGGTGGCGGGTCTGGTCGCGGCGATTGGCGCTGAGACGGCGCTGGCGGTGCTGCAGACGAAGGTCTTCGACTTCCCGTGGGAGCCTGACTGGCGTCTCTGGCTGATACTTCCTCTCTGCGGCGCGGTGCTGCTCTCCCTCTGCGGGGGCTGGCTCGGTGCGCGGTTGTTAAAGGGCAAGGCCCTGTTCCGGCAGTTTGTGAATTGATTTAGTATGGTAATAATTACGCACCGGTTTTTATGCCGGTGCGTAATGCTTAAATAGCACAAAGTGATAATGCCAACGCATTTAGCAGCACAAAACATTAAAAACCCGTCCACACAGCCCGAATATTTCCGGTTAATATTCACCAGCTAAATATTTAGCAGCGTGTCTATTAAGGAAAAATAATGACTATAAAAAAATCAGCGCTGGCGGCAACGATCGGCGCGGCAGTGGCATTGACTACTTTTGCATCTCAGGCAGAAATCACCGTACTTAAGCAGGATCCTCAGGCGGGTAACCCGCTGAGCCGCCTGAACTTCACCGTTGGCGGCAGCATTCGTCCGCAGTTCCAGAACATGACCGGCGACGACGGTAAAAACGGCTACAAGCGTAACGGCTTTGACGGCGGCACCCGTTTCCGTTTCGCGGCTGATTACTACCTGTTTGATGACATCAGCTGGATCAGCTACTACGAGCTGGGGGTGAACATCCCTGCCCAGTTTAACTGGGATAATCACTATGCAGACGGGGCACACGACACCACTCGCCGCATGCTCTACACCGGCCTGAAGAGCGATACCTGGGGTACGCTGACCTTCGGCCAACAGAACAGCGTTTACTATGATGTGGTGGGCGCGAAAACCGATATCTGGGACTACGACATGATCGCCCAGGCGCCGGGTAACGGGATCAACGGCGACTACGACGGCTCTTACCGTTCACGCCAGATGCTGAAATACAAGAAAACCGTGGGCGATGCGGACATCTATGCATCCTACCTGTTTGAAGACAGCGAATACCTGCCGGGCAACGGCCTGCGCTACAAGCGTAAAGGCGGCGGCTCGCTGGGTATCGATTACCACCTGACCACCGATCTGACCTGGGGCGCTGCCTGGAACTACACCCGCGCCGACATGCGTAACCCGGACAACGGCGACAGCAAAACCTACGATCAGAATATCGTCGGTACCGCGCTGAGCTGGACGCCGGACAACTGGACCTTCTCCGCGGGCGGCGGCTGGTACCAGAACTTCCTGACCACCAAAAAAGTGTCTGTTAATGACTACTTTGCGGGCGACGCGTGGGGTATTGAATACTTTGCGGGGTACAAATTCCCAATCGGTCAGTACGCGGTGAAATCCATCCAGCCTTACTTCATGGGTGACCGCATCGAGTACGTGAACGGCCGCAACTACCAGCGCATCGACAACGGCGTGGGTATCAGCTTCCAGCTGGATTACGGTTTCCGCGTGGATTACGAACACGTGTTCACTTCCAGCACCGACAACCTGGGCGATATGAACCTGGTGCGCCTGCGTTACGACTTCTAACCCTCACCCTAACCCTCTCCCTGAAAGGGAGAGGGAACAGTCGGGTAGCACATGTAGGCCGGGTAAGGCGTAGCCGCCACCCGGCTTTTTTCAGCGATTAAGCCACTCGGCAATTTCTGCAAACGTCCCGCGAAACACAATCTTCTCAGCCTTTTTATCCAGCTGATAGCCGTACATCGGGTCGTAATAGTCTTTCAGGAGCGGCGCAAGCCAACTGAAATGTGCGTCAGTGCTGCCCGTTCGCTGTTGTTCGGCAAGTGCAGCGTTCAGCAGCACCGTAAATTCCGCAAAACGCTGCAGCCCCAGACGGCGGCGAATGGCGAACAGGCCATGGTGCAGGTACTCGCTGTACTCTTTCCAGCCCGCCTCCTCACCGTACGCGGCAGAAAAATCCGCCCACATGTGGTCGAAATACTCTTCGCGCAGGCGCTCAAGGCGGACGTCAAACGGGTCTTCAACGACCGCGATAGGAGCGTCAACCATCCGGTCGCGCAGGCACTCCGGCAGGTGGTTGGAGCCAATCATCCGGCCTTCATCTTCCAGCACCCAGCGCGCGGCGTCTTTTTTCAATAGCTCAACCGCAAGGTGATTTTCAAAGCTGGCCTGGGAAAGCTGCGGCGTCAGCGTGCGGCCAAACGACGATCCGCGATGGTGCGCCAGCCCTTCCAGATCGATACCCTGCGCGTGCTGCTTCACCAGCAGCGTTTTACCGTTTCCGGTACAGCCGCCAATAAGCACCATCGGTTTTTGCGACTGCTCAATGGTCACCTGAATCGCCGTCTGGCGCAGGGCCTTATAGCCGCCGCGGATCAGCGGGTAGTCGATGCCCGCCTCTTTCAGCCAGGCCTGAGAGATATGTGAACGCTGGCCGCCGCGCGCGCAGCAGAGATAGCCCTCAGGATGGGCAAGGCAGGCTTCGCGCCAGGCGCTGACGCGCGCGCCGCGCGTCTCGCCTTTCACCAGACTATGGCCGAGCGCCAGCGCGGCCTCGGGGCCCTGGCGTTTGTAGCAGGTGCCGACGGCGGCGCGCTCGTCGTCGTTCATTAAGGGCAGGTTGACTGCCGCAGGCATCGCGCCCTGGGCAAATTCGATCGGCGCGCGAACGTCGATTAAAGGGGTATCAGACGCGAGGATCGCGCGATAGTCCGTTCCATCGTTCATGGTTATTCCAGAAGAAAACTCAGCAGCAATGGGCGGGGATTGTACGCCGGGGAAGGGGAAGGTCAACTCCCCGGCGCAGATGTCTTACTTGAGCTTTGATTGTGCCCAGACAATGCCGCTCGCGTATTCCGGCGGCAGGAGAGGAACGATCGCCTCCAGGGTGGCGCTCAGGCGGTCGGTATCGGTATCGTTCAGGTTGAGGTGACCGACCTTACGACCCGCGCGGACCTCTTTGTCATACCAGTGCAGATGCACCAGCGGCAGCTTCAGCCAGTCGTAGTTCAGATCGGTACCGATCAGGTTGATCATCACCGACGGGCTGTTAACGACGGGCTGCGGCAGCGGCAGGTCGGTGATGGCGCGCAGGTGCAGCTCGAACTGGCTGATAGACGCGCCGTTTTGCGTCCAGTGGCCGCTGTTGTGCACGCGCGGGGCCAGCTCGTTAATCAGCAGACCCGACGGCGTGACGAAACACTCCATCGCCATCACGCCCACGTAGCCCAGCTCGTGCATGATGGCAGAGAGCATCTCTTCCGCCTGCGCCTGCTGGTCGGGACTGGCGTGCGGGAAGGCGACGCTGGTGCGCAGAATGCCGTCCTGATGCAGGTTATGCGTCAGCGGGTAAAACACCGTGCGGCCATCGTGCCCGCGGGCGCCTACCAGCGACACTTCGCCGCTAAAGTTGATGCCCTGCTCAACGATGCACTCGCCGTAGCAGTCGTCCGGCAGCTCGGCGGTTTCATGCGCGCGCAGGCGCCACTGGCCGCGGCCGTCGTATCCGCCGACGCGGCGCTTCACGATCGCCAGCTCGCCCAGCATGGCGAAGACGTCATTCCACTCGCTTTTTTCAGACAACAGCTGCCACGGCGCGGTCGCAAGGCCGAGCTTGTCGAACAGCTGCTTTTGCGTCAGACGGTCGGCGATGATCGGGAACACGTCGCGATTCACGAAGGCGTTATGGCGCGCCAGCTCGCGGGTCAGCGCGGTTTCCGGCCAGCGTTCGATTTCGGCGGTGATCACGCTCTGGTGAAACGGTACCGCCTCCGGCTCGGCGTCCAGCCCGACGGGCCAGACGGCAATACCCAGCGGCTCGCCGGCCTGACGCAGCATGCGGCCCAGCTGGCCGTTACCGAGGACGCAAACCTGCTTCATGCCGCACCCCGCGGGTCCGGGTTATCCAGCACCTCGTCGGTCTGGGCTTTGCGCCACTCCGCCAGGCGCTGGCGTAAATCTTTGTCGCGCGTCGCAAGAATTTGCGCGGCCAGCAGGGCGGCGTTCGCCGCGCCCGCTTTGCCAATCGCCAGCGTGCCGACAGGAATACCGCGCGGCATCTGGACGATGGAGTAGAGGCTATCGACACCGCTTAACGCGGCGCTTTGGACCGGAACGCCCAGAACCGGCACCAGCGTTTTGGCGGCAATCATGCCCGGCAGATGTGCTGCGCCGCCCGCACCGGCAACGATCACCTCGTAACCGTTCTCTTCGGCGCTCTCGGCGAAGCTGAACAGTTTGTCCGGCGTACGGTGCGCGGAGACCACTTCAACGTGGTGCGGAACATTCAGGATTTCAAAGATTTCGGCGGCGAACTGCATGGTAGCCCAGTCGCTTTTGGACCCCATCACGATGGCGACACGCGCCGGATTATTGCGGGAAGACATGCGTCTTAAAACTCCTGTGGTGCGAAACACACTGCTTTCGAGGGCACAGAGAATAGCATGTTATACGGGCAAGGAAAACGGTTGCGCGGTTAAATCTTGAGCCGTTGTTGCCATCAATTCATAACAAAACAGACCGCGTTCTGGCGGTCTGTTTTCGTCGAGCGGCAATCATTATTTCGTCAGTTCTGCGGTCATGTACACGCGGTTGTTGAACTGTGCGCTGGTGATTTTATAGGACGCACCTTGTTCCGCAGCCTGGGCAGCAATTTTCGCTTCCGCACGGTCAAGGGTTGAACCGGTTGCGCTCACGGTCTGAGCGAAAGATCCGAAAGAAACCAGGGAGAGAGCAGCAACTGCAACGAAAGTTTTGATGGATTTCATGGTCGTATTCCTTAAGTATTTTGTTTGGGATAGGGCGTGTTGCCCTGATGTGATAAATAATAGGCCGACCACGGACTGATTAAAATCGAAACAATTTGCCTGTATCGTTCAAAAAAATAGAATGAGTGTAAAGGGGGGACTAGAACGGAAAAGCGATCAGCTCCACGCCCTCTGGCGTGACTTTGACCATCGAGCCTTCGCTGTGCCACGCGCCGAGCACCACGCGATGGGCCGGTTCGCCGTTGGCGATAAGAGAATGCACGTCAGGACGATGCGTATGACCGTGGATCAACCACTGAACGCGGTGCTTTTCCATCACGTTCACCACCGCCTGCGGATTGACGTCCATGATGGTCAGGGATTTGCTGCTGTTAGCGGCTTTACTGCCCGCGCGCATTCTGGCGGCGATGCGGCTGCGGATAAACAGCGGCAGGGCAAGGAACACCTTCTGGATCCACGGGGTGTGGACCTTGGCGCGAAACGCCAGGTAGCCGGTATCGTCGGTGCAGAGCGTGTCGCCGTGCATGATCAGCACCCTGCGGCCATAGAGGTCGAGCACCTGCTCTTCCGGAAGCAGCGTCATGCCGCTTTCGCGGGCGTAGCGTTTGCCGAGCAGGAAATCACGGTTGCCGTGAATGAAGTAGCAGGGGACGCCGGAATCCACCAGCGTTTTAATGGCGGCAGCCATTTCACGGTGCAGTGGGTTAGGATCGTCGTCGCCAATCCAGGCCTCAAACAGGTCGCCCAGGATGTACAGCGCGTCGGCGCTTTTCGCTTCACCGCGTAAAAAACGCAGAAAACCGGCGGTTATCGCCGGTTCTTCTGTTTGCAGATGCAGATCCGCAATAAAGAGTGTCGCCACGAATTACTCGCTGACGGTCACGCTTGTAATCACAACGTCTTCTTTAGGAACGTCCTGGTGCATACCGCTGCGGCCGGTAGAAACGGCTTTGATCTTGTCGACCACGTCCATACCTTCAACCACTTCTGCGAACACGCAGTAGCCCCAACCCTGCAGGCTTTCGCCGGAGAAGTTCAGGAAGTCGTTGTCAGCCACGTTGATGAAGAACTGCGCGGTTGCAGAGTGAGGCGCCTGAGTACGGGCCATTGCCAGCGTACCGCGGGTGTTTTTCAGGCCGTTGTTCGCTTCGTTTTTGATCGCTTCTTTGGTCTCTTTCTGGCGCATGCCAGGCTCGAAACCGCCGCCCTGGATCATAAAGCCGTTGATCACGCGGTGGAAAATAGTGTTGTTGTAGAAACCTTCGCGGCAGTAGTCCAGGAAGTTTTTAACTGTTTCAGGCGCTTTGTCATCAAAGGTTTTGATTACGATATCGCCATGATTAGTGTGGAAAGTAACCATTTTTGCATCCTGTTCCGTTATTGTGGTACGTCGACCCGCCTTCGGGTCATATATAGGGGCTTGTTATAGCATAACCACAGGACGCGATCACCTTGCATTGTGTGCTGATCCTATTCCGAATTATGGGTATTATAGGGAACAAACAACCCACACACGTGTTTACATGGAATCTTCGATGTTAAAAATCTTTAATACAATGACGCGCCAGAAAGAGGAATTTAAACCTATCCATGCCGGGGAAGTCGGCATGTACGTGTGTGGTATTACGGTTTACGATCTCTGTCATATCGGCCATGGCCGTACCTTTGTCGCGTTCGACGTCGTCTCTCGCTACCTGCGCTTCCTGGGCTATAACCTGAAGTACGTGCGTAACATTACCGACATTGACGACAAAATCATCAAGCGCGCTAATGAAAACGGCGAAAGCTTTGTTGCGCTGGTGGATCGCATGATCGTTGAGATGCACAAAGACTTTGATGCCTTAAATATTCTGCGCCCGGACAGCGAGCCGCGCGCGACCCACCATATTCACGAAATTATCGAGATCACCGAGAAGCTGATCGCGCGCGGTCACGCCTACGTGGCGGACAACGGCGACGTGATGTTCTCCGTGCCGACGGACCCAACCTACGGCGCGCTTTCCCGTCAGGATCTGGACCAGCTGCAGGCCGGCGCGCGCGTGGACGTGGTTGACGTGAAGCGTAACCCGATGGACTTCGTGCTGTGGAAAATGTCCAAAGCGGGCGAACCAAGCTGGCCATCCCCGTGGGGCGAAGGCCGTCCCGGCTGGCACATTGAGTGTTCCGCGATGAACTGCAAGCAGCTGGGTAACCACTTCGACATTCACGGCGGCGGTTCGGATCTGATGTTCCCGCATCACGAAAACGAAATCGCGCAGTCCACCTGCGCCCACGGCGGCGAGTACGTAAACTACTGGATGCACTCCGGGATGGTGATGGTTGACCGCGAGAAGATGTCGAAATCGCTGGGCAACTTCTTCACCGTGCGCGACGTGCTCAAATACTACGACGCGGAAACCGTGCGCTATTTCCTGATGTCCGGCCACTACCGTAGCCAGCTGAACTACAGCGAAGAGAACCTGAAGCAGGCTCGCTCGGCGCTGGAGCGTCTGTACACCGCGCTGCGCGGTACCGACAAATCTGTGCCTGCAGCGGGCGGCGAAGCGTTTGAAGCGCGCTTTGTTGAGGTGATGAACGATGACTTCAACACCCCGGAAGCCTACTCCGTGCTGTTCGACATGGCGCGCGAAGTGAACCGCCTGAAGTCAGAGGACATGGCGGCGGCGAATGCCCTGGCGTCCCATCTGCGCAAGCTCTCTTCCGTGCTCGGCCTGCTGGAGCAGGAGCCGGACGCGTTCCTGCAGAGCGGCGCGCAGGCGGACGACGGTGAAGTGGCGGAAATTGAAGCGTTGATCAAAGCGCGTCTGGAAGCGCGTCAGGCGAAAGACTGGGCGGCGGCGGATGCGGCGCGTAACCGTCTGACCGAGATGGGCATCATTCTGGAAGACGGCCCGCAGGGGACGACCTGGCGTCGTAAGTAATTTTCCCCCTCACCCTAACCCTCTCCCTAAGGGAGAGGGGATCGTTCGGTTGTCTCCCTCTCCCTATGGGAGAGGGCCGGGGTGAGGGCATCAGCGTGCACGCTTCCACCACAGCAACCCCATCAGCACTACCCCCGGCAGCCACACCCACAGCAGTTCCGAGATAATGACCTGATGCCCGTACGGCGTGGCGTAGCGCGACAGCGCAAACGGCGCGACCTTAATCACCTGCCACGGCGCGAAGAAGCGTTCATCCGACCACGGCCACAGCCAGCCAACGCCTTTCCCGCCCGTTGTAATCGAATCCAGCAGGCTGTGCGACAGCAAAGACACGGTTAAAAACAGCCAGCAGCGCGTCAGGCTGGCCCGGAACCATCGTCGTCCAGTCAGCACGCACAGTATCGGCACAACAAAGGCAAACAGCAGCGAATGGGTAAAGCCGCGGTGGCCGAAAATATTCCCGTAGGCGACGCCGAATTTGAACGCCAGCACGTCGGCGTCCGGCAGCATGGCGAGCACGATACCGGCAAACAGCAGGCGGGGAGGGATGACTTTCGTTCCCAGACCTAAGCCCAGGCAAAGAGGGACAGCAGCGTGAGTGATAACGGTAGGCATTGCAATTATCCATGGCAAATCATGGCAATATAGCAGCGAATCCGCTGCAGCAAACCTGTGTCAAATTCTGATTTTACGCCGACTCGCGCGCGATAAGCTGCCCGGACAGCGTAATGCGCTGGGTTTGCAGATCCGGCTCCTTCAGCTTGCGGATAATCAGCCCCGCCGCCTGTCGCCCGGTTTCATCGCTGGCCGAGGAGACGTAGGTGAAGGAAGGGGAGGTGAGGTTGACGTGCAGCATATCTTCAAAACCGATCAGCGCCACCTGCTGGGTTAAGAAAACGTCTTTCCCCACGGTGCGGCCCACCTGATGAATGCCTGAAATGGAGCCAATCATCGCATCCGGCGAATGGCAGAGCAGGGCGGTGATGGAGCTGTTTTTCTCCAGCAGCTGGCGCGTTGCCATCGCGGCGGCCTGGGTGTCGTCGCTGCAGGCCGGTGAATAATCATCGCGCCAGACCAGCCCATTTTGCGTCATCGCGCTGCGAAAGCCGAGCAGGCGCTGCTCGCGGATAAGACAGCCCTCGCGCCCGCCAATGTAGGCGATCGTGCGGTGTCCGCGCTCGATAAGATAGCGTGCGGCAAGGTTCGCCGCCTGACGGTTATCGCGCATTACCAGATTGCATTTTTCATCCAGCAGAGACTGCGAGACAGCTACCAGCGGCAGCGGGCACTGGCGGATCTGCTCCGGTAAAGCGGCGTTACGGGTGTCAGACGCGAGATAAATAACGCCCGCGACGCCCTGCTGCTTAAACGACAGCAGGGTGCGTTCCAGATGTTCGCCGTCGTTGAGCGGCTGGCCGAGAAAAACCATATAACCCTGCTTCTCCAGCTCCTGAACGATGCTCGCCATCACCTTGATGGAAAAGCTGTCGCTGAAGTCGCGCAGGATCAGGCCGATAAGATTGGAGGTGTTGGCGCGGAGGTTGGCAGCGGCAACGTTATGAACATAGCCCAGCGTCGTGATGGCGGCATTGACCTTCTCGATCGTCGCCTCTGAGATTTTCCCTTTCTGACGTAGCACCAGCGAGACGGTAGAGACCGAGACGCCCGCGTGCTTTGCGACATCAATGATGCTGACTTTCTTCAAAACCGCTCCCTGAAATGTACCGAATATCAGCCGGATAAGACACGGCTCCCAGCGTACAGGAGACGTGTCGTTCAGGCATCTTATTATTTGCCGATCATGGTGGACATGGTCTGGGCGATAAACTGTGCTCTGGCACCGAAAATTACCTGGATCCCGTTGTCGCCGACGAAGACCACGCCGCGCGCCCCGAGCCCGTTCAGTCCGTCCCTGTCCACCGCATCGCTCTTCGCCACTTCCAGACGCAGGCGGGTGATGCAGGAGCCGACGGAGTCAATGTTCTGCGCGCCGCCCAGCAGGCCGATGATTTCGGTAGCAAGTTCGGAATCGGACTTGTCATTCGCGCTGGCGGTCACTTCCGTACGGCCCGGCGTTTTCACGTCGAAGCGGCGGATCACGAAGCGGAACGTGAAGTAGTAAATCAGCGCCATCGGAATGCCGATGATAATGGCGCTCAGGAAGTTGGTCTGATAGCCGTTAAACGACGGCAGGATCCCGAATGACAGGTAGTCAATAAAGCCCGCCGAGAACGATTTGGCGATATGTGCGTGCAGCAGGTACATGGTCATGTACGCCAGGCCCGCCATGATGGCGTTAAAGACGTACAGAATCGGCGCCACGAAGATAAAGGTGAACTCTACCGGCTCGGTGATCCCCGTCAGGAAGCAGGTGAGGGCAGCGGAGAAGAGAATACCGGCCGCGATTTTCTTATTTTTGGTGTGCGCTTCGTGGTACATCGCCAGACACGCCGCGGGCAGCGCGAACAGCATCAGCGGGAACTCGCCCTGCATGAACTTACCGGCGTTCTGGTAGGTGTCGCTGCTGAAGGATTTCACGCCCTCTTCCAGCATCTTGAACCAGATGGTCTGGTCGCCGTGGATCACCTGTCCCGCCTGGGTGGTGTAATCCCCGAACGAATACCAGAAGGACGGATACCAGATATGGTGCAGGCCGAGCGGGATCAGCGCGCGCTCCACCAGCCCGAAGATAAAGGTCGATGCCGCCTGGTTATCACCGTTTACGATCACGGAGAGCGCGTCGATACCGGCCTGAATGTGCTGCCAGACGTACGGCAGCAGCAGCCCCATCAGGAATGAGAGGAACGCCGTGGCGATTGCCACAAAGCGCTTCCCGGAGAAGAAGCCGAGGAACTCCGGCAGCTGCATGGTGTGGAAGCGGTTATAGCACCAGGCCGCGAGGATCCCGCAGATAAGCCCGCCAAAGACGCCCATCTGCAGCGTCGGGATGCCGACCACCATGGCGTATTTTCCGCCCTGCGAAGCCATTTCCGGCGTAATGCTTAACACGGTGCTGATGGTGATGTTAGTGACAAACACCGAAACCGCCGCCGAGAGCGCCGCGATGCCGGACTCGGACGCCAGACCCACGGCGGAGCCGATGGCAAACAGCATCGGCAGGTTATCAAAGATAACCCCGCCGGCGTTCATCATCAGCGGCAGGTGGAACTTATCGCCGAAGGCCAGCAGCAGGCCCGCAGCGGGAAGCAGTGAAATTGGCAGCATTAAGGCGCGACCAATCATCGATAACTTAGACAGCGATTTAACAAACCCTGATATCAGACTCATGCTGATTTCCCCCGAGTAGCGCTTTTTTTGGCGCTGTTATTGTAAGTAGAACGTTTTAGTAGAACGTTCTACTTATCGTGGGGAAAGTCTGAAAAACGTGCAACATAATTTTCACGTTTCACCCAGAGGGGATCGTGATTATTTGAAGTTGATCGATAATTAACCGTGATGGATATGGGGGAATTTTTGATCCCCTCTCCCCGTTGGGGAGAGGGTTAAGGTGAGGGGGAACTCAGGCCGTCACGGTCACGCTCTGCCCTTCAAAGCTCACGGTCTGGCCGGCGACAATCTTGCAGCGCTTGCGGGTTTCCACTACGCCATCTACTTTCACCTGCCCGTCGGCGATAACGATTTTCGCCTGCGCGCCGCTTTCGCTCCAGCCTTCCAGCTTGAGCAGATCGCACAGCTCAACGTGCGGGTGTTTGCCTAATGAAAATGTGGCCATCTTATGCTTCCTCTACATCGTGGTACTCTTCGCATGCCTGCAAAGTATTCTGAATCAGGGTTGCGACGGTCATCGGGCCAACGCCGCCCGGTACTGGCGTGATGTAAGAGGCGCGAGCCGCCGCATCTTCGTACACCACGTCGCCGACCACTTTGCCGTTTTCCAGACGGTTAATCCCGACGTCCACGACAATCGCGCCCTCTTTGATCCACTCGCCCGGAATAAAGCCCGGCTTGCCGACCGCGACGATCAGCAGATCGGCGTTTTCAACGTGGTGACGCAGGTTTTTGGTGAAGCGGTGGGTCACGGTGGTTGTGCAGCCTGCCAGCAGCAGCTCCATGCTCATCGGACGGCCCACGATGTTGGACGCACCGATGACCACGGCGTTCAGGCCGTAGGTGTCGATGTTATAACGCTCCAGCAGCGTCACGATGCCGCGCGGGGTGCACGGGCGCAGACGCGGCGCGCGCTGGCACAGGCGGCCCACGTTGTACGGGTGGAAACCGTCAACGTCTTTATCCGGCGCGATGCGCTCCAGCACCTTCACGTTGTCGATGCCCGCAGGCAGCGGCAGCTGAACCAGAATGCCGTCGATCTCTTTATCGGCATTCAGGGTGTCAATAAGTTCCAGCAGTTCCGCTTCGCTGGTGGTTTCCGGCAAATCGTAAGAGCGGGAGACGAACCCCACCTCTTCACACGCTTTGCGTTTGCTGCCGACATAAATCTGCGATGCCGGGTTGCTGCCAACCAGCACAACGGCCAGCCCTGGGGCGCGCTTTCCGGCCGCTTTACGCGCCTTCACTTTTTCCGCGACCTCAGAGCGCACCTGCTGCGCAATCGTTTTACCGTCAATAATCTTTGCTGCCATCAGAGAGAAGATTCCGTCTGTAACGTTTGAAAGGGGGGATTGCCTGTATTTTGTCAGAAGCGAGCCCCGCTGTCAGTCACCCTTTACGAGTTTTCATCCGTGAGGGGCAAAAACCCTTCTTAAGTGATGGTCAATTTCTTAGGCGGTATTAGGATGTGACCTGGCGAAATGGCAGTGTTTTGACATATTTAAAAATTGCTTCCTGAGCTACTTTGTCTCCTCCGAAATAAGTTTTCAATTACGCAATTGAACGTATTTCTTATTCCCGATTTTTCGCGGGAAGGGTTATTTACATTTTAAAGGAATAGACATGAAACTCAGCAACATTGCTTCTTCTGTTATTGCAACACTGGCCCTGGTCGCGGGTGCCGCTAATGCAGCCGACCCAGTTACGCCGGTTACCGTAAATGGCGGTACCGTGCATTTTAAAGGTGAACTGGTTAATGCTGCTTGTTCAGTAAATACCGATTCTTCCGAGCAGACGGTTAATCTCGGTCAGTATCGTACCGCGAAATTCACCAAAGTGGGCGACACCACCTCTAATATTCCGTTCAACATTGAACTGAATGACTGCGATCCGCTGGTTGCTAAAACCGCTGCCGTTGCTTTCACCGGCCAGATCGACGCGACCGACAAAACCCTGCTGGCCGTGACGTCCGGTAACAACGACAACACCGCGAAAGGCGTGGGTATCGAGATCCTCGACAGCAAATCCAGCGTGCTGACCCCGGACGGTGCCACCTTCTCTGCCGCGAAAGACCTGATTAAAGGGACTAACACCCTGCAATTCACCGCGCGCTACAAATCAACGGCTGCGACCACCGAGCCAGGCCAGGCGAACGCTGACGCCACCTTCGTAATGAAATACGAATAATACCCTCGCACAGGGATGTTCAGGCCTCAGGGACGAGGCCCGTCATACGCTACTGCCAGGAACGAAGGATGACAAGGACTGGAACACTACTGCTGTTAACCCTTGCGATGGCCTGCCCGGCATCGGCGCATACCGTGGTGATCGAAGGCGGCAAGGTGCATCTTCGGGGGGAGCTGGTAAACGGCGGCTGCGCCGTGGCGCCCGACAGCCAGAATATGCGCATCGACATGGGGCAGTACCGAACCAATTCATTTTCCGGTGTGGGCAGCTTTTCAACGGTTAATGTGCCGTTCACCGTGCGGCTGCTGGACTGCAGCGTGGATGTCTCGCGCATCGTGGGGATCCAGTTTCAGGGCGTGACGCCCGCGGAAGATCCGCAGGTTTTTCTGGCGACATCGCGGCCAGGTGAAACGCCTGTCAGCAGCGGCGTGGGGCTGGCGCTTTTTGATGAGCAGCAGCGTCAGATTATCCCGAATGCGACGGCCGTCAGCTGGTTGCCCGTGAATACCAGCGAGCTCGCATTTCATTTTAGCGCCCGCTATCGCGCTATTTCCGAACACCTCGTGCCAGGCAATATTCAGTCGGATGTCTGGTTTACGTTGATTTATCCATAACACCTGCGAACACATTATTAAAGGTACGGTTTTGATGAATATGCTAATTAAACCAGGACTGCTTTTATCGTTTATTTTAATGATGGTTTCCGCATGCGCGAATGCTTCCGGCGGTATTGCGCTGGGGGCCACGCGCGTTATTTACCCGGCGGATGCGAAGCAAACGTCGCTGGCGATCACCAACAGCAATAAACAAGAACGCTATTTAATTAACGCGTGGATCGAAAATGCCAGCGGGCAAAAGGAAAAAACCTTTGCCGTCACGCCACCGCTGTTTGTTAGCGAGCCGGACAGCGAAAACACGCTGCGTATTATTTACGCCGGTCCGGCGCTGCCTGTCGATCGCGAATCGCTCTTTTACATGAACGTGAAGGCGATCCCGTCAGTGAACAAAGCGAAAACAGAAAACAATAACGTGCTGCAGCTGGCGATCCTTTCGCGCATCAAGCTCTTTGTGCGCCCGAATAACCTGGCGATGCAGCCGGATGAGGCGCTTTCCCAGCTGCGTTTTGAGCGCGTGGGGAATCATCTCAAAGTCAGCAACGCCTCGCCGTATTACATCACTCTGGTCAACCTGAAGCTGGGCGGTCAGACGCTGGAAAACCTGATGGTGGCGCCGAAAAACTCGGCTCAGCAGGTGCTGCCCGCCGGGGCCGGCGGTACGCTCTCCTGGCAGAGCGTGAATGACTACGGCGCCATTACACCGGCGCGCAGCGTCAACCTGTGAGCAGAGTCAGGGCGATGAAAAACCACCAGGGACGTTACTGCCCGGTTGCGCTGGCGCTGATGGCCGCGCTCTGGCCGCAGGCCGGCTGGAGCGAAAGCTACTTCAACCCGGCCTTCTTGTCCGACGACACCGCCAGCGTGGCGGATTTGTCGCGTTTTGAACAGGGGCACCAGCAGGCACCCGGCATCTATCGCGTGGATATCTGGCGTAACGATGAGTTTATCGGCACCCAGGACGTGCGTTTTGAACAGGCCGAGAACACGCCGCCGGTGGCGGGCGGCCTGTCGCCGTGCATTACGCGCGCGATGCTCGATCGCTTTGGCGTCAACGTTGCCGCATTTCCCGAGCTGGCGAAGGTGCAGGGTGAAACGTGCGTTCCGTTGACCACGGCCATTCCCGGCAGCGAAACGGCATTTAACTTTGCCTCACAGCGCCTGAACGTCAGCCTGCCGCAGGTGGCGATGCAGAATAGCGCGCGCGGCTATATTCCGCCTGAACAGTGGGATGAAGGCATTCCCGCCGCGCTGGTGAACTACAGCTTCACGGGCAACCGGGGAAGCGAAGACGATAGCTATTACCTGAACCTGCAGAGCGGGCTGAACTATGGTGCCTGGCGTTTACGCAACAACGGCGCATGGCGCTACACGCAAAATAACGGCAAGCGGCGCAGCGAGTGGCAGAATATTGGCACCTGGGCGCAGCGCACAGTTATCCCGCTGAAAAGTGAGCTGGTGCTGGGCGACAGCAACACCGGGAATGACGTTTTCGACAGCGTCGGTTTTCGCGGCGGGCGGCTCTATTCGTCTGACAGCATGTACCCCGACAGCCTGCAGGGCTACGCGCCGACCGTGCGCGGTATTGCCCGTACGCCCGCCAAAGTGGTGGTTCGCCAGAACGGCTACGTTATCTATCAAAGCTACGTCCAGCCCGGCGCGTTCGCCATC
This sequence comes from Enterobacter sp. 118C5, assembly GCF_034107645.1. Classification (NCBI taxonomy): domain Bacteria; kingdom Pseudomonadati; phylum Pseudomonadota; class Gammaproteobacteria; order Enterobacterales; family Enterobacteriaceae; genus Enterobacter; species Enterobacter sp. 118C5. Next base: position 45,399 of record NZ_JAWNEU010000006.1, on the reverse strand, counting down.
ACCGATCTTAACCCGACCTCCTCCAGCGGTGACCTGGACGTCACGGTGGAAGAGAAAGACGGCAGCCAGCAGCGCTACACCGTACCGTATTCCACCGTGCCGCTCCTGCAGCGTGAAGGGCGCTGGAAATATGACCTCGTGGCGGGGGACTACCGCAGCGGTAACAGCGACCAGGATACACCGTTCTTCGCTCAGGGCACCCTGATTACCGGCCTTGCCAACGGCTTTACGCTCTATGGCGGCACCCAGCTGGCGTCACGCTATACCGCAGTGGCCGTCGGCGCCGGGAAAAACCTCGGTGACTGGGGCGCAGTCTCCGTCGATATCACCCACGCCCGCAGCCAGCTCGCGGACGACAGCAAACATGAAGGTCAGTCCCTGCGTTTTCTCTATGCAAAATCGCTGAACGGATTTGGCACCAACTTCCAGCTGCTGGGCTACCGCTACTCAACGAAGGGGTTTTATACCCTGGACGACGTGGCCTGGCGCTCCATGGAGGGCTACCAGTATGCCGATAGCCAGGACGATAACGATGTGCCGGACGTGCAGAGCTATCACAACCTGACGTGGAATAAAAAGGGCCGCTTCCAGCTCAACATTTCCCAGTCGCTGGGGGATTACGGCTCGGTCTATATCTCCGGGAGCGAGCAAACCTACTGGGGGACGGACGAAACGAACCTCTGGTATCAGCTGGGCTACGCGGGGGGCGTGAAGGGGGTCAACTACTCCCTGTCATGGTCGTGGAACAAATCCGTCGGGATCGACGGTACCGACCGGATCGCGTCGTTTAACGTCTCCGTGCCGTTTAGCCTCTTTACCCGCCAGGGCTATCGCCGGGACAGCGCGATCGATCGCGCCTATGCCACCGCATCCGCCAGCCGAAACAGCGATGGCGACACGAGCTGGCAAACCGGCGTCAGCGGCACGCTGCTGGAGGACCGCAACCTGAACTACAGCGTGACCCAGGGACACGCCAGCACCAACGGCTCAAGCGGAAGCGCCAGCGCCAACTGGCAGGCGACCTACGGCACGCTGGGCGTGGGCTACAACTATTCCCGCGATCAGCACGATCTCAACTGGCAGCTCTCCGGCGGAGTGGTTGGCCATGCCGACGGCGTGACCTTCAGCCAGCCGCTGGGCGATACCAACGTGCTGATTAAGGCGCCGGGGGCATCAGGCGTCAGCGTGGAAAACCAGACCGGCGTGAAGACCGACTGGCGAGGCTACGCGGTCATGCCGTATGCCACCGTCTACCGCTACAACCGCGTGGCGCTGGATACCAATACCATGAGCAACAACACCGATATCGAAAACAACGTGAGCAGCGTGGTGCCGACCAAAGGCGCGCTGGTCCGCGCCAGCTTTGATACCCGCATTGGCGTGCGCGCCCTGCTGACGGTAACGCGCGGCAACCAGCCGGTGCCGTTCGGTGCGGTGGTGCGCGAAACCCAGAGCGGGGTGACCAGCATGGTGGGGGATGACGGGCAAATTTACCTGAGTGGGCTGCCGCTGGAGGGCGAACTGCTGGTCCAGTGGGGTAACGGGGCGCAGTCCCAGTGCCGTGCGCCTTACAGCTTGCCTGAAAAGAGCCTGCAACAGGCCATCACACTTAAGGGGATCCGCTGTGATTAAAATCCATATCTTTGCCCTGTCGCTTCTGGCACTCCTGCCCGCGACAAACGCGTTAGCCACCGTGTGCGTCAATGAAAAGGGCGTGCCGACGGAGGTGCATTACGACCTGACGGATAAATTCAACAGCTCGAATAACCTGGTCGGGCAGGTTGTCACCCTCAGCGAGAAATCGCAGTGGGTGGGGGTAAACGCCGTCTGCCCGAAGGGCACCGTCGGGAATACCACCAAGCGCAGCTACGTGACGGATTACCCGATCACCGGGACCAGCGATGGCTATCAGTATCTGAAGCTTAACGACTATCTGGACGGGGCGATGAAGATCACGGACAGCTATGCCGGCGCGTTTTATCCCCCCAAAAGCTATATCCAGATGGGAAGCCATCCTAACGTTTCAAAAAACAAACCGTTTGGCGTGCAGGATTCCAGCCTTATTTTCCGTCTTAAGGTGACCCGACGCTTTATCAATATGGTGGTGATCCCGCGTGCCACTATGTTCCGGGTTTACGTCACCACCACCTCCTCCGATCCGTTGACCACGCCGGTCTACACCATCAGCTACAGCGGAACCATTCAGGTGCCCCAGAGCTGCGCCATCAACGCCGGCAATGTGGTTGAATTTGATTTCGGCGACATCGGCGCCTCCCTGTTCAGCAAGGCGGGCGTGGGTAACAAGCCGGAGGGGGTCTCATCGCAGAGCAAAACCATCGCGATTAAATGCACCAACGTGGAGGCAAACGCCATGCTGACGATGCGCGTCGAGGCTGAAAAGGTCTCCGATAATGCGCTGGTGTCGGATAACCCGGATGTGGGGTTCATCATTGCCAACGAGAGCGGTGCGCCGCTCACGCCTAACAACCTGACGAGCAAAATTCCGTTCCGCCTGGACGACAGCGCGCAGGCACAGGTGGGGATCCGGGTCTGGCCGGTGAGCGTGACGGGCAACAAGCCAGCGGAAGGGCGCTTTACCTCGCGCGGATATTTGCGCGTGGATTACGACTAAGGAGCAGATATGCGAAACGGGATCCGTTTTATCACCGTGGCGCTCTTTGCGCTTTGCACCCAGGCTCAGGCGGAAACCGCATTGGGCGAAATTAATATTCGGCTCTACGGCAATATTGTCGATTTCACCTGCGTGGCAGAGGGTAACGATAGCGACAAAACGGTCACGCTGGGCACCTGGCCCACCAGGCAGCTCAACACCACGGGGAGCCGCACGCAGCCTATGCCCTTCACGCTGAAGCTGACCGGCTGTCCGCCCGGGGCGGCGTCCATTACGTTCTCGGGTAAGGCCGACGGGAGCAATAGCGGGCTGCTGGCGCTGAATGACGCCAGTACAGCGAGCCACGTCGCCGTCGAGATCAGGGATGCGGATAAAACGCGTCTGGCGCTTCAGCAGGCCAGCCAGCCGGTTACGGTTGATGCACAGGGGAATGCGACTCTGTCATTTTATGCCAATTATATTGCCACGGCCGATAACCCTCAGCCCGGACGGGCTGATGCGGATGCCACCTTCATGATTAATTATAATTAGCACTGACCGCACTCCCTGCAGCTCGGATAAACTGCAGGGAGTGAATTCAGGTTATAGCAGCTCGTGCGCTTTGGCGTAATCTATTAATTCCACGATGCTTTGTACGCCAAGCTTGGAATAAATATTGGATTTGTGCGCACTAATGGTCTTATTGCTTAACAGTAACTGCTCAGCAATCTCCTTATTGGATAATCCATTCGCCAGATAACGTAATACCGTGACCTCGCGATTCGATAATGGCATATCCACTGCCATCCCTTTTCCCGAACCCATATGGTTAATAAAATTCAGCGTTTCAGACGGGAAAAAAGAATAGCCCATCAAAATCATCTCTACGGCGTTGTAGATCTCTCCCAAATCTTTTCGTTTACTGACGAAGCCGTTGGCCCCGGCGCGAATCGCACGACCCGCGTAAAATAACTCTGATTTAGAGGAGAGGAACAGAACCTTGATGTCTTTGTTTAAGTTTCTGATTCTCTTCAGTAAAGCGAAGGCGTCTGTGCCCGTGAGTTCGATGTCAAGGATCACCAAATCGATAGGATGATTGCGAATGCAGTCAAGAACTTCATGGCTATCGCCAGACTTAAGCTTGACTGTGATATTTTTATTTTTCTGTAGCAGGACCTCTATCGACATTCTGACGATAGGATGTTCGTCCATAATGATAACGGATGCCGGTTTCATTTTTAATGCCTCAGATTGTTAAAAGCGTTATGCAGAGTTTTGTAAAACTCTCGAAATGCCGGAAGGATATAAAGTGCAGATCCCTATACCGTAGTATTTCCCTGGAAAGAGCGAAAGCATCCTTGTTTACGTAATGAAAAGAACAGTGCCTCAGCGCGGTCATCTCATTTGGCTGGTGTTGGCAAAAAGATTTTTCTTATTCAGATTTGGTACGCATCTTATTATACAGAGTAAGTTTTTTCCGAAAACCCTGTAAATTAATCTCCGCTTATTGGTTTGTATTATCTTCTGGATCTGAATGGCTATGTTTTTAAATTTAGCGGAAATATCCTGTTATCCCATTTACCGCACCTTTTCATCTTTATGTAATAACAAAAAATAACAGATGTCTCTTTATGTTGCGTGTTTGTTAACGAAAGAGGGCGTCAGTTCTTAGGGCGAGCCAGGGTAAAAGAGGCGAAAAAGTGCCCTCGCAAGGTGTCAAACCTTCATCTGAAAGTGCTTAAGGCGCATCAACGTCACGCCATCATCGCGCAGGAGAACATGCTACCCACTTTGCTTTCCGCTCCTGGAGTGTGAAGCGAAGCTGCTTGTTTTTACATCATTATCATCTTATTAACGCCTTCTGCATTCACTTAACGGATGGAGGAAAGTGCTGCCTTTGATTCATTCTGTGACATTTCACATGGTTCCGAGCCATAAATTAGGAATAGTTATAAAATCGAATACATTGTTAAAATTTAACCATTCAATAACATGGATGGTAAGTAAATTCCTAAACCGCTTTAGGAAATAAGAGGTTAGTGAGTAAGTTAGAACGTGCAGTCTGAAAGGTTATTAAGAAGGTGTAACAATTCCTGGCGATGGCTCAGCCCCAGCTTAAGCAGGATGCAGCTCAGACGGTAGATAATGCGGCTATAGGGGCGATTCTGCAGAAGGGCGATCTGACGTAGCGTCTTACCGCGGGCAAGCTCCTGCAAAATGGGCCATTCGTTGCGGGAAAACCAGTCTTTATCGGACCCCTGCGGTGGACGGGTATCCATCAGGCTGTGCTGAAGACCTGCCGCGTTCATCTGACGTTCCAGCACGTGAAAAGGTCCCGCCGCTTTGCAGAAGAGGCGGGTATCATAATTATCTGCCCGGACCAGTAGCCACGGCGTCAGGAAGGGGGGATACAGGCTATGCCTTCTTAACTGATCCAGCTGATCGATCAGCCCGGTGGAACGGCTTTCAACATCCACCACCAGACGCGCTGAAGGCCATTGGGCCTGAGCGCCGAGGGCATCATCCAGCGAGGTATAGTCGCAACAGCTGCTCAGGGGAAACTGCCCATTGAGAAAACCGGTGCGCAGAAAATGATCCTCCGTGACCAGAATGATAAACGGAGCGTCGGTTTTTCGGGGCTGGCTGATGGACTGGCTCAAAAACTCGAGCCGGTCGAAAAAGGGGGGAGCAAAAGGTGAGCGCGTAAATCCCAGTGCATCACTTCCTGTACGCCGCCGCCGGTAACGGCGCACTGTCATTCGCATGGTCTCCCTCCTGGAAATGGCTCTTTAATCCTCCGGCCATGTCCAGGACGGCCAGTAATAACCCTGGCCGAGATCTGCGCCTGCCTGCAGTGCCCAGGTGCGATCGCGTTCAGTCTCAATACCTTCGATGAGTACGCTCCCGGCCAGCTGAAAGCAACGTGAAACTAGCTGCCTCAGCGCGGGTGTGGCGCGTAAACGCCAGAATGCGCCCTTATCAATTTTGATGCCGTTCAACGGTAATCGACAAAATAAAAACGGCTGAATGACAGATTCGTCGATGTCATCCAGCCATATACTGTGCCCCTGTTCCCGGAGTTTCGACAGGTTTTGAATGACGCGCTGCTTCTGAGCGGCAGAGAACGCCAGAAAGGCAGAGAGGTCAACAATCTCGATATTCAGCGGCGTGTTTTTCAGATTGATGAGCCGCTGAAAAGACGCTGGCTCTGTCAGAACGGTTATCGGCAGATTAATAAAAAGGTTATTACCGTGCGGCGTCTTTTTTAGTGCGGCAAGCTGCGCTTCGAGCAGCGTCATTGACCAGCCTGCCGACCGATGGTGGAAAAAATCCTCGCTGTGCTGCGGTTCGGACAGAATGCTAAGCACCTCCACGCCAACCTGACGCTGAGAGGTGAGGGCGACGACAGGCTCCAGTTTGATGCCGACGATGTCCTGAGAAATAAACTGTAACCGGGGGGGCGTATCGAACGGGTTTTGCGCTGTCACTCCATTGTCCTGTTGTCTGTCAGCCTCCAGGCGGCCGGGAAACCTCGCTCTAGTGTGACGAGCCGACGAGCAGGAAAACAGCAGGCGTTACTTAAATGCAACTAAGCCTTTTCGCAGCGCTAAATTTTACGGTGAAACAGCGAGAAATGTTGAGAAAATAGCCGTATTTACAATCGGCTAGCGGTAATTGCCCCCGAAAACGGAAAAGGCATTGACTCACCTGCCATTGACCGTATAATTCTTCGCGTTTCACCACCGCGAAGTTCACTCTTCTCAGTGCGCCCTTAGCTCAGTTGGATAGAGCAACGGCCTTCTAAGCCGTAGGTCGTAGGTTCGAATCCTACAGGGCGTGCCATTTAAATATAGGTACTTACGCCAGTTTCAACCCAGCCTGATTTTCTCCTTGTGTCGTATTTGTGCCATGGTTGCCAAAAATGGCATCAATTTTCCGTGCATGTTCGCTTAAGTGGTTCGGTGCCAGGTGAGCATAACGACGGACCATTTCGATCGACTCTCAACTGCCCATTTCTTGCAGAACGGACAGCGGCACGCCGGACTGAGTTAACCAGCTAGCCCAGGTATGCCGGAGGTCGTTAAAACGGAAGTCCTCTATCCCCGCTTTTGCCAGGCCAATGCGCCAGGAGGGTACGGTGGCCCGCGCCTGGTCTGCAAATGACATTGCCGCAAATATGATGACTGCAGGCACAGTAAGCTATGTCCTTGGCAACTTCCTTTCCAGAAGTAACCCGTTCGGAGACATCAAAGCAGACGGCACTGTGACAACAGCCAAGACTAACCTCGGTCTTCAGTCGTTCAATAATGATGGTTCGGTTACCACAGTTTCTGCTCCATCCGGTGGTGTCTTCTTCTATGTGACCCCCAGTGGATACTGGGGGGCAGGATTCCGTAGGCAATGCCCTTCCATTACCACTGGCGGGCGGCGGCACTAGCGCCAACACGCTTTTGGGTGCCAGAACAAACCTTGGAGTGAACAGCTTTGGATAAAGCGGGAATATAAGCACGGTATCAGCACCAACTTCAGGGGTCTTCTTCTATGTATCTAATTCAGGAAACTGGGGGGGGACAAGACTCTGCTGGCAATTCATTACCTTTAACCATTCAAGGAGGAGGGACCGGAGCGAATACTCTGGTTGGTGCAAGGGTAAATTAAGGAATTGCCCAATTCGGGGCATCAGGTAGCGTGTCCGATATGTCATCACCTTATTCCTCAAAATCTGTCGTAATTGACAACGCCGGAACATGGGGGCTCAGACTAGCACTGGAACTATAATAGCACTCTCTATTGCTTGGGGCGGGATTGGTGCTACCGATGCTGCAGGAGCCAGAACAAGCCTTGGTTTAGGAACTGCTGCCACTAAAAATGTCGGTGCGGGGGCTGGGCAGATACCTGATATGAGCTCATTCCAGGTGTCTGCTGTCACGAAAGGTTATGAAAAACTACCTTCAGGACAGATTCGGCAGTGGGGCACAATCAGCATCCCTGCTGCAAATGCAAGCACTGATTTCGCGTTGGATACTTTTGCCATTCCGTTCCCTAACGGGGTTCTGAACTTCCGAGCAAATGGCGCACAAACCACTACGAATACACCATGCTTCGCAACTGCGGAAGCGATCTCAACTACCCAAATTCGACTCAATGTAATCGCAGTCGATTTAACCAACAAAACAATCACTCAGGGATGGCTGTCACAGTTGCCTGGGAAGCAATTGGAGCATAAATAATGTCAGAATATATTTACAGCGCAAAAAACAACGCATTTTATCCTGTCGATATGAAGGATGATTACGTCGCGGCTCGCTCCTAGCCAGATGATGGGAAGTAAGTAAAGATTGTTTTCTTGAATTTACGTCTGTAGCTCATGCCGATAAATATCGTGTTGCCGGTGATAATGGTCTTCCTGCATGGGAGCAAGTTCCAACCCCTACGCAGGAGCGACTTATCGCTATTGCTGAAGCAGAAAAATGCGCCTAATCGGCCTGGATAATGCAAATATCAATATTAAACAATGGCCTGGCAAGGCTGCAATAGGTCGCCTTAAAGGTGACGAACTGGCGCAGTATAATCTTTGGCTGGATTATTTGGATACACTTGATAAGGTTGACTCATCGACTTCACCAAAAATAGATTGGCCTGTTTCTCCAAAATAAGAATGGCCCGGAAGGGCCATTTAATTTATTCGACGTTGCAGTGCGGTACTTCAAAAGAAATTAGAATTACACTTTTATCGGAGTAAATTCTGTATCTTTGATTAGCCTCAATTTCTCGCATTGCACATGCTCTATTTAAATTGCTCTCTCCGGTTATCTCATTTGTAATATCATACATTTTTATAAGATGAGTTCCCCACCAGCCACCCGTGTAATAAAGTGGGATAAGAGGCTCAAGAGAAGGTAGTCTTTTGATGGCGTTTAGTCTTTGTATTGATGAGCCTTGGGTTCCAAATATGCGAACCTGTTTAACTCCGTCTGGATCGTCACGTGATACAGCTTGGGCTAACTCACTAGAAAGCTTTACGTCATATTCCTTTTGATATTTTAGTGCATTTCCATATGCAAAAGAGTAATAATTTGCAAATAAAAATAGAGGAGCCAGGAGAAGGGTCAAAAGAGTCTTTCTCTGAATGTAAAAAAGCGTCATCAAAACAACGTACATTATAATGCCGCAGAAGGACACTAAGACTCTATGAACAAATATAGGATTCTTTAATAAACTTAAGTGAATAAAGGAAAGCAAATATATGGTTGCAGGAGACGTTATTACCGCCAGACAAATGATAAATCTGGATGCGGACCATGAGGCTTTTCTTGCGTATACTGAGTAAACCGAAAAAACAACAGCAAGAATTGCAACAGCATATACAACAACTGGCATTTCACCAACTGTCCTCATTAACTGATAATTCATTCCTCTGGATGTATCAATTACTGATTGAAAACCCTCGGAATTAAATCCAATCATTTGTGAATGTGTTTCGTTGTAGTCACCTTGAATGAAATACTTAGCAATGAGGCTGTATACTAAATAGCCAATAAACAGTGACGCTACCCTTATGCACAAAACTTTCAGAAGGTTACAATCAGTAGCGTTGTTTTTCCTGTAAGCTATAGCGAGCTCAATAAGTGCCAGTGCACAAAAGAAGCCAATTGAAGCTTGGTAAAGACTTAGCGATGCCGCTACGCACAGGACTCCTGCCACTAATTTTAAGTTTAAATTTCTGATTCCGCAAAAAGGAAGCAGTAAGACCGCCGCCGACAAAATCATTGGAAGGACATCAAACTTATAAGAAAGGTTCTCCAGCAGGAATGGGTTTGCTATTACAAAGAAGAAAAGCAAACCGGCCTTGAAAGGACCAATAAAGTTAATAGCTGTTTTATAGTATGCCAACGAGCAAAGAACATATGCCCCACAAGCTATCAGCAAAGGTAGTGGAGAAATATCAACGATCTCTCCAAGCGTCATGTTTACCAGAGCCATTACTGCATCTGCAAGGGGTCTGCCATTAAGACCCCAGTTTTTATATCCATACTGCGATCTCAATATATCATCTATGTAAAGACGGTCAGCAAGGATGATAGGTGAAATGTACAGCAAAATCATAATAGACAGAGAGATTAGAAATGTCTTCTCATCTTTTTTAAACATTTTATATTCCTGCGCTATCAGCTTTTATTTTTCAAAACATAACGAGGTCTGTTTTTGACTTCTGTGTATATCCTTCCGACATACTCCCCAAGCACTCCAATCCCAATCAACTGTATGCCACCCAGGAACAGGACAGAAACAAGCAGGGAGGGGTAGCCACGAACTGGATTACCAAAGGCAAGGGTATTTATAATCATCCATGCGCCATACAGGAAAGCCATCCCAGCGACGGCGAGGCCGATATAAGTCCACATGCGAAGAGGGAATGTGGAGAAACTTGTAATACCTTCCAGAGCCAGATTCCAGAGCTTCCACCCATTGAATTTTGTATTACCTGCCACACGTTCTGCACGAGCATACTCAACGACATCAGTCTGTCCGCCTACCCAGCTCAATACGCCTTTCATGAAGAGATTTCTTTCGGGCATGAGCTTGATATTTTCCACTACTTCGCGAGACATCAGGCGGAAATCGCCAACGTTCTCTTCAATCTGCGGATTACTGATTTTGTTATGCAGCTTATAGAACCATTCAGCCGTCTTGCGCTTAAGCCTGCCATCTGTAGACCGGTCTGTTCGTTTAGCCAGAACCATGTCAGCACCGGCCTGCCACTTATTGATAAGGTGAGGTATGACCTCGATAGGATCCTGCAGATCTACGTCGATTGGGATAATCGCGTTGCCGGTTGCGTGGTCAAGCCCTGCGAATAACGCTGGCTCTTTTCCAAAGTTTCGCGTGAAGGATAGCGGCTTAACGAGAGGGTCTGATATGGCTATTGAATTTATGATCGCCTCGGTTGCATCCTTGCTTCCGTCATTGATGAAGACTATCTCTACTTCATATGGTTTAAGTTCTTCAAACTCTCTGACGGTTTTGTAAAAAATTGGTATCGCGTCCTCTTCATTGAAGACGGGAACAACCAGAGAAATCTTCATTTTTCTTCCCTAAAGACAATGTGTTTTGAATAAAAGAACCCGCACACTAGGCTTATCAGCGAAAACTCAACAAGAGTTATGATGGGGGCGATCTGATAATAATCAGATATCTTTCCAACCAGAATGCTCATAAGCCCCATGAAGGAAACAAACAGAAAATACCCTCTCACCTTTGGCTTTGACTTGAAGGTAAAGGCCGCATTTGCGAAGAATGAGAAAGTTACCGCAGTCGCGAATGCCAGAAGGTTAGCCGCTGCCTGGTTCACAGAAAACATATAGACGCATACCGCAAAGACGAACCAGTGAATAGCGGTGTTGAAAACGCCAACAGTCAAATATTTTGAGAATAGCTTAAGCATACGAGTAGTTTGGTTGTTTTAGAATTTAGTGGAGTTTACCACCTAAGACCAATCTGATCAGCACTTGATGAATTTCAAAAGCTTAATTGCTGTATATGAATACAGTATGGGGTATGGGATTTCCGATCCCTGCTGCAGACTATGTTGAGCAGCGCATATCGCTTGACCAGCGCATCATAGTCAGACCCGCAGCCATAAACTTCATTCGAACTGGAGCTACACACTATCGCGAAGGAATTATTAACGGTGCTTTGCTTGTTGTAAACGCTTCACTGAGCCCGTGCAATGGTTTATCACTGGTTTGTCGAATGGAAAGTGCTCTGAGGATAAAGCGATACCGAAATCACCCAATCCTCACCTAGAGGATTTGCAAACAGGAAGCTGGGAAGAGATACCGATGCACGATGACGGTGTGAGCCGGATGCGACATTCGGAGTCATAACGTACATTTGAACTGAAACACATCCCTGCTTTACTGAAAGGTGATTAATCCTGCAATGAGGGTTCACCCGTGGCATATGTCGACAAAGCACTTCGGTTTAATCCCGCCTCACCTGTCTTTCAGGAAAATCTTCATAGCGTCTATCACCATATGCGACACCACCAGCCGGTGGCGCGAATCGGTAAAACGTGGGTGCTTACCCGCTATCAGGATGTTTATCAGGCGCTAAAAGAGCGGGCGTTTGTCTCTTCTGGCATACCTGAAGATGTTCATACCGAAATGGAAAAACAGTGCTTCAGCCTGTCGCCCCCTTTGCGGGACCTTCTCTATGGCATTGTGCTGTTTGAAGACGGGAATGTGCATCGCGCGCACCGTCAGGCGCTGCAGGCTCTTTTTACCGGCGAATCCTGGGCGGCGTTAACCCGCCTTGTTTCTGAGGAGTCGCATTCAGTGGTGGCAGATTTAACGGCCGCCGGCCCTTTTGACGGCATACGCCAGATAGCAGCGCCGCTCTGGGGGAAACTGTTTACCGCCTGGCTCAACCTGCCGGAAGCGCAGCAGGAGGTGGTTGAACAAGAGAAAAATGCCATCCGGCTCTTATTGGATCCCAGCGCCATCGATCGGGAGGGACTTGAGCGGCTGATCGTGGCGCTTTCCCGTCTGGATGACAGTTTTCGACAACTCGCGCAGGCGCACGGACAGGGTTACGACTCGCTTTTTTATCGCAGCCTTCTGAAAGGATATGGCGGCGATCGGGATGCGCTTGCCGCACGCTTTAGCACCGACTGCGTCACGATGCTTATCGGCGGCAGTGAAACCAGCGAAGCGTTAACCGGAAACCTCATATATATGCTGGCACAGCATCCTGAATTACAGGAACGCGTCAGAAATAACACTCTCCGGATGAAAGAAATCGTCAGTGAAACCATGCGCTTTGAGTCTCCGCTGCAGATGGGCAGGCGAAGGGTTGTGGCTCCCGTGCAGTTTCTGGAGCGTGAACTTAAAGCCGTGGATAACATCTTGTTATGCCTCGGTTCGGCGAATCGGGATGAAAGCGTCTTTGAAGAGGCGTGGCGCTTTATTCCTGGCCGCAGGAACGGACAGCGTCAGCTGGGATTTGGCGCCGGTGTACACCAGTGTATTGGACAACTGCTGGCGCAGTGTCAGGCTGAAACGCTGGCGATGGCCTTAAGCGAACGCGGGACGATCGCTCTGGACGGCGACGCGAAATGGTCGAATCGAAGCCTGATTCTCCGCACGCTGGAGACGCTGCCGGTTAAAATTATCTAAGCGATAATGAGGGCAGTGGCAGGATGAGGATCCTGTTTCCCTCGTGACTCACGATAAAATTCACGGCACCGATATCAAAAAAATAATGTCATTGCAGCCGCCCCCAGTGCAGAGTGGCTGTTCTTCAGCAAGCATTAACTTTCCCGACGAGTTCATCGATCTTCATAGGCCTACCGAAATAGTAACCCTGCAAAAAATCGCTGTCCTTTAAGCGCAGGTAGTCGGCCTGAGCCTTTGTTTCTACGCCCTCGGCAATGATCCTCAGGCGCATTTTTTTCGCCAATTCGATAAGGCTGTCTACCAGTCGGGTATCGCCATTTTCACTAATCTGGCCGACAAACAGTTTGTCTATCTTGATGAATTCGGGCTCCAGCGCGTGAATGTAAGAGAAGTTGGAATAGCCAGTCCCAAAGTCATCCAGTGCCAGGGAAATATTCGATCGTCGGAGCGTTGCAAACCATTCGCTTAACTGGGGAGTGAAATGTAGCGGATCGCGTTCCGTAATTTCGATAACCAGCTGGACCTGACTCGACACGAGTTTTTGCAAAAGCTCAAGCGTATCCGTCTCGAAGCGCGGATCGAGGCAGTTACAGGCGCTCAGATTAAGGTTGATATAGAGCCGGTCCGGGAATAGGTGGATCCGATGCTGAAGATCGGCAATGACCTGCTGAATCAGATGATGCGTTAGCGGGGCGATAAGCCGGTGTTTCTCCGCCAGCGGGATAAAGGTATCTGGAGACACGGGGCCGTACAGGGGATGATTCCAGCGTGCGAGTACCTCAATACCCGCGATAGTGCCCGTCTGGCTGTCAAAAAAGGGCTGGTAAACCGGCATAATCTCGCGCTTCTCGATGGCCGCGCTCAGGGTTCTTTCCGGGGCGAGGGTAAGCAGGCGAGCCAACAGGGCGTTGAAGCGGGTGAGCCATTTTGTCGTGGTTATCATCGTGAGCCTTAAGCGCGCGGCGCCCTCTCCGGACAGCCGCGCGGTGGTTATCAGAATTTGACCCAGTCGTCCCGATCATGGGTAGAAGATCGTTTAAGAGGGGTCACGCTGGCGGTGAGCTGGCTTTCTCTTTGGCGGATTTTGTGCCCGTTTGATACACGGAAAATCGACACCACTTTTTCAAGCTGCACAGCCTGTTCCTCCAGCGAACTTGCCGCAGCGGAAGACTCCTCCACCAGGGCGGCATTTTGCTGAGTGGTGGTGTCCATTTCTGCCATCGCCTGGGCAATCTGCGAAATTCCGCGGCTTTGCTCATCGGTGGCGGCGGCAATTTCGTTCATGATGTCACGCACCTGCGCCACTGATGTCTCTATTTTCGTCATCGCATCGCCGGCGCTTTCAACCAGACTAAAGCCCGCATCCACCTGCACGACCGATTCGTTAATCAGGTTTTCAATCTCTTTTGCTGACTGCGCGCTGCGCTGGGCAAGAGTCCTCACTTCGGCGGCAACCACGGCGAAGCCTTTACCCTGGTCGCCCGCTCTGGCGGCCTCAACGGCGGCATTAAGCGCCAGAATATTGGTCTGGAAGGCGATACTGTTAATCACGGTGGTGATCTCTGAAATGCGGTGCGAACTGCTGCGCACGTTTTTCATCGTATCGATCACCTTCAATGAGATCTGGCTCCCTTCCGTCGCATTTTGCGCGGCTTCATCAGCCAGCTGGCGCGCATGATTAGCATTCTCGGCGTTGAGCGCGACGGTAGAAGTCAACTCTTCCATGCTGGCGGCGGTTTCGACGACGGCGGCTGACTGCTGTTCGGTGCGCGACGACAGATCCATATTGCCTGCGGCAATTTCTGAAGACGAACGGGCGACGCTATCCACCCCATTGCGCACGTCATGAATGATGTTTTTCAGGTTTGCATTCATGGTCGCAACGGCCTGCATGAGCAGACCTGGCTCATCGCGACGTGTACTGGTCAGGGTGCTGGTGAGGTCGCCCTGGGCGATTTGCTCAGCGACACGCAGGGTCTCATCAAGCGGACGGGTGATGGACAGGGTGATGCCCATTGCTAACAGGACGCCGAGCACAAGACCGATGGCAGCAACAATGCCCATCTGTATCTGAACGCTATCAACCGTATCAGACACTTTTTTCTGCTGCAGGCTAAATAACGTCTGGATGGCCTGCGTCAGCGTTATCGCTTTACCGGTTAAGGTATCGGAGAGCGTCGACTGTTGATTCCAGACGCTTTGATAATTTATTAACTCAGCCGCGACGTTTTGCATATCTTCCAGGCCTGACTGCAGCCAAACTTTTTGTTCCTCGGTAGCAACCGATAACAGTTGTTCGGTGTCAGATTTTGCGATGTCCAGACGCGCGCGGATCCCTTTCATTAACGCATCCGTAGGATGCTGTTTATAGAGGGTAACCTGAGAATCAATGTCGCTCATGACAAACGCAATCTGCGCGGCCACAAGAGCGTGCGAAGCGTCCAGCGTGCCGTTGCGGCTGAGCGTGGAAGCCAGGCCGGAGTTATCGCACAGCCCCTGAGTGCTCAGTTTCTGTTCGCTGATTTTCTTCTCAGAAAGGGATTTTGTGAAAGGCAGCAGGGTGGCGACGTAGCTGTTCACCGCATTTGCCGTATCGTCCAGCGCTTTTTTTCCTTCCGGGGACCAGGACAATTTTTCCATACTGGCGACAATACTCTGCATGCGCTGGGTGGCGGCGTTGGTCTGATCAAGGTACTTCTGGTCGAGCGTGTACTGAAAATTCGTCCGGCCTAAGCGAACCTGCGTCAGGGCGTTAAACAGGTCCGTGGTATGGCCGTTCTTTTCGACTTTATCCTGAATGTTGCTGAGACCCAGCAAACCTGAAATCAGAATAACAATCGTCACGAGCAGGACGAGAGAAAAACCAAAGAATAACTTCTTACGAACTTTTAAATTGGCAAAATGGTTGATTATGCTCATATATAATTCCAGTGTTGGTATAAACCAAACAACAGTGCTAATAAATCATTAACGAAAAAAGTGATGCAGAAGAGAGATGACAAAAAAAAGCCCCTCGCACGCGAGTGCTCAGGGCAAGAACCTGAGTTGACATCACTCACTCAGGCTATCTGTCTTCTCCTCTTTTTTAACAGAATGAGCCGGGAGTTCGCTCGTTCTGTAATAAACGGGGATCACATCCGAATAATTAATGATGTAACCACACCCTTTAATATTGCGAATAAAATTTTCTGGTAACCCTAGCATACTCAGTTTGTTATTGAGATTGCGCAGAACCTGCCACAGCCGTTGTGTGGACGGGCTCAGATTATGCGACTCCCAAATTTCTTCAAAGAGCTCTTCTTTGGGAATGGGCTGGGTTCTGCCATTCATCAACAAATACAGGAAAAGCCTGAGCATTGTTTCATTAAAATAAATGGAGGCAAATGCAATGCTTTTATCACTCTGGATGCCAGTAAGGCGGTAGAGCCTGCGGTTAGAAATGTCAAAATGAATGTCATCTCCGATCATAAACCCATATAGACGATAACCCATATCTAATACCCATATTAAATGAAGACGAACTTGCATCACTACATATAAGCGCTGAGATAATCCATACCGTTTATAGGGTGGATTATATGGCTGCAATAAATGCTTTCCAATACACATCCCTGTGCGCTATGAGAAACCGGTTGTACCTCATCCGGGCATGGAGTTTTTGTCGATATAAGTTGTATTTTTGGAATAAAACGTCAGATGTTTTTTATTTTTATTACGTTTATCCTGAAAATTGATATACAACCGACCACTCAACATAAAAATGCAAATTTTGAAAAAGATTCAGCATTTCTTTCTGTTGGCACCGCCGGGTAATGAGAAGCCTGACAGCGCCTTTTCGATACCGCATAGGTTACGGTTCCTCTGCGGCAAAGAGGAGTGAAGATAAATGATTTATACTGATTAAGTTGATCCTCAAGCGGGGTGGAAGGAGACGAAAAACTGGGCGTGTAAACGCGTAGTTTATTGATAATAAATCACTAATTTCTGAATCAGAAAACGGATACGGACGCGAAAGTATAATAATGATGAATGTACTAAATCCCTGCACGTTAACGGCCGGTGCGTCATGAAGCCCGTCTTTCTGATAAACGGCACCGTGCTTTTTGAGCCTGAGCTGCGTCGACTGTGCTCACTTTCAGGCTACCCTGAGCGCGCTGTGTTCCTGCATGCTCCGGTTAGCGAGTGCCTGCTACAGCTGCTTGAACACAACGGCGAGGTGCTTACGCAGCGTTATCTTTTCTCAGCGGTATGGGAAAAACAGGGGGCAGTTGTCACGACTAACGCCCTCTACCAGACTATCGCCTCAATTCGTAAAGCCCTTAAGATGGCGGGGCTGGCAGATAATGTTGTGCAAACCGTACCCAAGGCGGGGTTTAAGTCGGTCGCTCAAATTCAGACGGGTACGCTCGACGCCTTTATCACGACGGATGCGGCTTCGCCTGCCGGCCTGCATACTGAAGCTTCTGTCCCGACACCGCGCGCAGCGGAGAACCGTTTCCGCTTTCTCTCAGGGAAAGTAGCGTATGGCATCGCTGCATTGTTATTTATTCTTTCGTGTCTGGTTCTCTTTCAACAGCTGCATGAACAACGCGCCGGGTTTGAAACCTATCAACCGATCGGCAATATTGCAGGGTGCGACGTTTATTCCTCGTTGCATGACAAAATAAAAAGTCAGCGTATTTATATTGCACTGACTAAACGTTACCCCATCCAGTGCAACGCTGGTGAGGTGGCCTATATCACGCTCAATCGTTATCAAAATGGGACATCGGTGATTGTGTGCGATAAATTGCCTGAGGTTGCTGGTGCACAATGTGATTCCATTATGTACAGGGAGCAATATCATGAAAATGACTAGCCGGAATGTTCACTGGCTGTTCATCCTTTTGATGATTATCGCGCCACTTTTTTATGCCTGGTATACGCATTATCAGCGGAATCATTTTACCTGTGAGAGTCATCTCATTATTGTTGACGAAAATTCGCGAGTAGATACCCTCATGACGTTTACGTTTAATAACGGTACTGGCAGTTACGACTCCACCGGAGAATACAGCCAGGCGGGTCAGGAGCCGGTTGCCATCAGCAATAAAATTGCCTTCCGTTACTGGCGAGAAGAGGGGCGAGTCATTATGATCTCCAGCGATACGAATGAACGCCCCAAAAAAGACGAACCTTTTCGTCATGCTATTCCCGATTTTTTCCGTCAACGCGACCATGGCATTAGTATTCAGATCGTTCCGGTGAACGCTTCTGCCTACCTCTTCATCTTCGGAAATACCCCCGCTTTTTATTGTGCTAAAGGATGAGCAGGATCCTGCGGACATTTGCGCTTGCCAAAGTATAGATAATGCGTATAGTTCTCATTTGCATTGCAGCTAAAACATTCTAAGGCCCGTCAACGGGTCATTTTTGCGCGCACTTTCAAACGAGTTAACGATGAACAACACCAAAATGCACAAAACGCTGCTGGCGCTCGCCATTGGCGCGGTTACACATTCCGCCTGGGCGGCGGAGGATAAACAAGAAGACACCATCGTTGTGCAGTCTGCACCTGCCGGCGACTTTAAACCCGGCGGCGACCAGCTGGTGCCGGCCTTCCTTGACGGGCAGGTGGCGAACGGCGGACGCATGGGGATGCTCGGCCAGCAGAACGCCATGGACGTGCCGTTCAACATCATCAGCTACACCTCAAAGCTGGTGGAAGATCAGCAGGCGAAAACCATTGCTGACGTGGTCGCCAACGACGCGGGCGTGCAGTTCGTTCAGGGGTACGGCAACAGCGCGGAAACCTTCCGCATTCGCGGCCTGAAGTTTGACGGCGACGACATGACCTTTGGCGGCCTGTCCGGCGTGCTGCCGCGTCAGGTGGTGGATGCCCAGATGGTCGACCGCATCGAGATCTTCAAAGGGGCTAATTCCCTGATGAACGGTGCGGCAAGCTCCGGCGTGGGCGGGATGATCAACCTTGAGCCAAAACACGCGGGCGACACCCCGCAGGCGAAAGTGGGCGTGGACTACACCTCGGATTCGCAGATTGGCACCACGCTGGATGCGGGCCGTCGCTTTGGCGATAGCGACCAGTTCGGCGCGCGCGTGAACCTCGTGCATCGTGAAGGGGAAACCGGCGTACCGAACGATCGCCGCCGCACCACGCTGCTCTCCACCGGCCTGGACTACAAAGGCGACCGCTTCCGCACCTCGCTGGACCTGGGCTATCAGAAAAAAACCTTCCACGGCAGCCCGACCAGCGTCAACATCTCGGCGGTGGATTTCGTGCCTGAACCGCCGAAAAACGATCGTAACTTCTCGCAGAAGTGGGCCTACAGCGATATCGAAAACGAGTTCGGGATGTGGCGCAGCGAGTACGACATCACCGATAGCTGGACGGCCTATACCGGCCTGGGCGCGCAGCACGCGCATGAAGAAGGGATCTACAGCGCGCCGAAGCTGGTCGACAAGAGCGGCAAGGCGACGGTCAGCCGTCTGGATACCAACCGCATCAGCGATTCCGTCAGCGGCATGGCGGGCATTCGCGGCAACTTCAACACCGGCTTCGTCTCGCACAAGGTGAACGTCGGGTATTCCGCAATGACCAAAAACGAAAAAATCGCGTGGAAAATGTCGGCGACGAAGGATAACCCGACCACCAACATCTACCACAACACCGGCGTTGATATGCCGGACAGCACCAACTTCAACGGCTCCGGCGGTAAATACAGCGATCCGCTGACCAGCGGGCGCACCCGCACTCAGGGCTGGCTGCTGAGCGACACGCTGGGCGTGCTGGACGACACGCTGCTGTTCACCGCAGGCGCGCGCCATCAGAAAGTGGTCGTTCGCGGGTATAACAAAATTACCGGCGCAGAGAACGACGCGGACGGTTTCGACGGCAGCCGCTGGATGCCAACCTACGGCGTGGTCTACAAACCGTGGGAGGAAATTTCCCTCTACGCTAACCACACCGAAGCGCTGCAGCCGGGCAAAACCGCACCTAACACCGCCACCAACTACGGCCAGAGCACCGGCATCGTTCACTCTAAGCAGAACGAAGTGGGCGTGAAGGCGGACTTCGGGCGCGTGGGCGGCTCGCTGGCGCTGTTTGAGATCAAAATGCCCTCGGCGATCCTCGATGCTAACAATCACTACGGCCTGGACGCGGAACAGCGTAACCGGGGCGTGGAGCTGAACGTCTTCGGCGAGCCGATGCTCGGGATGCGCCTGAACGCCAGCGCCACCTGGCTGCAGGCGGAGCTGACGAAAACCAAAAACGGCGTGAACCAGGGCAACGATGCGATCGGCATTCCGAACTTCTACGCCGTGCTGGGCGCGGAGTACGACATCAAGCCGGTTGACGGCCTGACGGCGACCGCGCGCGTGAACCACTCCGGCACGCAGTATGCTGACCTCGCGAACACCAAAAAGCTCGACAGCTACACCACGCTGGATCTGGGCATGCGCTATCGCTTCGCGGTGAACCACAACGCAAACCAGATGACCGTGCGCGCGGGCATCGACAACGTGACCAACGAAAACTACTGGGCCAGCGTGGACGATTCCGGTACCTACATCACTCAGGGCGAGCCGCGTACCTTTAAGGTCTCGGTTGGCTACGAGTTCTAAGCGTTCCACCTCGTTATCCGGGGCACGGATGCCCCCATCCTTCCGTCACTGTGTTATAAAATTGTAATAAAAGCTTCTTACACTGGTCGCCAACTCCTTACCTCTTGGCCAATGACAGGAAGCCGCTATGGGCAGACCCCTCAAATCCGTATTTAAAAAAGAACATCGCGACGACATCGCTAACCGCAGCGCAAACCCGGTATTCTCCGAGGTAGCAGAGGTGTTCCTCTCCCGCCGCCGTTTTCTTCAGATGGGCGCCGTGGCGGGGGCTGCCGTTTCATTCCCCTTTTTGATCAAACCCGAAAATGCCGTTGCCGCGGTATCGAAGCCTTCCGCGCTGGCAAAGGCGGTTTCCCTGGGCTTTACCAGCATCGACGTCTCTACGGAGGATACGGTCAGGGTGCCGGAAGGCTATATTGCCCGCCCGTTCTATCGCTGGGGTGACCCGACGGGGATCAAGGGCAACATGCCGGCCTTTAAGCCGGACGCCAGCAACACCACGGACGAACAGGCCGTGCAGGCGGGCATGCACCACGACGGCATGGCGTGGTTCAGCCTGCCGCAGGGGGAGCAAAATCCGGAGCATGGCCTGCTGGCGCTGAACCATGAATACATCGACAACGGGATGCTGTTTACCGACGGTACGGCGAACTGGAGCCTCGACAAGGCCCGCAAGGGGCAGAACGCGATGGGCGTCTCGGTAGTGGAAGTGAAAAAAGCGGGCAGCGACTGGCAGGTGGTACGCCCGTCCTCCTATGCCCGCCGCATCACCGTCAATACGCCGATGCAGCTTACCGGCCCGGCGCGGCATCAGGACTTAATGAAAACCGCCGCTGACCCGCAGGGGGAACGCGTGCTGGGCACCATGCAAAACTGCGCCAACGGGCATACGCCGTGGGGCACCTATCTCACCTGCGAGGAAAACTGGTCGGATATTTTTGTCAAAAAAGCCGATCGCAACCCGCTGGAAAAACGCTACGGCATCAGCGACAGCGATGAATCCTACCGCTGGAACGAGGTGGATGAGCGGTTCAGCGTCGATAAAACACCTAACGAACCCAACCGTTTCGGCTGGGTCGTGGAGATCGATCCCTACAACCCGACCTCCACCCCGCGCAAGCACACCGCCCTGGGCCGCTTCAAGCATGAGGGGGCTGCCGTCACGCTCGCCGCCGATAACCGCGTGGTGGTCTATATGGGTGACGATCAGAAGTTTGAGTACATCTATAAGTTTGTCTCGGACAAAAAATACGATCCCGCTAACCGTGAAGCCAATATGCAGCTGCTGACCTCCGGTACGCTGTACGTCGCCAGGTTCAACGAGGACGGGAGCGGCGACTGGCTGCCGCTGGTCTTCGGGCAAAATGGCCTGGATAAAAGCAAAGGATTTGAAAGCCAGGGCGATCTGCTGATTAAAACCCGCCTGGCGGCCGACGCGGTGGGGGCAACCAAAATGGATCGTCCCGAGTGGATAGCCGTCGATCCGCACGCCAGCGGCAGCGTCTACTGTACGCTCACCAACAACAGCGATCGCGGAAAAGAGGGGAAGGCGCCGGTGGATGCCGCCAACCCGCGCGCCAACAACGTGTTTGGTCATATTATGCACTGGCACGAAGACGGAGCGGACCCTGCTGCTGCACGCTTTAAGTGGGATATTCTGGTCATGGCCGGACGCACCGACGGCGACGATCCGAAGGCCAAAGGCTCCATGCAGGGCGCGGCATTCGGCAGCCCGGACGGACTGTCGTTCGATCATCAGGGCGTCCTGTGGATCCAGACCGACGTCTCCTCCAGCACCATCAATAAGAAAGCCTACGAGGGGATGGGTAATAACCAGATGGTGGCCACCATTCCGGGCACCAACGAGTATCGCCGGTTCCTGACCGGGCCGCGCGGGTGCGAAATCACCGGCATTGCGTTTACGCCGGACAACCGGACGCTGTTTATCAACATTCAGCATCCGGGGGAGGGCGGGGATGATATTACCGATCCGGCCAATCCGCGCGCCGTCTCCAACTGGCCGGACGCCAGCCCGAACGGACGCCCGCGTTCGTCAACGGTAGTGATAGTTAAAGCGGACGGCGGAATTATCGGGTCGTGACGTTTATCCGCCGGGCGCACGCGCTGGCCCGGCGTTAAGCTTGCTACCACCAGCATGAAGTGTTAAAACGTGCCCCTTCTAAAAAAGAGACAGGGGTAGGGCGTGAAAGACGCGTCATCCGCTTCAGGCCATGGTAGCGCTGAAGCCTCGTCGGATCAGAATCCGACGCTGCAACGTGGTTTGCAAAATCGACATATTCAGTTAATTGCCCTCGGCGGCGCGATAGGTACCGGGCTGTTTCTCGGTATCGGCCCCGCCATTCAGATGGCCGGCCCGGCGGTTCTGCTGGGTTACGCTATCGCCGGGATTATCGCCTTCCTGATCATGCGCCAGCTCGGCGAGATGGTCGTTGAAGAGCCGGTGTCAGGCTCCTTCGCACACTTTGCCTATAAATACTGGGGCCCGTTCGCAGGCTTCCTCTCCGGCTGGAACTACTGGGTGATGTTCGTGCTGGTGGGGATGGCGGAGCTGACCGCCGCAGGCATCTACATGCAGTACTGGCTCCCGGACGTGCCCACGTGGATTTGGGCGGCGGCCTTCTTCATCATCATTAACGCCGTTAACCTCGTCAACGTGCGGCTGTATGGCGAAACCGAGTTCTGGTTTGCGCTGATCAAGGTGCTGGCGATTATCGGCATGATCGGCTTTGGCCTGTGGCTGCTGTTCTCCGGCCACGGCGGCGAGCGGGCCACTATCGACAACCTGTGGCAGCACGGCGGCTTTCTGGCGACCGGCTGGAAAGGGCTGATCCTCTCCCTGGCGGTGATCATGTTCTCCTTCGGCGGGCTGGAGCTGATCGGTATCACCGCTGCCGAAGCGCGCGACCCGCACAAAAGCATTCCGAAAGCGGTCAACCAGGTGGTGTACCGTATTCTGCTGTTCTATATCGGCTCGCTGGTGGTGCTGCTGGCGCTCTACCCGTGGGTGGAAGTGAAGTCCGACAGCAGCCCGTTCGTGATGATTTTCCACGATCTCAACAGCAACGTGGTGGCTTCGGCGCTGAACTTCGTCATCCTCGTGGCCTCGCTGTCGGTCTATAACAGCGGCGTTTACTCTAATAGCCGTATGCTGTTTGGCCTCTCCGTACAGGGCAACGCGCCGAAGTTCCTCACCCGCGTCAGCCGTCGCGGCGTGCCGGTTAACTCGCTGTTCCTTTCCGGCGCGATTACCTCTCTGGTAGTGCTAATTAACTACCTTTTGCCGAAACAGGCCTTCGGCCTGCTGATGGCGCTGGTGGTTGCCACGCTGCTGCTGAACTGGATCATGATCTGCCTGGCGCACCTGCGCTTTCGCGCGGCGATGCGCCGCAAGGGGCGCGAGACGCAGTTTAAGGCGCTGCTCTACCCGGCGGGGAACTATATCTGTATCGCGTTCCTGGGGCTGATTCTGGTGCTGATGTGCACTATGGATGAGATGCGACTTTCGGCAATGCTGCTGCCGGTGTGGGTGGTGTTCCTGTTTATTGCGTTTAAGCTCTCTCGAAGGTAAAAGCAAAACGGCAACCTGGTTGCCGTTTTTAGTGTTTGCACCCTCTCCCTGTGGGAGAGGGCTGGGGTGAGGGCACCAGGCCGCACCATCACCCCGCCTTCACCCCCGGTGGCGCTGCGCTTACCGGGCCTACAAAAGACTGCTCCATCTTTATCGTGACCCCTCTCCCAAATCTTCTACGATCCACAGGATCTTTATTTTGTAATCGATTACTTTTTATCTGAACCGTTTTGTAATCGATTACTTTTTCCGGGTGGGGCTTATCATGGTGTCAACTGAAAGTAGTGAAAAGGCGATAGCGCAGCACCGGCTGCTGGTGCCGCGGCTGTCGCTAATGATGTTTTTGCAGTTTTTTATCTGGGGTAGCTGGTCAGTTACGCTCGGCCTGGTGATGACCCAGCACAACATGTCTCTGCTGATTGGCGATGCGTTCTCCGCCGGGCCAATCGCCTCCATTCTCTCGCCGTTCGTGCTCGGGATGCTGGTGGACCGCTTCTTCGCCTCGCAGAAGGTGATGGCGGTGATGCACCTGGCGGGGGCTGCAATCCTCTGGTTCGTGCCGGGCGCGCTGATTGCCGAAAACGGCGCGCTGCTGATTGGCCTGCTGTTTGGCTACACGCTCTGCTACATGCCGACGCTGGCGCTGACCAACAACATCGCGTTTCACAGCCTGGCGAACGTGGATAAAACCTTCCCGGTGGTGCGCGTGTTCGGCACCATCGGCTGGATCGTGGCGGGCATTTTCATTGGCGTCACCGGCGTGGCGTCCAGCGTCACCATCTTCCAGGTGGCGGCGGCCAGCTCCGTGCTGCTGGCTCTCTACAGCCTGACGCTGCCGCACACGCCTGCTCCGGCGAAAGGCCTGCCGGTGAAGGTGCGCGATCTCTTCTGCGCGGATGCCTTTGCGCTGCTCAAAACCCGCCACTTCTTCGTTTTCTCCGTCTGCGCGATGCTGATCTCCGTTCCGCTCGGCACCTACTACGCCTACACCGCCTCGTACCTGGCGGATGCCGGGATTGCGGACGTCAGCACCGCCATGTCGTTCGGGCAGATGTCCGAGATCTTCTTCATGCTGGTCATTCCGCTGCTGTTCCGCCGTCTGGGCGTGAAGGTCATGCTGCTGATCGGCATGCTGGCGTGGTTTGTGCGTTACGCCATGTTCGCGCTGGGCGTCAGCGAGGAGGGGCGCATCCTGCTGTACCTCGGCATTCTGCTCCACGGCGTCTGCTACGATTTCTTCTTTGTCGTCGGCTTTATCTACACCGACCGCGTGGCGGGCGAAAAGGTGAAAGGTCAGGCCCAGAGCATGATCGTGATGTTCACCTACGGCATCGGCATGCTCCTCGGCTCGCAGATTTCCGGCGCGCTCTATAACCGCCTGGTGGCCGGGCAGACCGTGCCGCAGGCGTGGGTGACATTCTGGTGGATCCCGGCGGTGGCTGCCGCGGCGATCGCGCTGATTTTCCTTCTCACGTTTAAGTATGACGATGACAAGGCGTAACGTTCAGGAGGTGGTATGAGGACGATAAAAGGGCCCGGCATTTTTCTCTCGCAGTTTATTGGCGCAGAAGCGCCGTTTAACTCGCTCGACGGGCTGGCTGGATGGGCGGCAGATAAAGGTTATAAGGCGGTGCAGATCCCCTGCAACCATCCGCACATTTTTGACGTGGAGAAAGCCGCAGAGAGCCAGGCCTACTGCGATGACATCAGCGGTAAGCTGGCCGCGAACGGGCTGGCCATCAGCGAGCTGTCGACCCATCTGGAAGGGCAGCTCGTGGCGGTAAACCCCGCCTACAGCGACGCGTTTGACCACTTCGCGCCCGCGTCCGTGCGCGGTAACGATGCGGCGCGTCGGGCGTGGGCCACGGATAAGCTTAAGCAGGCGGCGGTCGCCTCGGCAAGATTAGGCCTGAAAGCGCACGCCACCTTCTCTGGCTCGCTGGCCTGGCCGTTTTTCTACCCGTGGCCGCCCCATAACGAACAGCGTTTTCAGGAAGCGTTCGAGGCGCTGGCAAACCGCTGGCGGCCGATTCTGGATACCTTCGACGAGCAGGGGGTGGACGTCTGCTTTGAGCTGCACCCGGGGGAAGATCTGCACGACGGCGTGACCTTCGAGCGTTTTCTGGCGCAGGTGGATAACCATCCGCGCTGCAATATTCTCTTTGACCCGAGCCATATGCTGCTGCAGCAGATGGACTACCTGACCTTTATCGACATCTACCACGCGCGCATCAAGGCGTTCCACGTGAAGGATGCGGAGTTCCGCCCCAGCGGACGCAGCGGCGTATACGGCGGCTACCAGCCGTGGATCAACCGCGCCGGTCGCTTCCGGTCGCTCGGCGACGGGCAGATCGACTTTAAGGGCATTTTCAGCAAGCTGACCCAGTACGACTATGACGGCTGGGCGGTGCTGGAGTGGGAGTGCTGCCTGAAGGACGGCGATACCGGCGCGCGCGAAGGCAGCGAATTTATTCGCCGCCACATCATTCCGGTCTCCGGGCGCGCGTTTGATGATTTCGCCGCTGGAGGCAAGCATGATTAACGTCGGGATTATCGGCAGCGGGTTTATCGGCCCGGCGCATATCGAGGCGCTGCGGCGTCTCGGTTTTGTGCAGGTTGTGGCCCTCTGCGACGGCACGCTTGCCAAAGCGCAGGAAAAGGCGCGTGCCATGAATATGCCGCACGTCTACGCCAGCGTAGAGGATCTGCTGGCGCACCCCGATCTGCACGTAGTGCACAACTGCACGCCGAACCACCTTCACGCCGAGATTAACCGCCGGATCCTGCGCGCGGGCAAGCACGTGTTTTCCGAAAAGCCGCTGTGCATGACCCCGGACGAGGCGCGCGAGCTGGTGGCGCTGGCGGAGCAGGCGGGCGCGGTGCACGGCGTGAGCTTCGTCTATCGGCAGTTTGCGATGGTGCGCCAGGCGGCGAGCATGCTGCGTGCGGGCAGCGTCGGGCGGCTTTTTGCCTCGCACGGCAGCTATCTGCAGGACTGGATGCTGCTGGAAACCGACTACAACTGGCGGGTGGATGCCGCGCTCGGCGGCGCATCGCGCGCGGTGGCGGATATCGGCTCCCACTGGTGCGACACGGTGCAGTTCGTCACCGGGCGGCGCATTACCGAGGTGATGGCGGATCTCTCCATCGTCTGGCCGACGCGCAGGGCCAGCAGGGGCGGAAATCAAACCTTCTCCCACGACGAGCAGGCGGAGTATGAAGACAAACCGGTTACCACCGAAGACTTCGGCTCGGTGCTGTTCCGCTTTGACGACGGCAGCAAGGGCAGCTTTAGCGTCTCGCAGGTGAGCGCCGGGCGTAAAAACCGCCTGACGTTTGAGATCAACGGCAGCGAGCGCTCGCTGGCGTGGGATCAGGAGGTGCCGCAGCAGCTGTGGATCGGCCATCGCGCGCAGGCCAACCAGACGCTCACCGACGATCCGGGGCTGATGAACCCTGACGTTGCCGACAGCGCCCACTTCCCCGGCGGGCATATTGAAGGCTGGCCGGACGCCTTCAAAAATATGATGGCGCAGTTCTACCGCGCCGTGCAGGCGGGCGCGATGCCGGAGGCGCCGCAGTTTGCAACGTTTCACGATGGCGCAAACGTGATGTATATCATTGATGCTATTGTGAAAAGCCATCAGCAGCAGCGCTGGGTGCGCGTGGAACAATAACGCGTTGCCCGGTTCGCCGGGCAATAAATTTATGGTAGCCTGCACAAAACGCTAACCGCAGGATGTGTCGTCGCTATGTCAATTCAGAAAATCGCTCAGCTGGCCGGGGTCTCCGTGGCGACGGTCTCCCGCGTGCTGAATAACAGCGACACCGTGAAGGCGAAAAACCGCGAGCGCGTTCTGCGGGCGATTCAGGAGAGCAACTACCAGCCAAACCTGCTCGCCCGTCAGCTGCGCACCGCCCGCAGCTATATGATCCTGGTGATGGTGTCCAACATTGCCAACCCGTTCTGCGCCGAGGTGGTGAAGGGCATCGAAGCCGAGGCCGAGAAAAACGGCTACCGCATTCTGCTGTGCAACTCCGGCTCGGACATTGAGCGCTCCCGCTCGGGCTTAAGCCTGCTTTCCGGCAAAATCGTCGACGGGATTATCACCATGGACGCCTTCTCGAAGCTGCCGGAACTTGCCGCGCTGATTGGTTCTGCCCCGTGGGTGCAGTGCGCCGAATACGCCGATGCGGGCGCGGTCTCCTGCGTCGGCATCAATGATGTGGACGCTTCACAGCATGCCGTCAGCCGGCTGGCCGACGGCGGCCGCAAGCGCATCGCAATGATCAACCACGATCTCAGCTACAAATATGCCCGCCTGCGCGAGCGCGGCTACAAGAGCGTGATCCACCTGCGGGATCTGGACTATCAGGCCGTGGAGTATGCCAGCGATCTCAGCTCCGGTGCGGGCATGGCCGCGATGCAAAATCTGCTGAAAGAGAATCCGCCGGACGCGGTATTTGCCGTTTCCGACACGCTGGCGGCGGGCGCGCTGC
The DNA here is from genome assembly GCF_034107645.1 of Enterobacter sp. 118C5. Classification (NCBI taxonomy): domain Bacteria; kingdom Pseudomonadati; phylum Pseudomonadota; class Gammaproteobacteria; order Enterobacterales; family Enterobacteriaceae; genus Enterobacter; species Enterobacter sp. 118C5. Next base: position 16,898 of record NZ_JAWNEU010000006.1, on the reverse strand, counting down.
GCGCCATTCAGCAGGCCGGGCTGCGGGTGCCGGAGGATATTGCGGTCGTGGGCTTTGACGGCACCGAGCTGGCGGAGATGATTTCGCTCACCACCATTGAGCAGCCGTCGCGGGATATCGGGCGCAAGGCGGTCGATCTGCTCTTAAACAAGATCGACAACCCGGATGCGCCCACGGAAAGGGTGATGATGGACTGGCGCTTTATTTCCCGCGCCAGCACCTGATTATTTTGCGATAACGCCCGCCAGGGAGCGAATATCGTTCCCGGTTGGCGACTGGTGAATACGCAGACCAAATTCATCCACCACCGCGAAAATATGGTCGAAGATGTCGGCCTGAATCTCCTCATATTCCGCCCAGACTACCGTGTTGGTGAAGGCATATATTTCAATCGGCAGACCGTTGGCGTCCGGCGCGAGCTGGCGCACCATTAGCGTCATATCTTTGCGAATGCGCGGGTGATTGCGCAAATATTCATTCAGGTAGGCGCGGAAGGTGCCGATATTGGTCATCTTGCGCAGGTTTAATACCGATTCCCCTTCGCCGTTCTGCTGATTCCACAGGCTAATTTCCTCATGGCGCGCGGCCAGATAGGGCTTCAGCAGCCTGGACTGAATCAGCTTCTGCTGCTCCTGCTCGTCGAGAAAATGAATGCTGGTAGTATCGATATTCAGGCTGCGCTTGATGCGTCGCCCGCCCGAGGCGGACATCCCGCTCCAGTTGATAAAGGCGTCGGAGACCAGCGCCCACGTCGGGATGGTGGTGATGGTGTTATCGAAGTTGCGCACCTTCACGGTGGTCAGGCCGATGTCCGTCACCGTGCCGTTGGCGCCGTACTTCGGCATCTCCAGCCAGTCGCCGAGCTTGAGCATGTCGTTGGCGGAGAGCTGTATCCCGGCAACCAGACCGAGAATCGGATCCTTAAAGACCAGCATCAGAACGGCTGCCATGGCCCCCAGGCCGCTGATCAGAATCGCCGGGGACTGGCCGATCAGCAGGGAGATAATCAAAATCCCCACCAGAATTGCGCTCACCAGCTTGATGCCCTGGAAGATCCCCTTCAGCGGCAGCTGCGACGCGGTCGCCATCTTTTGCGACAGATTAAATATCACGTCCAGCAGCGAGAAGAAGGAGAGCAGGGCATACACCATCACCCACAGCTTCGCGCAGGTGGTGAGCATTTCCGCCGCTTCGCTGCCTTTTTGCAGCCACAGTACCGCCTGAACGTTGACGATTATCCCCTGCAGGGTAAATGCCAGACGGTGAAATAATTTATTCTGGGTAATGATCTGCAGCCACAAATGGCTGCTGGCCTGCGCGCGCTTCTCGAATGCGCGCAGCACCAGCTTGTGCAGAATAAAATGAACGATGATGGCGGTGAGAAAAATAATACCAAAGATAATCACTAAAGAGGTGGTGTGATTAATTTCAATGCCTAACTCTTCAACCTGAGCAATTAATTCCTGCATAACATCTCCTGTATTGTTGCAGCTACCATAATGACCGCTGTGAATTCATTATGCAAACGCAACGCTGATGCACCTGAAGAGAAGATCGCCTGCTTCCGGCCGGAGCAGGGAAGGGGGACCGTTGTCAGAACGAGATCGCCTCGGCGATTCATAGTGCGGTTGCGCAGGAGGTTAGCGGGAAATCAACGTAATACGTTATAAGATCATTGCGAGAACGTTCACTTCAGGTTTAAATTTTCCCTAAGAGCGTTATATATAAAAATTACGCTCCGTGTTGACGCCCTCTACAAAGAAATAACCATGCGATGACGTCATCCCAGAATACTAAAAAAGTTCAAAAAAAACAGTGAAAATTACCACCCTCCGTCATCAGGCTGATTCGGAAATGTTAATATCTTTCTGGAAGTTTATTAATTGTAATAAGGATTCCTCGATTTACTTCGATATAACCGCCGTTGCGTAAGTCGCTAAGAATTTTCATTACTCGGCTGCGGGAGATACGCGTTTTCTCCTGAATATAATCGCTTACGTTGATTTGCGACCGAAGATCCTCATCTTCGCTCATCAGCGCCATCAGATTTAGCCGAATAAGTTCATAGGTAGAAAGACCGGCGGACGTTTTATGAGCATGAAGGAGCTGTTTTATGCCATACATATAAACATAAGAGATATCTTTCCACAGGCTCTCATGGTTGATCACCTCCAGAACGTTTTTGCTTGGCATAATCTCATAATGAATGGTGGTATAAGCCTTCACAAATGTATCCGCGTTAATATCGACCAGTTCGTTCACGCCTAAGATCATTGGTGCTTTAAAGTATTTCAATAACAATTGATCGCTGTTGCGATATGCTGCGGCTATGCCGTCATGAAGAATAAAAGTCATTGGCTCCGCATGATTATCAAGCGAGATGAGCTGGCGTGCGCGGGCGGTTTTGATGCGAGAAGCGTCGCTAATCCCTGCGATGAGATTATGAAAATGGTTCACTGGTTTCATGAGCTTAAAAGTCCTGAAAGATGTTATTTATCACTAATAATAGAAGATTTTGCTTGAGGGGCTCAGATTAAATTGCGCCACCGGGAGAAGGTGTGAGGGTTATGGCCTGGAGTTAAAATGAACTACCATCAGAACTTTTGAGGGAGATGTTGCGTGTTGTTAGATCATGCCTGCCGAATCGTAAATCAATGCGAAACCGCCTTCCGATGGCGGTTCCATGAAGCGTAAGAATTTAGTTATAGGCAAAAGTCATCGTGATGTTAGCGACAATGGAGCCAGGCGTTACGCCGCCATTTTTGCTGAAGGCGCGGGCCTGCATATTCCATGTCGGTTTACCATCTGCTGCATCAGCAATCTGCAGAGTCGCAGTTTTGCCATCGCCATATTTTTCATCCGCTAAACCCTGAAGCTGAACGGCGACATTCTTGGCATCGCCACTATTCACATAAAGGGACTCTGGATCTGCTGCATCTGCATCACCGCTAAAGGTAGCGGTAACGCTGGAAGTTCCCGCCGGACAATTTTGCAGCGAAACATTCACGGGTATCCATGCAGAGCTGCTACCCGCGGCGTTCAAATCGGCGGTCTGGAGACTGTCGCCAAGATTCACCGGCACATCAGCATTACCCGAGATTTCACAGGGTGAGGCTACCACGGTACCCGTCACCTGAAGATTCACAGGGTCACCAGCAAACGCACCTTGTGGGAACGCAAATGCTGTCATCAGCGCCAGAGCGGAAGAAAAAACGATATTAGTTGTATAACGCATAATAAGAATCCATTAAATAGAGGTTGTGTGCATTTCGCCAATAGCGCCAAAGTCGCTAATGACGTTAAATTTAAGGTTGCCTCCGGTTACGCCTGAGGGCAGGGTAAAGGAGGTGGTACTTTCAGGTGCGGCCCAGGAAACATTCGTGAGCTTCTTACCCGCGAGGGTAATTTCGTTGAAGTTAATAAAGCATGGCGAGGCATTAGTCACTTCGAGTTTATTTCCAACAATACGCCAACTGAGTTTCGCGCTCTCTTTTTCGACGTCCATGTTTTTCAGCGCCGCCGGACGGTAAATAAGCTTGATATTGGTGGCAACAGCAATTTGCAGCGTATTTTTTTCACGTGGCGCCGAGGGTATCGCCTTGATACGCAGCCAGTACATCGATTCTCTATCTTGCGGCAAGGTTCCGGTGAGGATAATGCGCATCAGATTTTCATTACCGCCATTAAGACGATATAACGGTGGGGTAATGACGAACGGCGGTTTTTGCACGTTTTCGGTCAGATTATTAACTACTGTCTGGATTAAATAAGGGGTGGCATCCGGATTACGGACGCTGATTGAGACCTCTTTTTTAGAACCATCATATAAAACACGCGTTCCACCTACGGCGACAGTTGCGTAGGTATTCTGCGCAGCAGCAATAATAAGAATGCCGCTTATAAGACGTAGAAAGATATTCAACGGATTACTCCAGAAATATTTAAAATTAGATTTCCCTAATAAATTAAAGACAACAGAATCCTTGCTGAACGGACATAGCTTATGGGTTGTGTGAAAATATATCCTTTTTTATATTGTCCTTTTTAAAGTCCTCAATAGGACTGGCTTTTAATTGTTACCACTCGTTTGAATTGTAAAAATAAATCCAGCAACAAAACACCATTACGTGGTTATTTTGTTGAACCTTTATAAGGGACATTTAACTATCAGGAGTAATTATTATGAATAAGCAGGTTATCTCAATCGTTGTGGCCTCTATCATGGCTGGCGCGGCATTTACTGCTCAGGCAGCAAGCACCACTACCGTCAGCGGCGGGACAATCCAGTTCATTGGTTCAGTAGCAGACGCACCTTGTTCTGTGAGTGCTGACTCTGAAAACGGCGTGATTATGCTGGATCAGGTTACCCTGGAGAGTATGGGAGAAAAAGGCGTGGCCTCTGGTCAGGCTAAAGCGTTCAACATTTCGCTGGAAGACTGCGATGTGACCACGTACACCAACGCGACGGTAACCTTTAACGGTCAGTCAACGCCAGATCAGGCTGGTGCGCTTGCTAACACCGCTGGCTCAGGTGCTGCGACGGGCGTTGCGCTGCAGCTGTTCGGACCGGACGGTAACAAACTGGATCTGGGTAAAGCATCTTCCTCTCAGACGCTGGCCACCGGCACTAACAAAATCCCAATGAGCGTAGATTATGTTAAGACCGGTGATACCGCTACTGCGGGTGCGGTTGAATCTGTCGCCACTTTCCAAATTACCTATTCCTGATATTCAGGCTCGCGCCAGACCAGGTCCGGCCTGGCGCATTTCATACCCATAAAGGGGGGAAAGATGTATTTACGACTGGCAATAATATTGGTGCCATACCTTTGTATGACCCACGCAACTGTGGCAGCTGGTCAGACCCTGTCCGGAGGGAGCATTCATTTTTATGGTGCTGCGGTCAATGCTGCCTGTGCGATCGATGCGCAAAGCCTTCACCAGAGCATCATGATGGATCAGGTTAAAACGGGAACGTTTAGTGCCATAGGAAGCTGGGCGGCGGCAACTCCTTTTTCAATCAAGCTGGAAAATTGTGATGACACTATCAGTCAGTTCACCAGCGTTGTCTTTACCGGTGCAACGGATCCACGGGATCCGCAGGTTTTTATGGCTGGATTTGGTGCGGATGCAGCCAAAGGGGTAGGTCTGGGTATTTTTGATGATAAAGGGCATGTTATTACGCCCAACTCCACACCGCTCGCAAAAACTGCATTAGCTGATGGAGAAAATAATCTGTTATTTACTGCGAAATATCGAGCGGTCTCATCGAATATTATAGCTGGTGATGCCAGCGCCGCAGTGAATTTTTCCGTCATTTATCAATGATCTGTTTTGGAAAAATCTGTCAGAAGGAAATTTGTTCATTACTCTGGAATATTGAAATGAAATCTGTGCTCTCTTTTAACTTGTCCCATTATTCGTCACTGGCAGTGATTGTTTTATCTTTAGTGATAATAAATCCAGCCCATGCTGCAGGCGTCGCTCTCGGCGGCACGCGTATTATTTACCCGCAGGGTGAAAAACAGGTCAGCATGAATGTGAATAATACCAACGATAAAGAATCTTTCCTGGTGCAGTCTTGGGTATCCGATACGCATGGCGCTAAAGTGGCGAGCTTTATTATCACTCCGCCGTTGTTTGTGCTTAAGCCTAACAAAACGAATGTACTGCGAATTATGTATAACGGTGCTGCGTTACCGGAGGACAGGGAAAGCGTCTTTTATTTTAATAATAAGGCTATCCCTTCGGTCGAGAAAAAAACACAGGCAGCCAATACCTTGCAGATTGCAACACAGTCGATCATTAAACTGTTTGTGCGCCCGCAACATTTGACTGTGAAGCCAGCCGATGCGCCGGCGATGCTACGTTGCCAGATGCAGGATAGCGGGTTAACGATCTCTAACCCCTCCCCTTATTTTGTCACGCTGGTTAATTTCACCGTCGGCGGCAAAAAGCAGCCTAACGTGATGATTCCACCGCTGGGCAACCAGAGCGTACGGCTCACCGGTGCCGCGTCAGGCGTTGTCTCTTATCAAACATTAAATGATTTCGGCGCAATCACACCTGCTCTGGTCTGCAAAGCCTGAGCGCAGTAGGGGAAGTGTAATGGGATCCAGAAAAAATTCGCGTGCCAACTTGGCACTCAGATGGCGTTTATCGCCGCTGGCGGCGATTATCGGCTTTTGTTTATTTAACGGCGTTGTTAAGGCCGATGAATATTTCAACCCGGCGTTTTTAAATGATGGTAAAGGTGAGGTAGCAGATCTTTCCAGCTTTGAAAACGGGGCTGGCCAGGCGCCTGGAATCTACCGCGTCGATATTTTTCTGAATAATGATTTCATCACCAGCCATGACGTTGAATTTAAATCTATAAAAACAATTGATGCGCAGTCCATCGCCCCGGACGATACCGGGCTGGTTGCCTGTCTTTCTGCAAAGACTTTGAGCGATCTGGGCGTAGATATTACTATTCCGGAAGAGAAAAAAACGGCAGCGGAAGGGCAGTGCATCAACATTGCTTCGCTGATCGAGGGGGCAAAAGCCAGTTTTGATTTTGGCCATCAGAGGCTGGACATCAGCGTGCCGCAGGTGGCGCTTAAAAACAGTGCCCGCGGCTATATTCCACCGGAAAAGTGGGATGAGGGTATTAACGCCCTTTTGCTGAACTACAGCTTTAATGGGTCAGACAGCAAGGACAGTTCCGGAAAAAGCAACAGCAGCTTTCTGGGGCTTAACAGCGGCGTAAACCTGGGGCCCTGGCGCTATCGCGAGTATTCCACCTTTAATCGCACGACAAGCAGTAATGGGGAGACGATCAGCCAATGGCAGCATGTTAACGGCACTATCGAGCGGGCTATCATCCCCTTCAGGGCCGAGCTGACGGCAGGTGATAGCTATACTTCCGGCGAAATCTTCGACAGCCTGAGCTTTCGAGGCGTGCAACTCGCCTCTGATGACAACATGTTACCAGACAGCCTGAAAGGCTTTGCCCCGACGGTGCGGGGGATCGCCAAAAGTAATGCTCAGGTCACTATCAAGCAGAACGGCTACGTGGTGTATCAAACCTACGTCGCGCCGGGTGCCTTTGCGATTGACGATCTCTTTCCTACCTCCTCCAGCGGCGATCTGACGGTTGAAATAAAGGAGAAGGACGGCTCGATAAACTCCTACTCGGTGCCTTATTCCGCAGTACCTCTGTTGCAGCGTGAAGGCCGGATTAAATATGCCCTGACGGCTGGTCACTATCGTACCAGTAACGACCAACAGGATGAGATCGGCTTTGGGCAAGGAACGCTGATCTGGGGACTGCCGCACGGCTTTACGCTATATGGCGGTACACAGTTTTCCGGCAACTATCGCGCGATGGCTCTTGGGGCTGGCGTAAATATGGGCAACTGGGGTGCCATTTCGGCGGATCTGACTCACGCCCGAAGTACGCTTATTGACGATAGCCAACATGCCGGACAGTCTCTACGAATGTTGTATGCCAAATCTCTGAACGAGCTGGGTACTAACTTCCAGTTGCTGGGTTATCGCTATTCCACGGCGGGCTATTACACCTTTGCAGATACCACCTACAAGCATATGGATGGCTATAACAGCGACCCGGAAAACGAGGACAACGATCCGAATAACGATCATCCGCACTGGTTCGACTATTACAACCTGTATTACACCAAACGCGGCAAGCTGCAGGTAAATATCTCGCAGCAGCTCGGTGGACTGGGATCGATTTACCTGAGCGGGAGCCAGCAAACGTATTGGCATACCGACGGTAAGGATACGCTGGTGCAGTTCGGCTACAACACGACCTGGCACGATATCAACATGGGCATGAGCTACAACTACAGCAAATCGTCCGGGCAGCCGGAGGCAGACAAGATGATTGCGCTCAGCGTGTCGCTACCGATCGGTAAGTGGCTCTCGCCAAAGGGGAGTTTATCGCCGAGCAATGCTTTCGCAACCATGAGCGTTAACCATGACAATAGCGGGAGCGTTTCACGCAACGCCGGGATTAGCGGCACTCTGCTTAAGGACAACAACCTAAGCTACAGCGTCCAGCAGGGCTACAGTAACCAGGACGTTGGCCGCAGCGGTAGCGCCAGCATTGCCCACCAGGGCGGCTATGGCAGCAGTAACCTGGGGTACAACTATAGCGACAACGGGCACGCTCGACAGCTGACGTATGGTATCTCGGGCGGGGTGGTTGCCCATCGTCATGGAATCACCTTTAGCCAGCCGCTGGGAGAAACCAACGTGCTGATTGAGGCTCCAGGGGCCAATCGGGTGAATGTGGATAACGTGACTGGGGTAAAAACAGACTGGCGCGGTTACGCGATTGTGCCCTTTGCAACCAACTATCGTAAGAACCGCATGGCGCTGGACACTACCACGCTGGGTGACAAGGTCGATCTTGATAACGCCGTGGTGGATGTCGTGCCCACAAAGGGGGCACTGGTGCGTGCGAAGTTTGATGCACGTGTGGGTATTCGCGCACTGCTGACGCTATTACACAACAACGAGCCAGTACCCTTTGGCGCGACCGTCACGCGGGATGATGAAGGCACAGGCAGTATCGTCGGTGATGATGGGCAGGTTTATCTCTCAGGCCTGGCGCTAAAGGGGGCGCTGAAAGTGCAGTGGGGAGAAGGGCGGGATAAAAACTGTACCGTCACATACACGCTCCCCGAAGATGCAGAAAGCGCGCCGTTAACTCAGGCAAAAGTGATTTGCCGCTAATCAGGGAAAGATAAGCCATGAAAATCAGAACCTATATTCTGCCCCCTGCGGTCGGACTGCTGACGATGGCTGCGGGGCAGCTTCCGGCCGGGGCGACAGACAGCGTGCTGAAGGTGACGGGAAAAGTGGTCGCCAGCGGCTGTGAGGTAGAATTTAATAAAAAAGTGACCATTGGAACGTTCTCCGGCAAAGATTTCCCCGTCGTCGGGAGTACTTCGGCGTTTAAGGCGATGAATATCGATCTTACCGACTGTTACAGTAAGCTTGCCAGCGTGAGCGTATCTTTCAGCGGTGTTCCGGATAAAGATAACCCGACGTTACTGGGCCTTACCGATAGCGGAACGGGAGGGACCGTGGCTTCAGGCGTCGGCGTAGAGCTGCTGGACAATGGCGGTAAAACCATCCCGTTTGATAAGCCCAAACCGCAGGTCTTTGCTCTGGACGAAGGGTCAAACACGCTATCTTTTCTACTGCGCTATAAGTCGACCAAAGTACCGGTCACACCCGGGGACGCCGCGGCGGTGCTCTATTTTGATTTAACCTACCAGTGAACAAAGTGTAATGAGAATATTTATAGCATATTGCGCGGCGCTTCTGCTGAGTGCGGGATGCAGCGCTGTGGTACTTGGCCATGATGGGATGGTTAATATTACGGGCACGATTCAGGATAATACCTGCGAGGTGGCCCCGGACTCTGAAAGTATGGCGGTGGATATGGGGACGGTAGCGCGAGAGCAATTTTCTGAAGTGGGCGATACCTCACCGGCGAAACCCTTTTCAATTATGCTAAAAAACTGTGGTCCGGCGGCAAGCGAGGCGACGGTGACATTCTCCGGCACATCGGATCCGCAAAATAACACGCTTTATGCACTCGAGAGCGGAGAGGATGCCGCCAGCGGTCTGGCGCTGGCGATCTTTGGCAGCAACGGTGCCATCATTCCGCCCGATAGCGCCAGCTCCGGCTTTCAGCTTTCGCCAGGGCAAACCTCGGTAACGATGAATTTTTCAGCTAAATATGAATCCGTTACGCAGCCAGTATCGGCGGGAAAAGCGAATACCGTTGTATCGTTTGTGGTGAAATATAATTGATGCGATCCTGAAAAGGACAAACCAGCGCTGTGAATTATAAACTGAATGACTAGAATCGTTTTCATCAGAATCATGATTAGGTGCGATATATGAGATTTTTGATGAAATGTTATTTGTTATTTTTTCTTTTTATATCCTTTGGCGTAAATGCGTGCGTAAATGGCTACGCTGACACCGATCCAGTACAAACCGCGAGTTTTACATCTGTGATCGCTCAGCGAGACACCCCCGTTGGCAGCGTAATAGCAACGACAACGGGTACGCCTGCATATCCAGGCTTTTATTATTATAATTCGGGCGGAGAATGCGATTTATATGCCGTCATGAAATATCACGGTGCAATTCCTACGTCCCTGGAAAATGTCTTTGAGACGAATGTTCCGGGGGTTGGCATACGGGCAAGTATTTTTTCATGGTCACACGGCGGCGGCTATGCGACGGCTGCGCCTGGAACGCTGGCAATTCAATTTCCTGGCAGCGGCGGTTGGGGCGTCTACCCCCCTAAAATTGAACTGGTTAAAACGGGAAATATCACGTCAGGAATGCTCGATGCCGGGGCACTTATGACCTTGCAATCAGTGAATAATGATAATACCGCGGCGAATGCTAACGTGACGTGGAGTTTATCTTCAGCCGCGCAAATTACGCAGGTTGCATGTGAGATTACGTCCGGAAATAGTTTATCTTTTGAACTGGGAAATGTACAGGCTGGCCAGTTTACGTCTGTAGGAACGATTTCCGATAAAACCAGTACGCTTGACCTAAAATTAAATTGCGATGCTAATGCAAACGTCAATTTGACGTTAAATGGAACCCAGAACAGCGATGCAGACGATCCGGGCATTCTTGCCTTGACTAATCAAGGCGCTGATGGGGTTGCGGAAGGGATTGGTGTGCAATTAATTTACAACGAGCTGCCTTTAAAAATTAACGAAAGATTGCTGCTTAAAACCTCTTCTGGTGGACAGGAGAGTTTCCCCATTACTGCTCGCTATATTCAAACAAAAAATCAGGTAAAACCCGGCATAGCAAACGCCACTGCCACCCTGGATATCACCTATCAGTAACCCAAAAACCGGGCAGTATGCCCGGCCTCTCTTCTTTCTGTTTGAGCTTTCCTTCAGTCAGTGCCAAAAGTTTCTCTTTCTCTCACCATAAGGTTCCGTTCGGCTCGTTGCAGGAACGACGGGCGGGGGTACCGCTCCGTATTACCCTATTTAAAAGGCGCTAGTTAAACCGCGCATCCCACGGCATCAGTCGCCGTGCCCGCGCCTTTATCAACGCAGCCTCACGTGGACGATGCAAATAGATTAAAAGCGCAACCTGATCGTTCCAGGCGTTTTCGTCCATATGAAGGGCTATCCATCCCGCATTTTCCCGAGCGTAGGCTTCAAGCTCACGGATATCCCTGCTCTTATTAAAGGCCGCCAGATGTAATAGCGAGAGATCTCGCTGGTAGCGCATCTGCATAAGCCATGAGACGTACAGCCGTGTAATACTTTGAGGCTCTGCCAGCCTGGCGGCCTCGAATCGACCAAGCGAAATACTGGCGCTAAAAAGCTGAAAGGAAAACACGATACCGTACAGCGCCGCCATTGCCATCGGCAGACGAAACAGCGCATGAGGCAGGCGCAATGTGCGGGTACGGCTCTCAGCTGCCGCCAGAAGTAGCAGCACTGCAAAGAAATGAGCCACCGAGTAGTAAAGTGGAAACTCCACCTGGGTATGCAGAAGTATAGGGAGCGTGGTCAATAGCGCTGCCCACTGCCACAGATTTTTGCGCCTGCGCAAGAGTACAACCCAGCCCGCCAGAAGGCACAACCCCCCCATCAGTGCCACAATGCCACCCTCAGCCCAGATAAAAAGCGTCTCATTATGAGGATGCTGCATCATCTCGCGGTTAGGGTTATCAAACGGCAAGGCAGCCATAAAAGATTGGTAGGCCGGTTCAAACAGGCCCAGTCCACAGCCACGCCAGGGGTGCGTCATAATCATGCGTAGCGTGTACTCAAGGGTCAACCAGCGTTGATGATTTGAGCCCTCGTGCCGCAGAGTCTCAATCACCGGTTGGGAGAGGAATTCGACACCTGACAACCCCCCTACCAGCGGTAACACCACCAGCAAGAGACGACGTTTGCCTGAGGTACGCCACCGAAAAGACGATTGGCCGTAGAGCAACGATGTTATCAGGATGCCGGTTATTCCTCCGAGCCATCCGATACGGGAGGACAGAATCACGAGGGTGGCAGACATCACGATGACCGATGCCGCCAGCGCGAGGGTGCGGGCATTTGCAGCAGCGGGGTGAGCTGCAGTCCTGCGCCAGTTGCCAAGCAGGAAGAGTGATGTCGTCAGGCCGGTGGCGAGGAAAGAGGCGGTGACATTACGTTGCTGAAAAATGCCTGCTGCGGTTCCACCATAACTAAGCGCCAGATCGTTCAGCGGCCAGGGCAAGCGGGCCGGAAAAAAGAGTCCCGTCAGCGCGATCGCCGTTTCGATAACCGCAGCGACCCAGAGCAGGTAAAACAGAAAAATCCGCTCTTTTTCCCGAAGAGGCTGCTGTAGCAGCGTCAGATAGAGCAGAACACCTCCCCACATCCCAGCCAGGCGCGGCGCGGCCACAGGCAAACCCTCACCGGGCGACCAGATAACCGGAAGTGTGGATAATATCGCTCCAGCCAATAGCAGTAAAAACGTGGACGAGTAGCGCACCTTGCTCCGTACGATGAAGGTCCAGATAATCAATGCCAGTAAAGAAATCACTCCCCAGCAAAGAAGATTCATCGGCAGATCGAGTCCATAACCCCCATTGTTGTCCCAGGGGATATGCAGCAAAAGCAACCAGTAAAGAGCGATCGGAATAAACGTTAACAGCCGGATAAAGGGAAGGCGAGAGTGTAACCCCGACGGGGTTTTCAATAAGGAAAGTGTGCGCATTATATTCTGCAGAGAGAAAATCATGATTGTATTTATCTCTCGGATAAAGCGCGAAAACTTCCGGGTCCACTTCAGGACAACCATTGTTGGTAAAATGATCGCGCGGGTCGCTCAAAAACCGTTGCGATGGAGTGATCGTGTTGATAGCGGTGCTGTTTTTTCTCTCCTGGTGGGGCATTTATCGCTATTGGAAAAAGCACGCCGGATCCGACGTGCCTGTAACGATCAGCACTCGGTCACAATCGTGCTCAGCGGCAGACGAGACTTCGGCAGGGTGGCGTTGAAATCTTCCACGCTGTGATGCCCAACCGGCACCACCACCAGGCTGGTGAAGCCTTTCTCTTTCAGGCCAAACTCTTCGTCGAGGATAGCGGCGTCGAAGCCTTCGATTGGCACGGCGTCCAGACCCATCGCGCCCACGCCCAGCAGGAAGTTGCCGACGTTCAGGTAAACCTGCTTCGCCATCCACTGGTCGTCATCTTTCAGATCCACGCGGTGCATATCGGCAAAATAGTGGCGTCCTTTGTTATTGGCCGCTTTCGCTTCCGGCGTGTTGAAACGACCATCGGCTTCTTCCTGGTCGACAACGCGCTCAAGCCAGGCGTCGTCCATCGCGGTTTTCGCGCAGAACACCACCACGTGAGAAGCATCCAGCATTTTGCGTTCGTTGAACACGTAGGTACCCGCGGCGGATTTCGCCACGCGGGCTTTACCTTCCTCGGTGCTGGCTACAATGAAGTGCCACGGCTGGGAGTTGGTGCTGGACGGGCTGTACTGCAGCAGGGTTTTGATTTTCTCCGCTTCTTCAGCGGTCAGTTTTTTGGTTGGGTCGAACGCCTTGGTAGAGTGGCGTTTCAGGGCGACAGAAATGATATCCATAACTACTCCTGGTAATGAAATTCGCCCTTGCGCGGGCGCGAAAGGAGAGCAGATTACCGCGCGAAGCGGCAAAAGATAAGTGCGATTCGAGCGGTTATACTGTTCGGCACAGACGAACAATCAGGCAGGGCGTATCCACTTCTGGTCTTTTTTCGGCAGCTTATCGACGACCAGATTCCACGAATCCGCGATCAGGTCGGCGACCAGTTCAGGCGTGATGTCGTCGGTGCCGTAGAGCGAAATCCAGTGTTTTTTATTGAGGTGGTAGCCCGGCTCAACGCCACGGTAAATCTGCTGATTTAACAGGGATTTTTCCGGGTCGGACTTCAGGCTAACGTGGGGGCGTCCGTGCGCGGTGGCCATCAGCATAAAAATTTTCCCGCCCACCTTAAACACGTCGTACTCGGGGCCAAACGGCCAGCAGTGTTCGGTGAAAGGCATCTCCAGCGCGACGCGTTTCGCGTGCGCCTGCAGGGAATTACTGTCCATCGTTATCCTCCTGAGCCAGCCCGCGCCACATGGCTTCGAAACCCAGCGCTTTAAAATCGGTGGCGCGGGACGGATCGCGGGTGGCAAACTCCATGGTGGTTTCCGCCAGCGATAAGAAAAGCGCATCGCCAAACGTTTTGAATTCATCGGACATAAACACCGGGCGCACCGAGCGGCGGCACAGCTCGTGAAGTTCCGGGAACATCTCTTTCACCGCCTGTTCCGTTTCGGCGCTCAGCTTTTCACTGACGCCAATCTGGCGGATCGCCGCATGCGCCACGGGGTTACGAATACCCCAGTCCACGTAGCTGTTCCAGATATTGCGGGTATGCTCTTTAGGAAGCGTGAGGGTGCGATCGAGGTTCGCCAGCATGGTCTGGCAGAGATCCTGCTTGAGGTGCAGGTAAAGGGCATTCAGCAGATCGTCTTTTGTAGCAAAGTAGCGAAACAGCGTGCCTTCAGCGACGCCCGCGTTACGGGCAATTAACGCCGTTGAGGCGGCAATACCTGACTGTGCAAATGCCACCGTTGCGGCTTCCAGTAAGGCCTGTTTTTTATCTTCACTCTTCGGACGTGCCACTAAATTTTTCCCCCTTTCAATTATAAAAACCCTGATTGAAACACGTGCTTTGACGGCCTGCAACGCGGAATGTCAAAGATCGAAAACGTCTTGACGACTTTATCATCATATCTATAATGAGTGCTTACTCACTCATAATCAAGTTTCCCCCGCGTAAACCATCGGATGGCGCGCGTTTTCGGGTCAGGATATGAAAAAGCCTCTCTTCATCTGCGTGGTGTTCGTCATGATTATTGCTTCAGCTGCGAGTTTACCGTTTGTTCTGAATGCCGGATTTGGCCAGCCGCCGCAGGGTGCGCAGCTCACGGAAGTGGAGGCTTCTCCGCACTATCGCGACGGGAAGTTCCACAACACGCTCCCGACGCCAGGCTTTACCGGGCAGCAAAACATGCTGGTGGCGTGGTGGCAGTTCCTCACCCGTAAAACCGAAAACGCCCGCCCGGCGCGGCCGCTGCCGCTGGTGAAAACCGATCTGGCGAGCCTGCCTCTGGAGCAGGACACGCTGGTGTGGCTCGGCCACTCCTCGTGGTATATGCAGCTGGCGGGTAAACGCATCCTGATCGACCCGGTCCTCGGCAACTACGCCGCGCCGTTCTCGTTCCTCAATAAAGCGTTTGCGGGAGAGTACCCGTGGCGCGCGGAGAGCATGCCCGAAATCGACCTGCTGATTATCTCGCACGATCACTACGACCATCTGGACTACGCCACCATCCGGGCGCTGCTGCCGAAGGTGAAGCGCGTCGTCACGCCGCTCGGCGTCGGCTCACACCTGCGCTACTGGGGCATGAGCCCGGACATTATCGACGAACGGGACTGGAACCAGTCGGTGCACATCAGCGATGCGCTGACGGTTCACGTCCTGCCCGCGCGCCACTTCTCCGGGCGCGGCATTAAGCGTGACCAGACCCTGTGGGGCAGCTTCATGTTCGTCACGCCAGAGCAGAAGGTCTACTACAGCGGCGACTCCGGTTATGGCCCGCACTTTAAGGCCATCGGCGAGCAGTTTGGCGAAGTGGATTTAGCCATCATGGAAAACGGCCAGTACGACCAGGACTGGAAGTACATTCACATGCTGCCGGATGAAACGGCGCAGGCCTCGGCGGACCTCAACGCGAAAGCGGTGGTGCCGGGGCATAACGGACGCTTCGTGCTGGCGAAGCATACCTGGAACGATCCGCTGATCCAGCTGGCGCGGGCCAGCAAGGATAAAAATTATCGGCTGCTGACGCCGGAGATGGGCGAGCCGGTTCGGGTGAGTGAAAGCACGCAACAATTTCGTGAGTGGTGGGAATAATGTTGAACCAAGAAACAGAGGGGGAGAGCAGCATGACGATTTCCGCTCAGGTCATTGATACGATTGTCGAATGGATCGATGACAACCTACACCAGCCGCTACGCATCGAAGAGATCGCCCGCCACGCGGGTTACTCCAAGTGGCATTTACAGCGGCTGTTTATGCAGTACAAAGGCGAAAGCCTTGGGCGCTATATTCGCGAACGCAAGCTGCTGCTGGCGGCGCGGGATCTGCGTGAATCTGACGAGCGCGTGTACGAAATCTGCCTGCGCTACGGCTTTGAATCGCAGCAGACGTTTACGCGCATCTTTACCCGCACCTTCCATCAGCCCCCTGGGGCTTACCGCAAAGAGAACCATAGTCGGGCGCATTGAAATTGAGGAAACAAAGGCCGGGTAAGGCATCGCTGCCACCCGGCTTTTTTATTGGCTTACGACGCCAGTGAAAACCAGCGGCGCCAGACGAAACGCAGGATGAAGAATTCGATAGCGCCGAGCAGTAAAAACCACACGCAGAACAAAATGGTGTAGAGCTGGTTCAGGTCGACCATATGAAAGGTCTGAACCAGCTTCTGCGCCAGCACCAGACCCAGCGACGGCGCGGGCAGCAGTAAGCAAGAGATAAGGGCCATCAATAAAATGCCCCCCGCAGTCAGCAGCGATTCCAACGGGTGTTTCATCGTAATGTTAATCGTCAGTTAAAAATGTCATTGTCCGGCATCCTTTAACGTAAAGCAATATTAACCCGCCGGCCCTTTTTTAATTAAATAATTCCATACCCCGACGAATAATTCGCGGAAAGAGAATAATTTAATCCTGATGATTAAATTAATATCGCGCTATGTAAATAAATGTCTGCATCACGAAAATAATTTTACAAACATATAGG
>NZ_JAWNEU010000005.1:0-300199 GCF_034107645.1 Enterobacter sp. 118C5 | reverse complement strand
TAGGCCTGCCGCCAGCGTTCAATCTGAGCCATGATCAAACTCTTCAATTTAAGTTTGATGCTCGTGAATTAAACTTCGTAATGAATTACGTATGTTCACTCAGAGACTTGGCATTCATTTATTGTCCGAAGACATTAAGAATCCATGTCACTTTGAGTGCCCACACAGATTGTCTGATAAATTGTTAAAGAGCAGTGCCGCTTCGTTTTCGCTGCGGCGCGGGGTGTGCATATTACGCTTTCCCGCTTCAGAGTCAAGCGTTTATTTTGCTTTTCTCTGCTGACCCGGCGGCGTGTGTGCCGTTGTTCCGTGTCAGTGGAGGCGCATTATAGGGAGTTATTCTTAAGTGACAAGAGGAAATTTAAAAAAAGTTTCTATCCGTGTCTTTTTTCACCAACATCGGTGATATCAAGCTACAAATTGTTCTATTTGATGTATCTGCAACCACAATCACATTCGAGGTGGCATAATTAACAGCATGAAACATTAAGGAATAAAAGCGATGCCATTAAGCGCACAACAGCTGGCCGCCCAAAAAAATCTGTCCTATGTGCTGGCAGAAAAGCTGGCGCAGCGGATTTTAGCGGGTAAATATGCCCCGGGGAGCATCCTGCCGGGTGAAATGGAGCTGGGTGAGCAGTTTGGAGTAAGCCGTACCGCGGTTCGCGAGGCGGTGAAAACCCTGACGGCAAAAGGTATGGTGCTTCCACGCCCTCGTATTGGCACGCGCGTGATGCCACAGAATAACTGGAATTTTCTCGATCAGGAGCTGCTCTCCTGGTGGATGACCGAAGACAACTTTCATCAGGTCGTCGACCACTTTCTGGTAATGCGCAGCAGCCTTGAGCCTCAGGCATGCCTGCTTGCCGCCACGCTCGGGACGGCAGAGCAGAAAGCGCAGCTTAACGCACTAATGGAAGAGATGGTGTTCCTGAAAAAACACTTCAACCGGGAACGTTGGGTTGAGGTCGATATGGCCTGGCATGAACATATCTATATGATGAGCGCCAATCCGTTCCTCACTTCCTTTGCTTCGTTATTCCATTCGGTGTACCACACCTACTTTACCTCTATTACACAAGACGAAGTGGTAAAGCTGGATTTGCATCAGGCGATAGTGGATGCCATTCAGGAGAGCGACGGGCAGCGAGCCCTGACTGCATGCCAGGCATTGCTGACCGCACCAACTCACCAGCAGGTAAATAAATGACAGAGAAAAAAGCGCGCAGCATGGCCGGATTGCCGTGGATTGCAGCCATGGCGTTCTTTATGCAGGCACTGGATGCCACCATCCTCAATACGGCGCTTCCCGCTATTGCGCAAAGCCTCAACCGATCCCCGCTGGCAATGCAGTCCGCCATCATCAGCTACACCCTCACGGTAGCGATGTTGATCCCGGTAAGCGGCTGGCTGGCCGATCGCTTCGGAACCCGCAGAGTTTTCATGCTGGCCGTAACGCTCTTTACGCTCGGTTCACTGGCCTGCGCGCTCTCCACTTCATTAGCGGAGCTGGTTATCTTTCGCGTACTGCAGGGAATTGGCGGCGCGATGATGATGCCGGTGGCGCGCCTCGCCTTGCTGCGTGCCTACCCGCGCAGCGAACTGCTCCCCGTGCTCAACTTTGTCACCATGCCGGGGCTGGTTGGCCCAATTCTTGGCCCGGTCCTCGGGGGTGTGCTGGTTACCTGGGCAAGCTGGCACTGGATTTTCCTGATTAATATTCCGATTGGCGTGGCAGGGCTGATCTATGCCCGCAAATATATGCCGAACTTCACCACGCCCAGGCACAGCTTCGATATGGGCGGCTTTTTCCTGTTTGGCCTGAGCCTGGTGCTGTTCTCCAGTGGGATGGAGCTCATTGGCGAGAAGCTCGTTGAAACGTGGCTGGCACTCGCCGTCATCTTCAGCGGTATTCTGCTGTTCCTTCTTTATATACGTCATGCGCGTCGTCACCCGACACCACTTATCTCTTTATCTCTCTTTAACACCCGAACTTTTTCCGTCGGGATCGCGGGCAATATTGCCTCACGTCTGGGCACGGGCTGCGTACCGTTCCTGATGCCATTGATGCTGCAGGTGGGGTTCGGCTACCCGGCGCTGATTGCCGGCTGCATGATGGCACCCACGGCAATGGGTTCCATTCTGGCGAAATCAACGGTCACGCAGGTACTGCGCTGGTTTGGCTATCGTAAAACGCTGGTTGGCGTGACGGTCTTTATCGGTCTGATGATTGCGCAGTTCTCGCTGCAATCCGCGGCGTTGCCGGTCTGGATGCTGATCCTGCCGCTGTTTGTGCTGGGGATGGCGATGTCAACGCAGTTCACGTCGATGAACACCATCACCCTTGCGGACCTGACCGACGAGAACGCAAGTAGCGGCAACAGCGTACTGGCGGTCACGCAACAGTTATCGATTAGTCTTGGCGTTGCCGTCAGTGCGGCCGTACTGCGGTTTTATGAAGGGTTCGATAGCACAAATACCGTTGAACAGTTCCACTATACCTTTATCACCATGGGCGCGCTTACCGTGGTGTCGGCGCTGGTCTTTATGCTGTTAAAACCGAAAGACGGCCGCAACCTGATCAAAGAGCGCCACAAGGCAAAGGCTAAACCGAACCCCGCTCCATCAGAACAGGAGTAAGCTGCAGACGTTGCTGCTGCAGCGTGGGCTGCGCCATTCGGTGGATCAACACATCAATGGCCAGCTCACCCAGTTCATCCTTTGGCTGATGAATGGTCGTCAGCGGCGGCGTCATGTAGCGCGCCAGTTCGATATCATCGTATCCCACGATAGCCATATCGTCCGGAACGCGCAGTCCCGCCTGATAAAGCGCCTGATAGGCACCAAACGCCATCGCATCGTTACCGATAAACACCGCCTGCGGGCGAGGCTCTTGCGCCAGCAGCGTCTGCATTGCCTCGAAACCGCCGTTAAACTCGAAATCACCGGTGATTCGGTAGCCATCAGGAATGGCAAGCCCCGCCCGCGCCATTGCGGAGAGATATCCTTCCAGACGCAGGCGCGCCGGGGTTTTATCCAGCGGGCCGGTAATGCAGGCGATGCGGGTATGGCCCTTATCGATCAGATGCTGAGTCGCCATATCGCCGCCCAGCAGGGAGTTATCCTGAATCAGATCGCTGGTACCGTCGAAGGGCGCCCAGTCCATCATCACCGTGGGAATAGAGGGATAGCGCTGAATAATCTCTTTCGAGGGTTGGTGCGTTTCGGTACAGAGCAGCAGCAGCCCGTCGACGCGTTTTTGCATCAGCGTTTCCAGGTTGCGGTTCATGCGCTGCTCGTCGCCTTCGGTATTGCACAGCACCAGGCTGTAGCCACGCTCAAAGCAGCTGCGCTCTACGCCACGAACAAGTTCAGAATAAAAAGGGTTGGTACTGGCGGTGATCAGCATACCAATGGTGCGCGTCTGGTTGAGCTTGAGACTGCGCGCCAGCGCCGACGGCGCATAGTTGAGATCTTTTACTGCGGCTTCGACTTTCTCCCGAATCGCCTCGCTGACGAAGCGGTCGTTATTAATAACGTGAGAGACAGTCGAAGTAGAAACGCCCGCCATGCGGGCGACATCTTTCATCGTAGCCAAACGTTACCTCTGCTGACTTAAGAATTCATCGATCTCTTTGCGCCACGGAACGGAAGGCTGTGCGCCTTTGCGCGTCACCGCAATCGCGGCGGCGGCATGCGCAAAGCGGATGGCATCATCCATCGCTTTTCCTTCCAGCAGCGCCGTCACCAGCGCACCGTTAAAGGTGTCTCCAGCCGCGATAGTATCAATGGCTTTGACCTTAAAGCCCGGCACGCGACGCCCTTCGCCATTGATGCTTGCCCACACCCCACGGCTGCCAAGAGTAATGATAACGGTGCCGATGCCTTTTGCATGCAGCACTCTCGCCGCACGCGCGGCATCATCGTCATTTTCAACGCTAATGCCCGTCAGCTTTTCGGCTTCAGTTTCGTTCGGCGTAATGATGTCCACCAGCGCCAGCAGCTCGTCTGATAATACACGGGCTGGGGCCGGGTTAAGTACGACAGTGGTATGATTTTCATGCGCAATTTTCGCGGCGGCCAGCACGCTTTCAACCGGCGACTCCAGCTGCATCAGCAGGGCTTCCGCGCCAGCGATGATTTCGCGCTGCGCGTCGACGCGTTCTGTCGTTAACGCAGCATTAGCACCCGCATGAATACCGATGACATTCTCACCTTCCGCGTTGACGAAAATCAGCGCCACGCCGGTAGACTCCCCTGCAACCACGCTGACCGGCGCAATGTCGATGTTGTCGCTTGCCAGCTGTTTACGTACGCGCTCACCGGTGTCGTCATCACCCGTGCAGGCGATAAAGGCGATATTCGCCCCGCTGCGTCCGGCGGCGACGGCCTGATTTGCGCCCTTACCGCCAAACGCGACCTGGTACTGATTGCCAGTGACGGTTTCGCCCGGTGTCGGGAAAGTTTCAAGGTTAAGAATGTGATCGGCATTGATACTGCCAAGGACGACGAGGTTGCCTGCGGTTTTCATGGTTGAGCTGTCCATCTGAGAGCGCCACCGGTGTTACCCGGTGGCGTATGCCACACTTTTCTTTTATTTGGTGTCCCTCAGGCAGCCAGCGACTGCCTGAATCGCCTTTTACTGCTTAATGACCAGCTTCAGGTCAACCGGATATTTGGCCTGAACTTTTTCGCCCTTCAGCACTTTATCGGCAGTTTGCACGCCAGTCGCGCCAATCTGCTCAGGCAGCTGAGCGATGGTCGCAGCCAGTTTGCCATCATTTACCGCTTTTTCACCATCCGGCGTGCCGTCAAATCCGACAACCATCACATCAGATTTACCTGCGGTCTGCAGGGCACGCAGCGCGCCCAGCGCCATTTCGTCGTTCTGGGCGAACACTGCCTGCACGTCAGGATGCGCGGTCAGCAGGTTTTGCATAACGTTCAGACCTTTAGTACGGTCGAAGTCTGCCGGCTGGCTCGCCAGCACGTTGAACTTATGCGCCGCTACAGCCTGCTGGAAGCCTTCACCGCGCTCGCGGGCGGCGGACGTACCGGCAATCCCCTGCAGTTCGATAACTTTCGCGCCTTCACCGGCTTTCTTCGCAATGTAGTCACCCGCGATTTTACCGCCCAGCACGTTATCAGAAGCAATGTGGCTGACCACGTCGCCTTTCGTCGCCTGACGGTCCAGGGTAATCACCGGAATCTTCGCCTGGTTTGCCATCTTCACAGCGTTACCTACGGCGTCAGAATCGGTTGGGTTGATCAGCAGAATTTTGGTACCACGAACGGTTAAGTCCTGAACGTTCGCCAGCTCTTTCGCCGGGTTGTTTTGAGAATCCAGCACCA
The DNA here is from genome assembly GCF_034107645.1 of Enterobacter sp. 118C5. Taxonomy (NCBI): domain Bacteria; kingdom Pseudomonadati; phylum Pseudomonadota; class Gammaproteobacteria; order Enterobacterales; family Enterobacteriaceae; genus Enterobacter; species Enterobacter sp. 118C5. The sequence goes on along the minus strand of NZ_JAWNEU010000005.1, from coordinate 294,847 downwards.
CCAGGTTGTAGCCCAGCTTGTCCGCTTCTTTCTGCGCGCCATCCTTCAGGGAGACGAAGAACGGGTTGTTCAGCGTGGAGATAACCAGCGCGATGGTGTCTTTTGCCATGGCGTTAGCACTTACGGTTGCGCTCAGCGCGACAGCGGAAACCAGGGTAGCCAGTTTTTTCATGTTCATATCTAAGATGTCCTGTAGTGTCGTCAGTTACTGTTTTTTGTTGTCTACCAGTACCGCCAGCAAAATCACCACTGCCTTAACGATCATCTGGTAATAGGAGGAAACACCTAACAAATTCAAACCATTATTCAGGAAACCGAGAATCAGTGCGCCGATCAATGTCCCAACAATGCGACCTTTACCGCCCGCAAGACTCGTACCGCCCAGAACCACTGCCGCGATGGCATCCAGCTCATAACCCGTACCCGCCGTCGGCTGCGCGGAGGAGAGGCGCGCCACTTCGATGATGCCCGCCAGAGAGGCCAGCAGGCCGCACAGGGAGTACACGATAATTTTGACTTTATTAACGCTGATACCGGACAGGCGCGTTGCCGCTTCGTTACCGCCCAGCGCATAGATATAACGGCCAAGACGGGTATGGTGCAGCATGTACCACGCTGCCAGGAAGACGATAGCCATGATCCAGACCGGCGTTGGAATGCCCAGCGGGCGGCCGATACCGAACCAGCCAAACAGATCCGCGTTATCAGTAAAGCCGGTATTGACCGGGCTGCCGTTGGTGTAAACCATGGTCACACCGCGCAGCAGCAGCATCATCACCAGCGTAGCGATAAACGCCTGAACGCGGCCTTTTGCCACAATCACGCCGGTTACGGCGCCAATCGCCGCGCCAGCTGCCAGGGCCGCAGCAACGGCCACCAGCGCGTTGACTTCAATACCAACAATCGAAGCGGCGATCGCACCGGTGAGCGCCAGCAGGGAACCGACGGACAGATCGATACCCGAGGTCAAAATCACCAGCGTCATGCCAACCGCCATAATGGCGTTCACCGACGTCTGCTGCAGAATGTTGAACAGGTTATTCACGGTGAAGAAATTCGGGCTCATGGTCGACACAATCGCGATCAGCACCAGCAGGGCAATCAGCGATTTTTGTTCCATCAGCCATGCCTTTGTGAAATAGCGGCGACCAGAAACAGCCTGGGTAGTCATCTTCTTACTCCTGATTCACGCGATTAAGCTTGCCCACAGCGGCAGCCATCAGAACTTCCTGGGTGGCCTGCTCGCGAGTGAATTCACCGCCGAGATGCCCTTCATGCATGACGATAATGCGATCGCTCATGCCTAATACCTCTGGCATCTCGGAAGAGACCAGAATGATGCTCAGACCGTCGGCCTTGAACTGGTTAATCAGCTGATAGATCTCTTTCTTCGCGCCCACGTCCACGCCGCGGGTTGGCTCGTCGAGGATCAACACTTTCGGGCGCGTCATCAGCCCGCGGGCAATCGCCACTTTCTGCTGATTACCGCCGGACAACAGTCCAATCGCCTGCTCCATCGACGGGGTTTTAACGTTGAAGAGACGGATAAAATCGCTGACCGCCTGCTGCTCGTCTTTATGCTTCAGGCTGCCCCCGCTGCGGCTGAAATAGCGCAGCGCGGTCAGGGACATGTTCTCTTTAACCGACATGCCCAGCACTAAGCCGTCGCGCTTACGGTCTTCAGAGATATAGACGATGCCGTTCGCCAGGCCGTCCTGCGGCGAGCGGGTCACCACTTCATGACCGTCGAGGGTGACGTAACCGCTGGTGCGCGGCAGTGCGCCGTAGAGCACTTTCATCAGCTCGGTACGGCCCGCGCCCATCAGGCCCGCCACGCCCAGGATCTCGCCCTGACGCAGGGTAAAGGTCACATCATTTACGCCCGGACCGCAGAGGTTGTCCACCTTGAGGCGGATCTCACCCGGCGCTTTGTCCAGACGCGGATATTGATCTTCGAGCTTACGTCCCACCATCATTTCGATGAGCGTATCTTCGGTCAGCGTCGCCACTTCGCGCTCGGCAATAAACTGCCCGTCGCGGAAGACGGTAACGTCGTCGCAGATCTCAAAGATCTCTTTCATGCGGTGTGAGATATAGACAATCCCGCGGCCCTGCGATTTCAGTTCGCGGATCACGCGGAAAAGGGATTCAGTTTCGGTATCGGTCAGGGCATCGGTCGGTTCATCCATAATGATGACCTTCGACTCAAAGCTCAGCACCTTCGCGATTTCCACCATCTGCTGATCGCCGATGGAGAGGTCGCCCACCAGGCGGTCGCTCTTAAAGCGCAGGTTCAGCTTCGCCAGCAGCTTGTCCGCTTCCGCGTACATGGTTTTCCAGTCGATTTTGCCGAACCGGTTCACGAACTCGCGGCCAAGGAAGATATTCTCGGCAATGGTGAGCTGCGGGATGAGGTTCAGCTCCTGGTGAATAATGCCGATGCCCGCTTCCTGAGAGGATTTCGGGCCGTTAAAGGTGGTCTCTTTACCCAGCCATAAGAGCGAACCGGCATCGCGCTGGTAGATACCGGTAAGCACTTTCATCATGGTGGATTTGCCGGCGCCGTTTTCGCCCACCAGCGCCATCACGCGTCCTGGGTAGACGTTAAGCGCCGCCCCGGAGAGGGCTTTTACGCCCGGGAACGACTTATCGATCCCTTTGAGTTGCAGTAATGCGTCCATGATGGCCTCAGAAGGTGACGCCAGCACAGAGAATGATATTCGCATACGGGGAACACTCCCCGCTGCGAATCACCGCCTGACTGTCTGCGGTTTGTTGTTTGAAATGCTCGTGCGTTGTGTAACGAATTTCTATGGTGTTTCCCTGGTGTTGTTGCAGTTGCTCAATGTGGCTGAGCAACGTTTCGTGGAGTTGCGGATTATGTTGTTTGATTTCCGCCGCGAGAATGGCCGCTTCAACCTGCATCTCCGCCGTCACGACTTCCAGTACCTGCATAAACGAAGGAACACCCTGCGTTAACGCCATATCAATACGGGTTGTGCTGCGCGGAACCGGTAAGCCTGCATCGCAAACCACCAGCGTATCGGTATGCCCAAGGCGGGAAATAACCGATGAGATTTCTGAGTTGAGAACCGTGCCTTTCTTCATTTTCTTGCTCCACTAGCGAAACGTTTCGCTAACAAGAGTGTAGACGCAAGAGTGTTCAGAAAACCACCATGACGTAACGGAATTGTGATCGACGTCGAAACGTTTCGCTAAGTGAAATGGAGTGGAGGTAAATGCAAAACGGTAACCCCAAGGTTACCGTTTTTTATGTTTGCGCCCTCTCCCTGTGGGAGAGGGTCGGGGTGAGGGCATCAGGCCGCACAAAGACTTAAATCTCTACCTGCGTCCCCAGCTCAATCACGCGGTTAGGCGGGATCTCAAACTGGTCAGGCGCGCGCAGGGCGTTACGCTGCAGGATAAGGTACAGCTTGCCGCGCAGTCGCAGGTACCACGGGCGCTTGCCGATGATCAGCGACTCGTGCGACATAAAGAACGACGTCTCCATCATCCGGCAGCTTAACCCTTCCAGACCGCAGCGGTGGAACACCTCTTCCACGTTCGGCGTTTCGCGCCAGCCGTAGCTCGCCACCACGCGCCAGAAGGTCGGGGACAGCTGCTCGATTTGCACGCGACGCACGTTGTGAACGTACGGTGCATCTTCGGTGCGCAGCGTCAGCAGGATCACGCGCTCGTGCAGCACTTTGTTGTGCTTCAGGTTATGCATCAGCGCAAACGGGATGACGTTCAGGGCACGAGACATATAAACCGCGGTACCCGGCACGCGCACCGGCGGGGATTTCTCCAGCGACGCGATCATCGCCTCCAGAGAATTACCGTGCTCATGCATGCGGCGCAGCAGGCGGAAGCGCTCGCTCTTCCACGTGGTCATCACAATGAACATCAGCAGGCCCAGCGTCAGCGGCAGCCAGCCGCCGGAGACAATCTTGTCGAGGTTCGCGGAGAACAGCGGCACGTCGATGCACAGGAAGCCCACCAGAATCATCGCCACGAGGAATTTATTCCAGTGCCAGTTGCGGTACGCCACCGTGGTGGAGAGAAGCGACGTCAGCACCATCGTACCGGTCACGGCAATACCGTAGGCCGCCGCCAGATTACTGGAGTGCTCGAAGCTAACGATCACGATCACAACGGCAAAGTAGAGCAACCAGTTAACGAACGGGATGTAAATCTGGCCCGACTCCATTTCTGAAGTATGGATGATGCGCATTGGCGAGAGATACCCCAGACGGACGGCCTGACGGGTCAGAGAGAAGACGCCGGAAATCACCGCCTGAGACGCAATAACCGTCGCCAGCGTTGCGAGGATCAGCATCGGCACCAGCGCCCAGTCAGGCGCCAGCAGGAAGAATGGGTTCTTAATCGCTTCCGGGTTCGTGAGCAGCAGCGCGCCCTGGCCGAAGTAGTTCAGCACCAGCGACGGGAGCACCACAATAAACCATGCCACGCGGATAGGCAGCTTACCGAAGTGCCCCATATCGGCATATAACGCCTCAACGCCGGTGATGGAGAGCACGACCGCCCCTAGCGCCACGAAGGAAACCACTTTGTATTCCAGGAAGAAATGCACCGCCCAGTAGGGATTCAACGCCTGAAGGACTTCCGGGTTAGCGATGATGCTACGCAAACCGAGCGCCGCCAGGATCAGGAACCAGGCCAGCATAATCGGCGCAAACAGTTTGCCCACCAGCCCGGTACCGTGTTTCTGGATCATGAACAGCAGCGTCAACACGATGATTGCCAGCGGGACAACCCAGGTATCAAGCTGCGGGGCAATAATCTCCAGCCCTTCAATCGCCGAGAGCACTGAGATAGCCGGCGTTATCACCACTTCCCCATAGAAGAAGCTGCCGCCTATCAGGCCGATAATCACCAGCACGGACGTCATTCTGGCGGAGGTATTGCGACCGGCAAGGGACATCAGGGTCAGGATACCGCCTTCGCCCGCGTTATCAGCGCGCATAACGAAGGAGAGGTATTTAACGGAAACGACCAGGATCAGCAGCCAGAAGATGAGGGACAGGAAGCCAAACACGGCATCGCGCTCAACACCAAAGCCAAACTGGCCGGACAGACATTCACGAAGCGTATAAAGCGGGCTGGTGCCGATATCACCGTAGACAACCCCGATCGCCGCAAGCGTTATTGCGGGTAATGATTGCTTATTATCAGTGCTCATAGACTAGTCTTTTCGTTTAAATAACAAATGTGTTCCTGTCCCTTGGTCCACAAAAAGCGCACAGTATGCACGATTCATTGCAAAATCGTACCCCTAAATGCAACCGCATTAATGTAGCGCAAAGAAAATTGCGCCGCACTTCAGCCTATTACCAGCCCAGACTGAAACGTCTATACTCGCTTCAATTGGCCGCCACAACGGCGAAAGGATGCAAAACTATTATGGCTCACTCACATTTATTAGCAGAAAGAATTTCCCGCCTCAGCAGCGCGCTGGAGAAAGGCCTTTACGAGCGTAGCCACGCCATTCGCCTTTGCCTGCTGGCGGCATTGAGCGGTGAAAGCGTGTTTCTGCTGGGACCGCCGGGCATTGCCAAGAGTCTGATCGCACGCCGCCTGAAGTTCGCTTTTCAGAACGCCCGCGCATTTGAATATTTGATGACGCGCTTCTCCACCCCTGAAGAAGTTTTCGGCCCGCTTTCTATTCAGGCGCTGAAGGACGAGGGGCGCTATGAGCGTTTGACGGCGGGCTATCTTCCGGAAGCGGAAATCGTCTTTCTCGATGAGATCTGGAAAGCCGGCCCGGCCATTCTGAACACCCTGCTGACGGCGATTAACGAACGTCGGTTCCGCAACGGGGCCAGTGAAGAGAAAATCCCCATGCGCCTGCTGGTGGCCGCGTCAAACGAACTGCCCGAAGCCGACAGCAGCCTGGAAGCGCTGTATGACCGTATGCTGATCCGCCTGTGGCTGGATAAAGTACAGGACAAATCCAACTTCCGCTCCATGCTGGTGAGCCAGCAGGATGAGAACGAAAACCCGGTGGCGCCGTCACTGCAGGTGACGGACGAGGAGTACCATCAGTGGCAGGATGAGATCGGCAAAATTAAACTGCCTGATGCCGTCTTTGAACTGATCTTCATGCTGCGCCAGCAGCTTGATTCCCTGCCTTCCGCTCCGTATGTCTCGGACCGTCGCTGGAAAAAAGCGATCCGTCTGCTCCAGGCCAGCGCGCTGTTCAGCGGTCGTGACGCGGTCGCCCCTATCGATCTGATCCTGCTAAAAGACTGCCTCTGGCACGACGCGGAAGGCATGAACCTGATGCAGCAGCAGCTGGACGTTTTGATGACCGGGCACGCCTGGGGGCAGCAGGCGATGCTCAACCAGCTGGGGGCGATTGCCCAACGGCGCATTCAGCTCCAACAGCAACAAAGCGATAAAACCGCGCTAAAAGTGAATCGACTGGGCGGCATGTTCGCCCGTAAACCGCATTACGAGCTACCCGCCGATCTGACCGGCACGACGCTGACGCTGCTGCTCCAGCAGCCGCTCAAGCTGCATGATATGCAGGTGGTGCACATTACGATTGAGCGCGAGCCGCTGGCGCAGTGGCTGGACAAGGGCGGGGAGATCCGCGGCAAGCTCAACGGCATCGGTTTCGCGCAGCCGCTGAATATGGAAGTGGACAGCAGTCAGCATCTGGTGATCCGCGACGTCAGCCTTCAGGGATCGCGTCTTGCGCTACCCGGCACCGCCTCGGACAGCGTACCGGAAGAGATTAAACAACAGCTGGAAGCGCTGGATACCGAATGGCATCAGCAGCATACCCGCTTCAGCGAGCAGCAAAAATGCCTCTTTATTCATAGCGACTGGCTAGGCCGTATTGAAGCCAGCCTGCAGGACGTCAGCGCGCAGATCAAACAGGCGCGTCAATGCTAACGCTGGACACGCTGAATATGATGCTGGCCGTCAGCGAGGAAGGGTTGATCGAGGAGGTGGTGATTACCCTTCTGGCATCGCCGCAGCTGGCGGCCTTCTTTGAAAAATTCCCAAAGCTCAAAAAGGCGATGACGGACGATCTCCCGCGCTGGCGCGACAACCTGCGGCAGCGGTTTAAGGAGACGGAAGTCCCGCCCGAACTGACGGAGGAAGTCGCAGCCTATCAGCAGTGTCAGCGGCTATCGACGCCGCAGTTTATCGTCCAGATCCCGCAAACTCTGACCCTGCTCGATAAAGTCCACTCTCCGTTTGCCAGCCAGGCCAGAACGCTGGTCACAGAAAATGCCACCTTTACCCCGGCGCTGCACACGCTCTTTTTACAGCGCTGGCGCCTGAGTCTGGTCGTCCAGGCCACAACGCTGAACCAGCAGTTGCTGGATGAAGAGCGCGAGCATCTGCTCAGCGAAGTCCAGGAACGCATGACGCTGAGCGGTCAGCTCGAAGAGGTGCTGGTAGAAAATGAAAACGCCGCCGGTCGCCTCTGGGACATGAGCGCAGGGCAGCTGCGGCGCGGTGATTATCAGCTGATCGTGAAGTACGGCGACTTTCTGACCCAGCAGCCGGAGCTGATGAAGCTTGCGGAACAGCTGGGTCGATCCAGGGAGGCAAAATCGGTCCCAAAGAAGGATGCCCCGATGGAAACCTTCCGCACCCTGGTACGCGAACCGGCCACCGTGCCGGAACAGGTCGACGGACTCCAGCAAAGCGACGACATCCTGCGCCTGCTGCCCACGGAGCTGAGCACGCTGGGAATGACCGAACTGGAGTATGAGTTTTACCGTCGGCTGGTGGAAAAACAGCTTCTCACCTACCGGCTGCACGGCGAAGCCTGGCGCGAGAAGCTCAGCCAGCGCCCGGTCGTTCATCAGGATTTTGATGAACAGCCGCGCGGGCCGTTTATTGTTTGCGTGGATACGTCCGGCTCAATGGGCGGCTTTAACGAGCAGTGTGCAAAGGCGTTCTGTCTGGCGCTGATGCGCGTGGCGCTCGCCGATCGCCGTCGCTGCTTTATCATGCTCTTCTCCAGCGAAGTCGTGGGCTATGAGCTGACGAACCAGCAGGGCATTGAGCAGGCCATCCGCTTTTTAAGCCAGCGTTTTCGCGGCGGCACCGATCTGGCCAGCTGTTTTCGCAGCATTGTAGAGCGTATGCAGGGCGGCGACTGGTACGATGCTGACGCGGTGGTGATTTCAGATTTCATTGCCCAGCGGCTGCCGGATGATGTGGTAAATAAAGTGAAGGAGCTGCAGCGGGTGCATCAGCACCGTTTCCATGCCGTTGCGATGTCCGCACATGGAAAACCCGGCATCATGCGCATCTTCGATCATATCTGGCGCTTTGATACCGGGTTGCGTAGCCGCCTGCTCAGACGCTGGCGGCGTTAATTAAAGAAGAGAATCGACGCTTTCACGAACCTGCTGCGGCCAGACCCCACACTGCACCTGACCGATATGGGACAGCTGCAGCAGCAGCATGGTCAGACGGGACTGCCCGATACCGCCGCCGATGGTCTGCGGCATTTCACCGCGCAGCAGCGCCTGATGCCACTCCAGCTTCAGACGATCTTCATCACCGGTCAACGCCAGCTGGCGCTTCAGCGCGTCTGCATCCACGCGGATCCCCATAGAAGAGAGTTCAAACGCATCTTCCAGAACCGGGTTCCAGACCAGAATATCGCCGTTCAGACCGGCATATTCGCTTTCGCCCGCGGTGCTCCAGTCATCATAATCCGGCGCACGAACGTCGTGACGTTTGCCATCAGACAGTTTGCCGCCGATGCCGATCAGGAAAACGGCACCTAACTCTTTGGCAATTGCTCGCTCACGGCCTTTGGCATCAAGATCCGGGAAGCGGCTCAGCAGTTCCTGGCTGTGGACAAAGTGGATCGTATCCGGCAGGAACGGTGCCAGACCAAACTCTTTGCTCACGGCCGCTTCGGTCGCTTTGATCCCGGCGTAGATCGCCTCAACGGTGGATTTCAGCGTGCCGACGTGGCGCTCGCCATCTCCCATTACGCGCTCCCAGTCCCACTGGTCAACGTAGACAGAGTGAATGGGGGAGAGACGGTCTTCATCGGGGCGAAGGGCTTTCATGTGCGTGTAGAGCCCTTCGCCCGCGCTGAAGTCGTGTTGTCCCAGGGTTTGACGCTTCCACTTCGCCAATGAATGAACCACTTCGAACAGTGCGTCTGGCAGTGTTTTCACTTTCACCTGTACCGCTTTTTCGCATCCAGACAGGTTATCCTGCGTCCCGTCACCCACGCGGCTAAGAATCGGCGCCTGAACTTCAATAAGGCCAAGCTTCTCTTCCAGCTGGCGGGAAAAATGGGATTTTACGAAACTGATCTGGCGTTGTTTTGCGATGTAAGCGGTTTTCATTATTTATACTCCTGCGTCCTGTTGGTAATGATTAAGCAACAGAACCGGCACTTAATTCAATAACCCATCAACAAAAAGCCGCCTTCACTTTTGATTCGTTAAAATAAGACGCTAGAATAGACGTATTCATTAATCTTCATAAGAAAAACCTATGGAAAATTATCAGATCGACAATCTGGACCGCGGCATCCTGGAGGCCTTAATGGCCAATGCCCGTACAGCCTACGCCGAACTGGCGAAACAGTTTGGCGTCAGCCCGGGAACCATTCACGTTCGCGTAGAGAAGATGAAGCAGGCAGGGATCATTACCGGCGCGCGCATTGACATCAGCCCGAAGCAGCTGGGTTACGACGTCTGCTGCTTCATCGGTATTATTCTTAAAAGCGCAAAAGACTACCCCTCCGCGCTGGCAAAGCTGAACGCGCTCGATGAAGTCACCGAGGCGTACTACACCACCGGGCACTACAGTATCTTTATAAAGGTGATGTGCCGATCCATTGATGCCCTCCAGCAGGTACTTATCAACAAGATCCAAACAATCGATGAAATTCAGTCCACCGAGACGCTGATCTCCCTGCAAAACCCGATCATGCGTACCATCCGCCCGTGATCGGGCAATTTCATTCCCACATTTTCCACAGGTAGATCCCAGCTCGTTCACAGCGTACAATGATCCCCTCTTTATCTGAGCGAGCGATCAATGGCGGACATTACCCTTATCAGCGGCAGCACCCTTGGCGGTGCGGAATATGTAGCGGAACATCTGGCTGAGAAGCTGGAAGATGCAGGCTTTTCGACAGAAACCTTGCACGGGCCGCTGCTTGAAGATCTCCCGGCTGACGGGGTCTGGCTGCTGATCACCTCCACGCACGGCGCGGGCGATCTGCCGGATAACCTGCAACCTTTATATGACGAACTGCTGGAACAACAGCCCGACCTGTCAAACGTCCGTTTTGGCGCGGTGGGGATCGGTAGTCGTGAATATGACACCTTTTGCGGGGCAATAGAGAAAGTCGAAGCCGCTGTTACCGCTTGCGGAGCAAAACAGCTGGGTGAAACGCTCAAGATCAACATCCTCGATCATGACATTCCGGAAGATCCGGCCGAGATCTGGTTGGGTGAATGGAAAAATTTACTCAAAAACGATTAAAGATCGCGCGAACAGATGTGGATAACTCTGGTTAAAAGCTCGTATTAACCCGTAGTTATCCAAAGAACAACCGTAGCGTCGTTTTTGCCCTGTGTATAAAGTCGCGATCTGATCCCAGCTTATACGGTCCAGGATCACCGATCATTCACAGCAAACGATCCTTCCTAACTGCATGATCTTATTCGCGGGATCGGACTTATCCACACGGGTCTGCGATCCTAATAAGAGATCACAATAGAACAGATCTCTAAATAAAAAGATCTTCTTTTTAATAGCCCAGGATCCCAATGCTTTCTCGAAAGACTAAAGTTGAGTAGAATCCACGGCCCGGGCTTCAATCCATTTTCATACCGCTTTACGCGAGGCAGACCACCATGTTTTATCAGGATCCTTTTGACGTCATCATCATTGGCGGGGGTCATGCAGGCACTGAGGCCGCAATGGCCGCAGCGCGAATGGGTCAGCAGACCCTGCTTTTGACACACAATATCGACACGCTGGGACAAATGTCCTGTAATCCGGCGATTGGCGGCATTGGGAAAGGACACCTGGTAAAAGAAGTGGATGCACTTGGCGGCCTGATGGCGAAAGCGATCGATCGGGCTGGCATCCAGTTTAGGATACTAAACGCAAGTAAAGGCCCCGCTGTTCGTGCCACCCGTGCACAGGCAGACCGCGTGCTTTACCGTCAGGCCGTGCGCACCGCGCTGGAGAACCAGCCGAACCTGATGATCTTCCAGCAGGCGGTAGAAGATCTTATCGTTGAAAACGATCGCGTCGTGGGCGCCGTGACCCAGATGGGCCTCAAGTTCCGCGCCAAAGCCGTGGTGCTGACCGTTGGGACATTCCTGGACGGCAAAATCCATATTGGTCTGGACAACTACAGCGGTGGCCGCGCTGGCGATCCGCCATCCATTCCGCTGTCTCGTCGTCTGCGTGAACTGCCGCTGCGCGTCAGCCGTCTGAAAACCGGCACGCCGCCGCGTATCGATGCACGCACCATTGATTTCAGCGTACTGGCTCAACAGCACGGTGATAACCCGATGCCGGTCTTCTCGTTTATGGGCAACGCGGCGCAGCATCCGCAGCAGGTGCCGTGCTACATCACGCATACCAACGAAAAAACCCATGACGTGATCCGCAATAACCTCGATCGCAGCCCAATGTACGCTGGCGTGATCGAAGGGATCGGCCCACGTTACTGCCCGTCGATCGAAGACAAAGTGATGCGCTTTGCCGATCGTAACCAGCACCAGATCTTCCTGGAACCGGAAGGGCTGACCTCGAACGAAATTTACCCGAACGGCATCTCCACCAGCCTGCCGTTCGACGTGCAGATGCAGATTGTTCGCTCAATGCAGGGGATGGAGAATGCGAAAATCGTTCGCCCTGGCTACGCTATTGAGTACGATTTCTTCGACCCGCGTGACCTGAAGCCGACCCTGGAGAGCAAATTCATCCACGGTCTGTTCTTCGCGGGCCAGATTAATGGCACCACCGGCTACGAAGAAGCCGCAGCGCAGGGTCTGCTGGCCGGTCTGAACGCTGCCCGCTTCTCTGCCGAGAAAGAGGGCTGGGCGCCGGCACGTTCTCAGGCCTATCTGGGCGTGCTGGTCGACGATCTCTGCACCCTGGGCACAAAAGAACCGTACCGTATGTTTACCTCTCGCGCGGAATATCGCCTGATGCTGCGCGAGGACAACGCCGACCTGCGTCTGACCGAGATGGGCCGCGAGCTGGGTCTGGTGGATGACGAACGCTGGGCGCGCTTCAACGAGAAGCTGGAGCGCATTGAACAGGAACGTCAGCGCCTGAAAACCACCTGGGTGAATCCACAGGCGGAAACCGCTTCCGAAGTGAACGCTCACTTAACTGCGCCACTCTCGCGGGAAGCCAGCGGCGAAGATCTGCTGCGTCGTCCTGAAGTCACCTACGAGAATCTGGTGAAACTCACCGCGTTCGCGCCGGGTCTTGAAGACGCGGAAGCCGCTGAACAGGTCGAAATTCAGGTGAAGTACGAAGGCTACATTGCGCGTCAGCAGGATGAGATCGAAAAACAGCAGCGCAACGAAAACACGCTGCTGCCGGAAATGCTGGACTACCGTCAGGTGACGGGCCTGTCCAACGAAGTGATCGCCAAGCTGAACGATCACAAACCGGTGTCGATTGGCCAGGCCTCCCGTATCTCCGGCGTCACGCCTGCCGCGATTTCGATTCTGCTGGTGTGGCTGAAAAAGCAAGGTATGCTGCGCCGCAGCGCCTAATTGCAGTCGTTTTGGCGGGTGGCGCTTTGCTTACCCGCCCTACATCGTTCGTAGGCCCGGTAAGCGTTAGCGCCACCGGGCAAATTGTTTCTAAACAGGTATTCACCGTGCTCAATAAACTCTCTCGTCTGCTGGATCAGGCAGGTATTTCGCTCACCGATCACCAGAAAAACCAGCTGGTGGGGTATGTCGATATGCTGAACAAATGGAATAAAGCGTACAACCTGACGTCTGTTCGCGACCCCAACGAGATGCTGGTACGCCATATTCTCGACAGCATCGTGGTCGCGCCATATCTGAACGGTGAACGTTTTATCGACGTGGGGACGGGACCTGGTTTGCCTGGCGTTCCGCTGTCGATTGTCCGACCTGAGAGCCATTTCACGCTGCTGGACAGCCTGGGCAAGCGCGTGCGCTTTTTACGTCAGGTTCAGCATGAACTGAAGCTGGATAACATCACGCCCGTACAGAGCAGGGTAGAGGAGTTTCCGGCAGAGCCGCCGTTTGACGGCGTTATCAGCCGCGCGTTTGCTTCGCTCAATGACATGGTGAGCTGGTGTAAGCATCTGCCGGCAGAGGATGGCCGTTTTTATGCGCTGAAAGGACAGCTGCCCGGTGATGAAATTGAACAGCTTCCGGACGGTTTTAGCGTTGAAACCATCGAGAAATTAAACGTTCCTCAGCTCGACGGTGAACGTCATCTGGTGATAATTAAGCCAAACAATTTTTAAAAAATTAATAAAAAATGTGGAATTTGTGCTGTTCTGAGCATGTTAAAAAAACAGCACAACTCCCAGGGATTTACCAGAGAGCGTTTAACCGCTTTTTTACCAGGGATTTTCTTGCGGTTAACCTCAAGCCGATTATTCACCGCGAAGATAGTCAACTATGAAAATATCAGCCTGCTAAAAGTGGAAGTCTGTAACCAGAACGCAATGTTAATTATTTATTAAGAATGTCAATAAAAGGTTTTTATTGTGTACGGGGCTGTTTTGAAAATAGTTGCGATATTTTGTGTTTAATTTCAGAAAGATAATCCTGGGCGATTTACGGCTTTGATAAATACAACCTTATCGCAAATGTGTGTTTTGTGATCTCGTGCACGCTTTGTAGTCAACGTTTTCGCGCGGTTTGCAGTTTTGCTCGAAGGTCGATGCTTTCTACGAAAGTTAAAAAATAGCGGTGGGGAAAAATATTTAAACATTTATTCACCTTTTCGCTACTTAATGTTTGAAATCACGGGTACGCACCGTATAATTTGTCCGCTTTTTGATGCTTGACTCTGAGCCTTAAAGGACGTTTTATACGACACGCGGCATACCTCGAAGGGAGCAGGAGTAAAAACGTGATGTCTGTGTCGCTCTTGAGTAGAAACGTTGCTCGTAAGCTTCTGTTCATTCAGTTTCTGGCTGTGATAGCAAGTGGACTGCTGTTTAGCCTCAAAGACCCCTTCTGGGGCATCTCCGCCGTGTGCGGGGGTTTGGCGGTCGTGCTGCCAAACGTGTTGTTTATGATTTTTGCCTGGCGTCATCAGGCGCATACACCCGCCAAAGGCCGCGTGGCCTGGTCCTTCGCCCTCGGCGAAGTGTGTAAGGTGTTGCTGACCTTTGCTCTACTGGTGATGGCGCTGGCGGTTTTGAGAGTGGTATTCATGCCGCTGATAGCAACGTGGGTTTTGGTGCTGGTGGTACAAGTTCTGGCTCCAGCTGTAATCAATAACAAAGGGTAAAAGGCATCATGGCTTCAGAAAATATGACGCCGCAGGATTACATAGGTCACCATCTGAATAACCTTCAGCTGGACCTGCGTACATTCTCGCTGGTGGATCCACATAACCCCCCGGCCACCTTCTGGACGATCAACATCGACTCCATGTTCTTCTCGGTGGTTTTGGGTCTTCTGTTCCTGGCCATGTTCCGCAGCGTTGCTAAAAAAGCGACCAGCGGTGTTCCAGGGAAATTCCAGACGTTCGTTGAGATGATCATCGGCTTCGTCCATGGCAGCGTGAAAGACATGTACCATGGTAAGAGCAAGCTGATTGCTCCGCTGGCCCTGACCGTGTTCGTTTGGGTCTTCCTGATGAACCTGATGGACCTGCTGCCAATTGACCTGCTGCCGTTCATCGGCGAGCACATCTTCGGCCTGCCTGCGCTGCGTGTTGTACCGTCTGCGGACGTGAACATCACCCTGTCGATGGCGCTGGGCGTGTTTATCCTGATTCTTTTCTACAGCATCAAAATGAAAGGCGTAAGCGGCTTTGTGAAAGAGCTTACCTTGCAGCCGTTCAACCACTGGGCGTTTATTCCGGTCAACCTGATCCTGGAAGGCGTTAGCCTGCTGTCCAAACCTGTTTCACTGGGTCTGCGACTGTTCGGCAACATGTATGCGGGTGAGCTGATTTTCATTCTGATCGCGGGTCTTCTGCCGTGGTGGTCACAGTGGATTCTTAATGTGCCATGGGCCATTTTCCACATCCTGATCATTACGCTGCAAGCCTTTATCTTCATGGTTCTGACGATCGTCTATCTGTCGATGGCGTCTGAAGAGCACTGATTTTTTACCAACACTACTACGTTTTAATTGAAACAAACTGGAGACTGTCATGGAAAACCTGAATATGGATCTGCTGTACATGGCTGCCGCTGTGATGATGGGTCTGGCGGCTATCGGTGCTGCGATCGGTATCGGCATCCTCGGAGGTAAATTCCTGGAAGGCGCTGCGCGTCAACCTGATCTGATTCCTCTGCTGCGTACTCAGTTCTTTATCGTTATGGGTCTGGTGGATGCAATCCCAATGATCGCTGTAGGTCTGGGTCTGTACGTGATGTTTGCTGTCGCGTAGTAGTTGTTTTAAAACCCCAAGCCACAGAAATTTAAGAGGTATTGTGCTGTGAACATGAACGCAACAATCCTCGGCCAGGCCATCGCGTTTATTCTCTTTGTCTGGTTCTGCATGAAGTATGTATGGCCGCCTTTAATGGCTGCCATCGAAAAACGTCAGAAAGAAATTGCTGACGGTCTGGCTTCCGCAGAACGCGCTAAGAAAGATTTGGACCTTGCACAGGCCAACGCGACAGACCAGCTGAAAAAAGCGAAAGCTGAAGCTCAGGTAATCATTGAACAGGCTAACAAGCGCCGTTCTCAGATCCTGGACGAAGCTAAAGCTGAAGCAGAACAGGAACGTACTAAGATCGTGACACAGGCTCAGGCTGAAATTGAAGCTGAGCGTAAACGTGCTCGTGAAGAACTGCGTAAGCAGGTTGCGATTCTGGCTGTTGCTGGCGCCGAGAAGATCATCGAACGTTCCGTGGATGAAGCTGCTAACAGCGACATCGTGGACAAACTTGTCGCTGAACTGTAAGGAGGGAGGGGCTGATGTCTGAATTTGTTACGGTAGCTCGCCCCTACGCCAAAGCAGCTTTTGACTTTGCTGTCGAACACCAAAATGTCGATCGCTGGCAGAACATGCTGGCGTTTGCCGCTGAGGTGACGAAAAACGAACAAATGGCCGAGTTGCTTTCCGGTGCGTTAGCGCCTGAAACCCTCGCCGCGTCGTTTATCGCCGTGTGCGGAGAGCAACTGGATGCCAACGGCCAGAACCTGATTAAGGTGATGGCAGAAAATGGTCGTCTCCGTGTGCTCCCGGATGTTCTCGAGCAGTTTGAGCACTTACGTGCCCTTAGTGAAGCAACTGCAGAAGTCGAAGTGACTTCCGCGACTGAACTGAGTGACGAACAGCTTGCGAAAATCACCGCCGCGATGGAAAAACGTCTGTCACGCAAAGTTAAGCTGAATTGCAAAATCGATAAGTCTGTAATGGCAGGCGTAATCATCCGTTCGGGTGATATGGTCATTGATGGCAGCGTACGCGGCCGTCTTGAGCGCCTTGCAGACGTCTTGCAGTCTTAAGGGGACTGGAGCATGCAACTGAATTCCACCGAAATCAGCGAACTGATCAAGCAGCGCATTGCTCAGTTCAGTGTTGTGAGTGAAGCTCACAACGAAGGTACTATTGTTTCTGTAAGTGACGGTGTTATCCGCATCCACGGCCTGGCCGATTGTATGCAGGGTGAGATGATTTCTCTGCCGGGTAACCGTTACGCTATCGCACTGAACCTGGAGCGCGACTCCGTAGGTGCAGTTGTGATGGGTCCATACGCTGACCTCGCCGAAGGCATGAAGGTTAAGTGTACTGGCCGTATTCTTGAAGTGCCGGTTGGCCGTGGCCTGCTGGGTCGCGTTGTTAACACCCTGGGTGCGCCAATCGACGGTAAAGGTCCGGTTGAGCACGATGGCTTCTCCCCAATCGAAGTTATCGCACCAGGCGTTATCGACCGTCAGTCCGTTGATCAGCCAGTGCAGACTGGTTATAAGTCCGTTGATGCCATGATCCCAATCGGTCGTGGTCAGCGTGAACTGATCATCGGTGACCGTCAGACCGGTAAAACCGCGATGGCAATCGACGCCATCATCAACCAGCGTGACTCCGGCATCAAATGTGTGTACGTGGCTATCGGCCAGAAAGCGTCCACCATTTCTAACGTGGTTCGTAAACTGGAAGAGCACGGCGCGCTGTCTAACACCATCGTTGTTGTGGCTACCGCTTCTGAATCTGCTGCACTGCAATACCTGGCGCCATACGCCGGTTGCGCAATGGGCGAATACTTCCGTGACCGCGGTGAAGATGCGCTGATCGTATACGATGACCTGTCTAAACAGGCTGTTGCTTATCGTCAGGTTTCCCTGCTGCTCCGTCGTCCACCTGGACGTGAAGCATTCCCCGGCGACGTATTCTACCTCCACTCTCGTCTGCTGGAGCGTGCTTCCCGCGTTAACGCGGAATACGTCGAGAACTTCACCAAAGGTGAAGTGAAGGGTAAAACAGGTTCTCTGACCGCTCTGCCGATCATTGAAACCCAGGCGGGTGACGTTTCTGCGTTCGTTCCGACCAACGTAATCTCCATTACCGATGGTCAGATCTTCCTGGAAACCAACCTGTTTAACTCCGGTATTCGTCCGGCGGTTAACCCGGGTATCTCCGTATCCCGTGTGGGTGGTGCTGCTCAGACCAAGATCATCAAGAAACTGTCCGGTGGTATCCGTACCGCGCTGGCACAGTATCGTGAACTGGCTGCGTTCTCTCAGTTCGCATCCGATCTGGACGAAGCAACCCGTAAACAGCTGAGCCACGGTCAGAAAGTGACCGAGCTGCTGAAGCAGAAACAGTACGCTCCAATGTCTGTTGCTCAGCAGGGCCTGGTGCTGTTCGCGGCTGAACGCGGTTACCTCGAAGATGTGGAACTGGCGAAAATCGGTAGCTTCGAAGCCGCTCTGCTGGCTTACGTCGACCGTGATCACGCTCCGCTGATGCAAGAGATCAACCAGACCGGTGGCTATAACGACGAAATCGAAGGCAAGCTGAAAGCTATCCTCGATTCCTTCAAAGCAACCCAATCCTGGTAATCGTCCGGCGGCTTGTCTCAGGGCAAGCCGCCTGGCATTGAGGAGAAGCTCATGGCCGGCGCAAAAGAGATACGTAGTAAGATCGCAAGCGTCCAGAACACGCAAAAGATCACTAAAGCGATGGAGATGGTCGCCGCTTCCAAAATGCGTAAATCGCAGGATCGCATGGCGGCCAGCCGTCCTTATGCAGAGACCATGCGCAAAGTGATTGGTCACCTTGCAAACGGTAATCTGGAATATAAGCACCCTTACCTGGAAGAACGCGACGTTAAGCGCGTGGGCTACCTGGTGGTGTCGACTGACCGTGGTCTGTGTGGCGGCTTGAACATTAACCTGTTCAAAAAACTGCTGGCGGATATGAAAGGCTGGTCTGATAAAGGCGTTCAGTGCGATCTGGCACTGATTGGCTCTAAAGGCGTCTCTTTCTTTAACTCCGTTGGCGGCAACATTGTCGCTCAGGTGACCGGTATGGGTGATAACCCGTCCCTGTCCGAACTGATCGGCCCGGTTAAAGTGATGTTGCAGGCCTACGATGAAGGCCGCCTGGACAGACTGTACGTTGTCAGCAACAAATTCATTAACACCATGTCTCAGGTTCCAACGCTCACTCAGATGCTGCCGTTACCGGCATCAGAAGATGACGAGCTGAAGCAGAAAGCCTGGGATTACCTGTATGAACCCGATCCGAAACCGCTGCTGGATACCCTGCTGCGTCGTTACGTTGAATCTCAGGTTTATCAGGGCGTTGTAGAAAACCTGGCCAGCGAGCAGGCCGCACGAATGGTGGCGATGAAAGCCGCGACCGATAATGGCGGCAGCCTGATTAAAGAGCTGCAGTTGGTTTACAACAAAGCTCGTCAGGCCAGCATTACTCAGGAACTCACCGAGATCGTCTCGGGGGCCGCCGCGGTTTAACCAGGTTTACGAATTACGTAGAGGATTCAAGATGGCTACTGGAAAGATTGTCCAGGTAATCGGCGCCGTGGTGGACGTCGAGTTCCCTCAGGACGCCGTACCACGCGTGTACGACGCGCTTGAGGTACAGAATGGTAACGAGAGCCTGGTGCTGGAAGTTCAGCAGCAGCTCGGCGGCGGTATCGTGCGTACCATCGCGATGGGTTCTTCCGACGGTCTGCGTCGTGGTCTGGAAGTTAAAGACCTTGAGCACCCGATCGAAGTCCCGGTAGGTAAAGCAACACTGGGTCGTATCATGAACGTATTGGGTCAGCCAATCGACATGAAAGGCGACATCGGTGAAGAAGAGCGTTGGGCTATCCACCGCGCGGCACCTTCCTACGAAGAGCTGTCCAGCTCTCAGGAACTGCTGGAAACCGGTATCAAAGTTATCGACCTGATGTGTCCGTTTGCGAAGGGCGGTAAAGTTGGTCTGTTCGGTGGTGCGGGTGTAGGTAAAACCGTAAACATGATGGAGCTGATCCGTAACATCGCGATTGAACACTCCGGTTACTCCGTGTTTGCGGGCGTAGGTGAACGTACTCGTGAGGGTAACGATTTCTACCACGAAATGACCGACTCCAACGTTCTGGACAAAGTATCCCTGGTTTACGGCCAGATGAACGAGCCACCAGGAAACCGTCTGCGCGTTGCGCTGACTGGCCTGACTATGGCTGAGAAATTCCGTGACGAAGGCCGTGACGTTCTGCTGTTCGTTGATAACATCTACCGTTACACCCTGGCCGGTACGGAAGTATCTGCACTGCTGGGTCGTATGCCTTCAGCGGTAGGCTACCAGCCGACCCTGGCGGAAGAGATGGGTGTTCTTCAGGAACGTATCACCTCTACCAAAACCGGTTCTATCACCTCCGTTCAGGCGGTATACGTACCTGCGGATGACTTGACTGACCCATCTCCAGCAACCACTTTTGCGCACTTAGACGCAACCGTGGTACTGAGCCGTCAGATCGCGTCTCTGGGTATCTACCCGGCCGTTGACCCGCTGGATTCCACCAGCCGTCAGCTGGATCCACTGGTTGTTGGTCAGGAACACTACGACACCGCGCGTGGCGTACAGTCCCTGCTGCAGCGTTACCAGGAACTGAAAGACATCATCGCCATCCTGGGTATGGATGAACTGTCTGAAGAAGACAAACTGGTGGTAGCACGTGCGCGTAAGATCCAGCGCTTCCTGTCCCAGCCGTTCTTCGTTGCGGAAGTATTCACCGGTTCTCCAGGTAAATACGTTTCCCTGAAAGACACCATCCGTGGCTTTAAAGGCATCATGGAAGGCGAATACGATCACCTGCCAGAGCAGGCGTTCTACATGGTTGGTTCCATCGAAGAAGCCGTGGAAAAAGCCAAAAAACTTTAACGCCTTAATCGGAGGGTGATATGGCAATGACTTACCACCTGGACGTCGTCAGCGCAGAGCAACAAATGTTCTCTGGTCTGGTCGAGAAAATCCAGGTAACGGGCAGTGAAGGTGAACTGGGTATTTTCCCGGGTCACGCACCGCTGCTCACCGCCATTAAGCCTGGTATGATCCGCATCGTTAAACAGTTCGGTCACGAAGAGTTTATCTATCTGTCCGGCGGCATTCTTGAAGTGCAGCCTGGTAGTGTGACCGTTCTGGCCGATACCGCTATTCGTGGCCAGGATCTCGACGAAGCGCGAGCCCTGGAATCGAAGCGTAAGGCTGAAGAGCACATTAGCAGCTCTCATGGTGACGTGGATTACGCTCAGGCGTCTGCGGAGCTGGCCAAAGCGATCGCGAAACTGCGCGTTATCGAGTTGACCAAAAAAGCGATGTAACACCGGCTTGAAAAGCACAAAAGCCAGTCTGGATACCAGGCTGGCTTTTTTTTTGATCCTTAATTCATGATGAAAAAGATGTAGAATTTTAGGCATCAAACGTTTTTACTTCTCACTCAAACTACCGTCAGGATGCGTATGTCAAACAGTGCGATGAGCGTGGTGATCCTTGCCGCAGGCAAAGGTACCCGAATGTATTCCGATCTGCCTAAAGTGCTTCACACGCTGGCAGGAAAGCCAATGGTGCAGCATGTCATTGATGCAGCGAATGAACTGGGTGCCCGTCAGGTTCACCTGGTCTACGGCCACGGTGGCGATCTGCTTAAAAAGACGCTGAGCGATGACGCGCTCAACTGGGTGCTTCAGGCCGAACAGCTAGGTACCGGTCATGCGATGCAGCAGGCGGCGCCGTTCTTTGCCGATGACGAAGACATTCTGATGCTTTACGGCGACGTTCCGCTGATTTCCGTTGAAACGCTGACTCGCCTGCGTGCGGCCAAGCCGCAGGGCGGCATCGGTTTATTAACCGTTGTGCTGGACGATCCAACGGGCTATGGCCGTATCACGCGTGAAAACGGCAACGTAACGGGTATCGTTGAACATAAAGATGCCAGCGATGAGCAGCGCAAGATTCAGGAGATCAACACCGGCATCCTGATTGCCAATGGCGCGGACATGAAGCGCTGGCTCTCTCAGCTCAACAACAACAACGCGCAGGGTGAATACTACATCACCGATATCATTGCGATGGCGTACCACGAAGGCCGTGAAATTGCCGCCGTTCATCCGGCGCGCATCAGCGAAACGGACGGCGTGAACAATCGCCTGCAGCTTTCCCGTCTTGAGCGTATTTATCAGTCCGAGCAGGCCGAAAAGCTGCTGCTGGCAGGCGTGATGCTGCGCGACCCGGCGCGTTTCGATCTGCGCGGCACCGTGTCTCACGGGCGCGACGTTGAGATCGATACTAACGTTATCCTTGAAGGCAACGTTACGTTGGGCAACCGCGTCAAAATAGGTGCCGGCTGCGTGATCAAAAACAGCGTCATCGGTGACGGCTGCGAAATCAGCCCTTACAGCGTGGTGGAAGATGCTCATCTTGAAGCTGCGTGTACCATCGGCCCGTTTGCGCGTCTGCGCCCGGGCGCTGAGCTGCTGGAAGGCGCGCACGTGGGCAACTTCGTGGAAATGAAAAAAGCGCGTCTGGGTAAAGGCTCGAAAGCCGGTCATTTGACCTATCTGGGCGACGCGGAAATTGGCGACAACGTGAACATTGGTGCAGGGACCATTACCTGTAACTATGACGGTGCCAATAAGTTTAAAACCATCATCGGTGATGACGTGTTTGTTGGTTCGGACACGCAGCTGGTGGCGCCTGTTACCGTGGGTAACGGTGTGACCATCGCCGCCGGCACGACCGTCACGCGCGACGTAGCGGATAACGAGCTGGTGTTAAGCCGCGTGCCGCAGGTCCACAAGCAGGGCTGGAAACGCCCGGTGAAGAAGAAGTAACAACAATATACACCCCTCACCCTAACCCTCTCCCCAAAGGGGAGAGGGGAACTGAACGGTGCGGTTTTCACCCTCGCCCCTTTGGGGAGAGGGCCGGGATGAGAGGATAATATAATCCTCCCCCACAGGCAGTACCCATAACTATAACCCCACTCTCTACAAGGCTCGGGGTGCCCGTAAAGGGCAAATACAGGTCAGCGACAACGCATGGCATAACGCCATAATCAGGAAATCTTACTATGTGTGGAATTGTTGGCGCAGTTGCGCAGCGTGATATTGCTGAAATCCTTCTCGAAGGTTTACGTCGTCTGGAATACCGTGGTTACGACTCTGCCGGTCTGGCTGTCGTGGATGCAGAAGGGCATATGACCCGCCTGCGTCGCCTCGGTAAAGTGCAGATGCTGGCTCAGGCCGCGGAAGAACATCCGCTGCACGGTGGTACCGGTATCGCGCACACCCGCTGGGCGACGCACGGTGAACCGTCTGAAGGTAACGCGCACCCGCATGTGTCTGAACACATCGTGGTGGTGCATAACGGCATTATCGAAAACCACGAACCGCTGCGCGAAGAACTGAAAGCGCGCGGCTATACCTTCGTCTCTGAAACTGACACCGAAGTGATTGCTCACCTGGTTCACTGGGAGCTGGCACAGGGCGGTACGCTGCGTGATGCGGTGCTGCGCGCTATCCCTCAGCTGCGCGGTGCGTACGGCACGGTGATCATGGACTCCCGCGATCCGTCCACCCTGCTGGCCGCGCGTTCCGGTAGCCCGATGGTTATCGGTCTGGGCATGGGTGAAAACTTTATCGCCTCCGATCAGCTGGCACTCCTGCCGGTCACCCGTCGCTTTATCTTCCTGGAAGAAGGGGATATAGCGGAAGTGACGCGCCGCAGCGTGACCGTCTTCGATACCAAAGGCGAGCAGGTGAAGCGTCAGGAGATCGAATCTAACCTGCAGTACGACGCGGGCGATAAAGGCGCTTACCGTCACTACATGCAGAAAGAGATCTACGAGCAGCCTAACGCCATCAAAAACACCCTGACCGGGCGCATCAGCCACGGCGAGGTGGACCTGAGCGAGCTGGGAGCAAACGCCAACGAACTGCTCGGCAAGGTTGAGCATATTCAGATCGTGGCCTGCGGCACCTCTTATAACTCTGGTATGGTCTCTCGCTACTGGTTCGAATCCCTGGCGGGCGTGCCGTGCGACGTGGAAATCGCGTCTGAATTCCGCTATCGCAAATCTGCGGTGCGTCGTAACAGTCTGATGATTACCCTTTCCCAGTCCGGCGAAACGGCGGATACGCTGGCAGCGCTGCGTCTGTCTAAAGAACTGGGTTATCTGGGCTCGCTGGCCATCTGTAACGTCCCGGGCTCATCCCTGGTGCGTGAATCCGATCTGGCGCTGATGACCAAAGCGGGTACCGAAATCGGCGTGGCCTCCACCAAAGCGTTTACCACTCAGCTGACCGTTCTGCTGATGCTGGTGGCGAAGCTGGCGCGTCTGAAAGGCGAAGATGCTTCTGTTGAGCACGACATCGTTCATGGCCTGCAGACCCTGCCAAGCCGTATTGAGCAGATGCTCTCCCAGGACAAACGCATTGAAGCGCTGGCGGAAGATTTCTCTGACAAACATCACGCCCTGTTCCTGGGTCGTGGCGATCAGTATCCAATTGCGCTGGAAGGCGCGCTGAAGCTGAAAGAGATCTCCTACATCCACGCGGAAGCCTACGCGGCGGGCGAGCTGAAGCACGGCCCGCTGGCGTTGATTGACGCAGATATGCCGGTCATCGTTGTGGCACCTAACAACGAACTGCTGGAAAAACTGAAATCTAACATCGAAGAAGTGCGCGCCCGCGGCGGCGTACTGTACGTCTTCGCTGATAAAGATGCCGGTTTCGCCAGCAGCGACAATATGCACATCATCGAGATGCCGCACGTTGAAGAGGTGATTGCACCGATCTTCTACACCGTTCCGCTGCAGCTTCTGGCGTATCACGTGGCGCTGATCAAAGGCACCGACGTTGACCAGCCGCGTAACCTGGCGAAATCCGTTACCGTAGAATAATCCTTCCGGGCTCCACCATCTGGTGGAGCCTTTTTTAATGACAATCTGTCATTCTCAGCTATTTTTTCAGTGTCACATAAAGAAAATATTTCTGAAATCCTGCCGTCATGTTCTTGATTAACTTGTTGATAAATATATACAGTTTTGTTTTTCTTTAAGTGAAATTTCCATTGTCATAAAACTGTCATAATTCGTACATTTATCTGTCACCTGTTTGTCCTATTTTGCTCATCGTAGCCACTTAAACAATGATTTACGAAATCCTTGCAGGAGACATTATGAAAGTTATGCGTACCACTGTCGCAACTGTTGTCGCCGCGACCTTATCTCTGAGCGCTTTCTCTGCTTTTGCAGCAGCAAGCCTGACTGGCGCTGGTGCAACCTTCCCTGCGCCGGTGTATGCCAAATGGGCGGATACCTACCAGAAAGAAACCGGCAACAAGGTTAACTATCAGGGTATCGGCTCCTCCGGTGGCGTAAAACAAATTACCGCGAATACCGTTGATTTCGGCGCATCAGACGCTCCGCTGTCTGACGAGAAACTGAATCAGGAAGGCCTGTTCCAGTTCCCGACCGTAATCGGCGGTGTGGTTCTGGCCATCAACCTGCCGGGCGTGAAATCTGGTGAGCTGGTGCTGGACGGCAAAACCCTGGGTGATATCTACCTGGGTAAAATCAAAAAATGGGATGACGAAGCGATCGCTAAACTCAACCCAGGCCTGAAGCTGCCTTCGCAGAACATCGCCGTGGTTCGCCGCGCGGATGGTTCCGGCACCTCCTTCGTCTTCACCAGCTATCTGGCGAAAGTGAACGAAGAGTGGAAATCTAAAGTCGGCTCCGGCTCTACCGTTAACTGGCCAACCGGTCTGGGCGGTAAAGGTAACGACGGTATCGCCGCGTTCGTACAGCGTCTGCCTGGCTCCATCGGTTACGTAGAATACGCTTACGCTAAGCAGAACAACCTGGCTTACACCAAGCTGGTTTCTGCTGACGGCAAACCGGTTAGCCCAACCGAAGAGAACTTCGCTAACGCCGCGAAAGGCGCTGACTGGAGCAAATCCTTCGCACAGGATCTGACTAACCAGAAAGGCGACAACGCGTGGCCAATCACTTCTACAACGTTCATTCTGATTCACAAAGATCAGAAGAAACCAGAGCAAGGTACTGAAGTGCTGAAGTTCTTTGACTGGGCATACAAAAACGGCGGCAAACAGGCTAATGACCTGGATTACGCCAGCCTGCCGGACAGCGTGGTTGAGCAGATTCGTGCTGCATGGAAAACCAACGTGAAAGACAGCAGCGGTAAAGCATTGTATTAATTTAGCATTCTGACGAAAATGGCGGGTGGCGCTTGCGCTTACCCGCCGATTTCGTAAACGCGTTTAACAGAAGAGTGATTTATGGCTGCAACCAAGCCTGCATTTAACCCTCCGGGTAAAAAAGGTGACATGATTTTCGGCGCGCTGGTTAAACTGGCTGCGCTGATTGTGCTATTGCTGCTGGGCGGCATTATCGTGTCTCTGATTTTCTCCTCCTGGCCGAGCATTCAGAAATTCGGTTTCTCCTTCCTGTGGACCAAAGAGTGGGACGCGCCGAACGACATCTACGGTGCGCTGGTGCCGATTTACGGTACGCTGGTGACCTCGTTCATCGCCCTGCTGATTGCGGTTCCGGTAAGCTTCGGTATTGCGCTGTTCCTGACTGAACTGGCGCCGGGCTGGCTGCGTCGCCCGCTGGGTATTGCCATCGAACTGCTGGCGGCCATCCCAAGTATCGTATACGGCATGTGGGGCCTGTTTATCTTTGCGCCGCTGTTTGCCACGTACTTCCAGGAGCCGGTGGGTAATGTTCTCTCTGCCGTTCCGTTTGTGGGGGCCCTGTTCTCTGGCCCGGCATTCGGTATCGGTATTCTGGCGGCAGGTGTGATCCTCGCCATCATGATTATTCCGTACATTGCGGCGGTAATGCGCGATGTCTTCGAACAAACTCCGGTGATGATGAAAGAGTCGGCCTACGGCATCGGCTGCACCACCTGGGAAGTTATCTGGCGCATTGTCCTTCCGTTCACCAAAAATGGGGTGATCGGCGGCGTGATGCTGGGCTTAGGTCGCGCGCTGGGTGAAACCATGGCGGTTACCTTTATCATCGGTAACACCTACCAGCTCGACAGCGCCTCACTCTATATGCCGGGTAACAGTATTACCTCCGCGCTGGCAAACGAATTTGCCGAAGCGGAATCCGGGCTTCACGTCGCAGCGCTGATGGAACTGGGTCTGATTCTGTTCGTTATCACCTTCATTGTTCTGGCGATTTCCAAGCTGATGATCCTGCGTCTCGCGAAAAATGAGGGGGCACGCTGATGGCAACGCTCGAAATGCAAAGCACCGCTCGGCTTGCGGAATCCCGCCGCAAAATGCAGGCGAAGCGTCGTTTCAAAAACCGCATTGCGCTGACGCTTTCCATGGCAACGATGGCATTCGGCCTGTTCTGGCTGATCTGGATCCTAATGTCCACCATCACCCGCGGTATTGATGGAATGTCTCTGGCACTGTTCACCGAGATGACGCCGCCGCCAAATACGGCGGGTGGTGGTCTGGCGAACGCCCTGGCGGGCAGCGGCCTGCTGATCCTGTGGGCGACCGTTTTCGGTACGCCGCTGGGCATCATGGCGGGCATCTACCTGGCGGAGTACGGGCGTAAGTCCTGGCTGGCAGAGGTGATTCGCTTCATTAACGACATCCTGCTTTCTGCTCCGTCTATTGTCGTGGGCCTGTTTGTTTACACCATCGTGGTCGCGCAAATGGAACACTTCTCCGGCTGGGCGGGCGTGATTGCGCTGGCGCTGCTGCAGGTGCCTATCGTCATTCGTACCACCGAAAACATGCTGAAACTGGTGCCGGACAGCCTGCGTGAAGCGGCTTACGCGCTGGGTACGCCGAAATGGAAAATGATTTCTGCAATCACCCTGAAAGCGTCGGTCTCCGGGATCATGACCGGTATTCTGCTGGCTATCGCCCGTATCGCCGGTGAAACGGCACCGCTGCTGTTTACTGCCCTCTCCAACCAGTTCTGGAGCACGGACATGATGCAGCCGATCGCCAACCTGCCGGTGACGATCTTTAAATTTGCGATGAGCCCATTCGCGGAATGGCAGCAGCTGGCCTGGGCCGGGGTGCTGATCATCACCCTTTGCGTACTGTTGCTGAACATTCTGGCGCGCGTCATTTTCGCGAAGAAGAAACACGGTTAATTTTTTACGGCGCGGCAGCTCGCGGCGCCGAATGAGGAAATGAGTCAATGAGTATGGTTGATACTGCCCCGGGTAAGATTCAGGTTCGTGATTTGAACTTCTACTACGGCAAATTCCATGCCCTGAAGAATATCAACCTGGATATCGCCAAGAACCAGGTCACGGCATTCATCGGTCCGTCCGGCTGTGGTAAATCCACGCTGCTGCGTACCTTTAACAAAATGTATTCGCTCTATCCGGAGCAGCGCGCTGAAGGTGAAATTATCCTGGATGGCGAAAACATTCTGACCCAGGCCCAGGATATCGCCCTGCTGCGTGCCAAAGTGGGCATGGTGTTCCAGAAACCGACGCCGTTCCCGATGTCCATCTATGACAATATTGCGTTTGGCGTTCGCCTGTTTGAGAAGCTCTCCCGTGCCGATATGGACGAGCGCGTGCAGTGGGCATTGACCAAGGCCGCATTGTGGAACGAAACCAAAGATAAGTTGCACCAGAGCGGGTACTCTCTCTCCGGTGGTCAGCAGCAGCGTCTGTGCATTGCGCGCGGTATCGCCATTCGTCCGGAAGTGTTGCTGCTGGATGAGCCGTGCTCGGCGCTGGACCCAATCTCAACCGGTCGTATTGAAGAGCTGATCACCGAGCTGAAGCAGGATTACACCGTGGTTATCGTGACCCACAACATGCAGCAGGCTGCGCGTTGTTCCGATCACACGGCGTTTATGTACCTGGGCGAGTTGATTGAGTTCAGCGATACGGACGCGCTGTTCACCCGGCCCGCGAAGAAACAAACCGAAGATTATATTACTGGCCGCTACGGTTGATTTGCCTTAGTGCATGTGGAGAAACCATGGACAACCTCAATCTTAATAAACACATTTCAGGCCAGTTCAACGCAGAGCTGGAAAGCATCCGCACCCAGGTAATGACCATGGGCGGCATGGTTGAGCAGCAGCTTTCTGATGCGATTACGGCGATGCACAACCAGGACAGCGAGCTGGCGAAGCGCGTCATTGAAGGCGACCACAACGTCAACATGATGGAAGTCGCCATCGACGAAGCCTGCGTGCGTATCATCGCCAAGCGTCAGCCGACGGCGAGCGACCTGCGTCTGGTGATGGCGATCATTAAAACCATCGCCGAGCTGGAGCGTATTGGTGACGTTGCGGATAAAATCTGCCGCACCGCGCTGGAGAAGTTTTCCCAGCAGCACCAGCCGCTGCTGGTGAGCCTGGAGTCGCTGGGCCGCCACACCGTGCAGATGCTGCACGACGTGCTGGACGCCTTCGCGCGCATGGATCTGGACGAAGCGGTTCGTATCTACCGTGAAGACAAGAAAGTGGACCAGGAGTATGAAGGCATCGTGCGTCAGCTGATGACCTACATGATGGAAGATTCCCGTACCATCCCAAGCGTGCTGACGGCCCTGTTCTGCGCCCGTTCCATCGAGCGTATCGGCGACCGCTGCCAGAACATTTGCGAATACATTTTCTACTTCGTGAAGGGTCAGGACTTCCGTCACGTGGGCGGCGACGAGCTGGACAAGCTGCTGGCGGGTAAAGATCCGAAAGAGTGATTTTTACCCTCACCCTAACCCTCTCCCACAGGGAGAGGGGACAATTCGGTTTTCTCCCTCTCCCCTGGGGAGAGGGTCGGGGTGAGGGGAAAACTCAGCGAGTAATATCCCACCCGCGCGCCTTCCACAACTCTGGCAACTGCGCCAGATCGGTAAAGGTCGTCACTTTTGGATGATCGATCGGCTTGTTGTGCGGATCGGCGCAGAAGTAAAACACCTCCATCCCCGCAGCAATCCCCGACTGCGCGCCCGCAGACGAGTCATCCACCAGAATGCAGTTCTCCACGTTGACGTTCATCGCTTTCGCCGCATGGAACATCAGTGCCGGGTCTGGCTTCCAGCGCTGGATATCGTAGCCGCTGAACAGTTTTTCCGGGAAGTGGTGCAGCATCTCAAGCTTGCCCAGTGAATGCTGCATTTTGCTGACCGGACCGTTGGAGACCACGCAGATTGGCACCGTCATCGCATCCAGCAGCGCGTTAGCTCCGGAGATCACCTCTAGTTCGGAGTCGAACAGGCGTGCGACCTCGGCGCGGTACACCGGTTCCAGATCCGCTTTTGCCAGAGCCACCCCGTGTTCCTGGTTAATGATGTCGATGATCTCGTAGAGCTTCACGCCTTTAAAGCGTTTGAACACCTCTTCGAGCTCCAGCGTAATGCCAAATTCCTGGAACATGGTGACATATGCGCGGGAACAAATGACCTCACTGTCGACCAGCGTACCGTCGCAGTCGAAAAATACCGCTTCAATTCCGGACATGCCTTTCCCTTTTAACAAGTTTAACGTTTTCGTACGGCAGTTCGCCGGGACGCAATCGTTGCCGTATAAGCAAAATCAATGAAAAAAGTATCACGTAACCGCCACTATTGTCGCATTTTGGTATAGGATAGCGACGAATTTTCCCTCCTTGTTCGGAAATTGATGATGAGTCAACAACACACTACCCAGACATCTGGTCAGGGTCTGCTTGAGCGCGTGTTTAAACTGCGCGAGCACGGCACAACGGCACGCACCGAAGTGATCGCCGGTTTCACCACCTTCCTGACGATGGTCTATATCGTTTTTGTGAACCCGCAAATTCTGGGCGTCGCTGGCATGGACACCAGCGCCGTCTTTGTAACCACCTGTCTGATTGCGGCGCTTGGCAGCATCCTGATGGGTGTCTTCGCTAACCTGCCGGTTGCGCTGGCACCCGCTATGGGCCTGAATGCGTTCTTTGCGTTCGTGGTGGTTCAGGCGATGGGTCTGCCGTGGCAGGTCGGTATGGGCGCTATTTTCTGGGGTGCGGTTGGCCTGCTGCTGCTGACCATCTTCCGCGTGCGTTACTGGATGATTGCGAACATTCCGGTGAGCCTGCGCGTGGGCATCACCAGCGGTATCGGTCTGTTTATCGGCATGATGGGGCTGAAAAACGCCGGTGTGATCGTGGCGAACCCGGAAACACTGGTGAGCATCGGCAATCTGACCTCTCATAACGTGCTGCTGGGCGTGCTGGGCTTCTTTATCATCGCGATCCTGGCCTCCCGCAACATTCATGCCGCGGTGCTGGTGTCCATCGTGGTGACCACCCTGCTGGGCTGGATGCTGGGCGACGTGCACTATAACGGTATCGTCTCCGCGCCTCCGAGCGTCTCTACCGTGATTGGTCACGTCGATCTGGCGGGTTCCCTGAACCTGGGCCTGGCGGGCGTGATCTTCTCCTTCATGCTGGTCAACCTGTTTGACTCCTCCGGTACGCTGATTGGCGTGACCGACAAAGCGGGTCTGGCGGACGAGAAAGGCAAATTCCCGCGCATGAAGCAGGCGCTGTATGTGGATAGCATCTCTTCCGTGGCGGGTTCTTTCATTGGCACCTCGTCTGTTACCGCTTACATTGAATCCTCTTCCGGCGTGTCCGTGGGCGGCCGTACCGGCCTGACGGCGGTGGTGGTGGGTATCCTGTTCCTGCTGGTGATCTTCCTCTCTCCGCTGGCGGGTATGGTTCCACCGTATGCGGCTGCCGGCGCGCTGATTTACGTGGGCGTGCTGATGACGTCGAGCCTGGCGCGCGTGAAGTGGGATGATTTAACCGAAGCGGTACCGGCGTTTATTACCGCCGTGATGATGCCGTTCAGCTTCTCGATCACCGAAGGTATCGCGCTGGGCTTTATCTCTTACTGCGTAATGAAGATCGGTACCGGCCGCTTCCGCGAACTCAGCCCGTGCGTGATTATTGTGGCGCTGCTGTTTGTGCTGAAGATTGTGTTTATTGACGCCAAATAAACAGGTTTGTTCCCTCTCCCCGTGGGAGAGGGTCAGGGTGAGGGCATCAGGCCGCAGCGATCTTACGCCTTCACCCGCTTAATATAATCCCCAAACGCTGTCAGCTGGCCAGAGAGATGGTCACGCGTGCTCTGATCCACCACTTCACCCGTCTGCGGGTCGACCTTGTTCTGAATCACACCGCCCATAAATTCCGGCTTGTTCATCACCATCGCATCCAGAAACACCAGGATCTGGCGCAGGTGATACTGGCAGCGCGCGCCGCCAATCGCGCCCATTGAGCTGGTCTGGATCAGCACCGGTTTGCCGGACAGGGGCTGCTCCGGTAAGCGGGACAGCCAGTCAATGGCGTTCTTCAGGCCACCCGGAACCGAGTAGTTATACTCCGGCGTGACAATGACCACACCGTCGGCCTGGCGGATCTGCTCGGCTATCGCCTCCACGCTCTGCGGGAACCCCTCTTCCTGCTGCATATCAGCATCATACAGCGGGATATCGCCAATTGATGGCAGGGCGCTAATTTCCATACCTGCCGGGGCCAGCTGCGGCAGCGTGCGGGCAACCATTCCGTTAAATGAACCTTTGCGCAGGCTTCCCAGTAACGTAACTACTTTCAACGTATCAGACATGATTACTCCTGTTTCATCATGATGACCCTGATTGGATCAGCTATGGGTAAATGCTTTTTCTGCCGGTAAACTGGTTAAACGCATCAGGCGTGCGGCGGGCTCGTTGGCGCGCTCGGGCACATCCGGAAGGCTACTCCATCCCTCTTTACTGTCAAATTCCCAAATCTTTAGCCGTTCGATGGCGGGGCTGACTGCAACAGACCATATCAACACATCTTCTGCATCGCTGAGCGCCTCTACAAGCGTGGCTTTAGCGGCACGCAGGCGTCCGGAGCCTGGCAGCAATTGCAACTGGCTGGCGTCGTCTGAAGCGCATCCGCAGAGCTTGCGAATGCTCTGGCGCAGGGTGATGAGCTGGGCTCTGGCCTCGACGGCGTCGTTCTGGTTGCGTACCCACAGCTTTTCATTGCTGGAGAGCGGGTAGTCATCGTGCGGGCTTGCGCCGTGGAAGCCCCGCGTCGCACGCTGAAGCTCCATATCCAGCCCGCAATCCCCTTCGGTGGTCAGCGCCACGCCAATGATATTGCCCGTATAGGCAATGGAAAAACGGGGGAGTTCCGGGTCAGCAAAGACCGGGCGGCCTTCTGGTTGCGTGACGATCTCCGGCAGTTCGCTGGTGCCGTACAGCATAAACAGCAGTTCTGCGAGAAGTGCTCTGGAGGCTAAAAACCGCGTCCTGCGGTGTTCGGGGAGTTTGAGCGCCTCACTGTGACAGGCTGAAGAGAGTCTGGCCGATACGAGACGTCCTTCTGTAAGTATCCCTCTTGCAAAGTGCGTTGCCATTTTTCGCTCCTTGATAATGGTCGTAATCGGTTAAACGGTTACATGATTATCGCTTAACTTGACTCCTGTTTTAATCAGTAAATGAGAGTAAGAGAAGCCTGAGCGCCGAACTTTACATTTTCTTAGGCAAAAATTGGATCGCTGCCACCGTACAACGCCTTGATGGTCTCCCGCAGCCAGAGAATTTTCGGATTATGGCTGTTCCGTTTATGCCAGATCAGCGTGAAGGGAACGGTCAGCTTTTCAGCCTGCGCTTCGTCAATGGGTATAGGAAGCGCGATCAGCTTCCGCTGGTGGAGTTCATTGTAGTGGCGACAGTAGTGGGGAGCCGTGGCGATATAGTTATGGCCGGGCTGCGCCGCCATAAACATCGACTGCTCAAAGCCTGGCAAACACATGGCAATGTTTCTCTCCCGCCCCGTCTCTTTTAGCACCTCATCCAGCGCCCAGGTGTCGCTCCGTTCCCAGAAGATACTGATATGGGGATAGCGCAGGAAGGCCTCCAGATTCCACTCCTCCTGCAGAGCGGGGTGATCCTCACGCAAATAGACGTATGGACGGTCGCTAAACAGGATTTCGTAGTCGATAAACCACGGCATCAGCTTCAGCAGTTCACGCGAGCGCGGATGGGTTTCGCGACCGGTGAAACCAACGTCCACTTCCCCGCGCGTAATGGCGTCCAGCGAGTCGTAATCCCAGTGACGCACTTTCACCGTCGCCTGCGGATAGCGCTGATTTACCTGCTCCAGCAGGGCGTTAAAGCGGATGAGCATCAGCGGCGTTTCGGCGGCCAGCACGAACGTCAGCCCGCCAGGCGAATCATGGTGAGATTTATCAAGGATCTGATTGCCAATCTGCATCCAGTCGGCCAAATCCTGCTCCAGGCTGACCGTCAGCGGCGTGGGCAGCAGCCCTAACGGCGTTTTGACAAACAGCGGGTCGTCAAACCAGTCGCGCAGCCTGGCCAGCGATTTACTCACCGCCGACGGCGTCACGTTCATCCGCTTTGCGGCTTTGGTGACGCTGCGCTCCTGCAGCAAAAGCTGTAGGCAAAGCAACAGGTTAAGATCGAGACTGCTGATGGGCTTCTTCATACTGTGCCGCGGGCTGGATGACCATAAGTAAGGTGATGCAGACTATGCTACAGCCAATCAGAATCCCGATCAGCATATTGAGCGCGTTAAGTCCGATGACCGCCGCCAGCCATATCCACAGAGACGAGCCGCAGACCTGCGCGATCCCCAGCACCGAGCTTGCCACGCCTGCCCGCAGCGAGAACGGGCCGAGCGCCTGGCTCATCGCCACGCCAAAGCCAACCGAGAACCCGGCACAGATGAGGGTAATACCTGCCAGCATCAGCGCATGCGAGCTGGTGGTTGCCAGAACCACGCCTGCGGCGAGAAACAGCACCTGAGAGGTCAGCATCAGCGTGCGCTGGCGGAAAAGATTCAGCGCAAAGGGAGTGGAAAATGAGACGGCCATACTGACCATAGCGGTTAATGCCATCACCGTTGAATACTCACCGCGATCGAAACCCATAGTCTCCATCAGCAAAACCGGGGAAACGTTTACATACGTCAGGATCACCACCACGCTTAGGGTCGTCACGGCCAGACGGCTGAGGAAAAAGCGGTTGAGAAGTTTCTCTGCTGGATGAATGGTCGCGGTATGGCTGGGATTCTGCGAGCCCGGGTGGGTCTCTTTCAGCACGGCGATTGACAGGATAAACACCAGCGCGCCCATGGCGGCCATGGTCCAGAACAGGCTCTGCCACGGGAATTTCAGCATAATCAGATAGCCCACGACCGGGGCCAGCACCGGGATGATGCAGGTTATCCCGTTCAGCATGGAGAGCACTTTGGCACGGCGCTGGGCGCTTAAGGTGTCGCGCAAAATGGCAAACGCCACCACGTAACAGCCGCCGGCTCCAATGCCCTGGATGAACCGTCCTGCCAGGAATACGGTGCTGTTCTGCGCCTGTGAGCAGAGAAGAGAGGCCAGGGCAAAGATGACGGCGCCGGTTATTGCGACGGGCTGACGGCCTGCCTTATCCGCTATCTTCCCGGCAAAGACCATCGATGACGCCATCCCCGCGAGGTAGGCCGAAAACGCGATGTGCAGCTGCGCTTCGCTGGCACCCAGATCGCGTGCGATGTGCGGTAATCCCACCAGATACATATCAATACCCGACGGATAAAGCAGAACTAATGCGAAACTACAAAACAGAAAACGCGCCATAAACCCCCCATAAATGCAGGCATGCAGAATAGGGGGTGAAAAGGGTTTAGGCGAGTTGCCATTTGGACAATGGTGATTTCCTGATAGGAAATCACCATGTATTTGCTGAACAATATGATGACTCTGGAAAAGAGTTGATAACGCAGCGCTGCTTTCTTTGAACGTAAACCTATTGCTCTGACGAGTTCCAGCGTCAGGGCCAGGCCGAGCACTTTTTTATCTGGGATATTCTTTGAACGGTTAACCTTAAAATAGACAATTAATCATGTTTGACTTTGCTACAGGTGACCCAATCGAATTCACCACCTCCGCGGAAATTTTGCATCG
This sequence comes from Enterobacter sp. 118C5, assembly GCF_034107645.1. Classification (NCBI taxonomy): domain Bacteria; kingdom Pseudomonadati; phylum Pseudomonadota; class Gammaproteobacteria; order Enterobacterales; family Enterobacteriaceae; genus Enterobacter; species Enterobacter sp. 118C5. Next base: position 259,201 of record NZ_JAWNEU010000005.1, on the reverse strand, counting down.
TATAATTATTGGGAAGTGTCAAACTCCATCTTTTTCGTTTAGCGACACAAGCTACGACAGGAAACTGAGAATAATCTATGGTTTCAAAGATAAACTGCGATTTATTGAGATTTTGCATAAAAATATCTCCGCGGTTCCAGAGCGTTTTTTTTAGTCGAATGTTCCATTCCCGGTAGCTCACGCCAGCAATTGATTTTCCTTCTCCTTTTAGCGCTTTTTTCGTCCAGTCAATCTCTCCGCCATCGCTTAGATATTGCCATACAGCATAACGTTCAAGAGTAAATTGGCCCGGAAAGGTTCTGACATAATCGCTATTTATTGTATCGAGTAAGCGCGGATTCTCCAGCAATATAGCCATCGCTTTATGCATGTAGTCCAGCATAATATCGGGGCGGTCGGGTAATCCTTCTTCGGCTTCAAACAACGTCAGTCGAGCAAGATAAAGTGACTCATCACTGACCTTCTGGCCTTTACCCTCGGCAGAGACAACGATCTTAGCTGCTCGATATTGTAAACTACCCCAGGATTCAGCATCTTCGATCGGAGCGTAGCGGTTTTTAAAGTCCCTTCCGGTCAGGAAGTTCTGCGCGGCGTCTGCATCATTAGCATCAAGCGCTGATACTGCTCGCTGGTGATCTGATAGAGTCATCACGTTCCTGAGGATATTTTTGGTTGTATTAAATGTTGCGTTACACGCAGACAGCGTGAATGTCAAAACAGCCACCGCCATCAGGTGTAATGATAATCGAAGTAAGTTTAGCAACTATTTATCCCTGTTAATTATTTATATATATAGCGTTTGGTGACTTGCCGCGGTTCAATAGTGAGCAAAACAGTTGCCCTACCTTTTCTATAGTCGCGTTGCCATTTTGTGCAGTGAGTTGTTTTATTAGGATCTGAACCCTTGTTAACTGATTCCTGCAGGCGGCGAAGACACTCTGCTAGTCCCTGGTGAAACTTGCTCTTATCGACGATAAACTCTTCTTTTTCGACAGCGGTGCCATATTGGTGATCTAGTTCTTTACTTTCTTTCTTATACAATGCCAATGCTTCATTACCTCGGTCATTGTTGATATCGTAATCTATATCGACATCTGCTGAGATAGATATGCCTCTCAGCCCTTTATTTTTATCAAAATAAAGAGTCATTGTCTGATAATTAGAGGCATTTACTTCCATGGGATCGATCGTAGCAACAATTAAGTTTGGATCCTTACCCACAAAGTTTATATCGGATTTTTCCAGGGAGTAAAAAGGCACGTCTCTGACTTGCTCATAGCTCATGCCCCATTTCAGTTTATACGGAGCGGGCGGTGTGTCTTCGGCATAGGCGTTAAGCCCGGCGATAGAAAGAAATATAAAGGCGAAAATTACTGCCGGTCTGATCGTCATCATCCCATCCTTGATGCTGGAGATATTTCAAAAATTTCTGTGGAAACTACCTGATTTCTTCTGAGTTGGCAAAAGTAATTCTGTGGAAGGCGCTTTCATGAATACTAATAGCAAGAATTATTGACGGCTTGAATATGACACATCAGAGGTTGGATGAATTTGTGATCGCGCGCACTATGATATATTCTTTCACATTGTTTTAGAGCATTAATATCTCAATAATTAATGGTATACTCTCTGGGTATATACAAAGGGATTGATTATGAAACGGATACTATTATTACTCGTTATCACGAGCCTTCTTAGTGGTTGTGGGGCTTTATTTGGAAGGCATGATGGGGCATACACAGGAGGTGTTTATCCCGCGACACGGTTTGACTTCAGAGCAATGGGCGAAACCCCTTTTCCTGCGCCTCTCCTGTTTGTGCTCGATCTACCATTCTCTATCATCACTGACACTATCATGATACCGGAAGATATCTGATCGAGCATGATACTTACCAGATGCCTGCTTAAGTCCACTCCTGTTGCGATAAATTGTCGTATTTCAGGTTTGGGTAACATCGGAAGATGCAGTAATTGCTAAAAGATGAAATATGAATCTCAGGTTATGGGTTAGGGAGGAATTATATCGTGGCTGAAAACGAATATGTTGAAATATCGCCTCGGCTCAACTTTTACCTGTGGAGCATGATATTATGATTCGGCAATTTCGAAAAGATGCTTTATATCCATAGTTAAATGGATGACATACCTTCAACTAAATAACTTCGCACATTACCATCCCACATTAGCCAAATCCCGATAATTGCCGGGAAAAGGAGAGGCTGTTCTCAGAAATTGATTTACCTGTTTCAGTGATTGCTAAATAGACGTGCAATGTTGATCTCGCGTTATGGTTCGTGTAGTGCTAACCACAACAGCTCTAATGGACAGTTGTAAGTTTTTTCGGTTACAGCTTCCAGATGATGGAGATAATGTCCTTTTCAATAACGCGAGTGATGTTGTATGACTCATGGTTATTTTTTCAATGGTATCTTTCAGAAAGCGTTTGGCGAACGCTTGACTGTCGTTTGGTCTTTCTATTTTAGCTTTCTTCCTACTTTTTTCTGCGCCGGACTGATGCCATGAGAATCCATTGAGCAGTACTTTTCAAGCCAAAGCCGCGTTTCTGCAAGTGAGAAAGTTGGGTATTTGTCCAACGCGATCTTTTGCGATTTGTTATTAAAACTGCAGCAGAAACGCCAGATTTTCTGTCTGGTGGGAAGAACTTCACTTACCATCCTGCCATGATCGGCAAGCTTCGAGAGATGGTTTTTGGGTGTGAGTGTGCGCAGTTTTGTAATTGAAAGTGCCATATTTTACCTTTTCTGAGTGTCCATTTAATGTGGTTTTTAGCGCAAAAAAAGAACAATGACACACGAGGGATTTAAAGATGGTCACAATTCAGGACACAAAAATCGCGGATGAACCCGCACGACTATGGACGAGGATGGAAGTAAAAACCCGCATTAACAGGCAGTTAATGCGGGTTAGTGAACGTTCACGGACGAGGATGGACTAAAACTTATTTACCAATACAGAAGCTCGAAAAGATCCTTCCCAGCAGATCGTCCGAGGTAAACTCTCCGGTGATCTCGCTCAGATTCTGCTGCGCCAGACGCAGCTCTTCCGCCAGCAGTTCACCCGCCCACGCGCCAATCAGCTGCGCTTTGCCCTGGTCAAGATGGCGTGCCGCCTCTTCCAGCGCCTGCAGGTGACGACGACGCGCCAGGAAGCCGCCTTCCATGCTGGTATCAAAGCCCATGCTCTGCTTGAGATGGTTGCGCAGGTCGTCCACGCCTTCACCGGTACGCGCCGACAGGCGAATCAGTGAGTGACCATTCACATCGCTGATACCCAGCGTTTCGCCGGTAACGTCTGCTTTGTTACGCACCACGGTGATCGGCAGCTTAGCCGGCAGACGGGCGATAAAGTCCGGCCAGATCTCCGCCGGATCAACGGCGTCGGTCGTGGTGCCGTCCACCATAAACAGCACGCGGTCGGCCTGCTCGATCTCCTGCCAGGCGCGCTCGATACCTATGCGTTCCACTTCGTCGCTGGCATCGCGCAGCCCGGCGGTGTCGATGATGTGCAGCGGCATCCCGTCGATGTGGATATGCTCGCGCAGCACGTCGCGGGTGGTACCGGCAATGTCGGTCACGATCGCCGCTTCACGGCCCGCCAGGGCGTTCAGCAGGCTCGATTTCCCGGCGTTAGGGCGACCAGCAATGACGACCTTCATCCCTTCACGCAGCAGGCTACCCTGGCGCGCTTCGGCGCGTACCGCGTCGAGATCGTTCATCACCTGGTTGAGCTGGGCTTCGATTTTACCGTCTGAGAGGAAGTCTATCTCCTCGTCCGGGAAGTCGATAGCCGCCTCCACGTAGATCCTCAGGTGAGTAAGTGCTTCCACAAGATGATTGACGCGCGCGGAGAATGCCCCCTGCAGCGAGTTCAGGGCGGAGCGGGCCGCCTGCTCTGAGCTGGCGTCGATCAGGTCTGCAATCGCCTCGGCCTGCGCCAGGTCGAGCTTGTCGTTCAGGAAGGCACGCTCGGAGAACTCTCCCGGCTTCGCAATGCGCAGGCCCGGCAGGGTGAGAATACGTTTTAACAGCAGGTCGAGGATAACCGGGCCGCCGTGGCCCTGCAGTTCCAGCACGTCTTCGCCGGTAAAGGAGTTCGGGCCGGGGAACCACAGCGCAATGCCCTGGTCCAGCGGCGTGCCGTCGGCATCTTTAAACGGCAGGTAATCAGCGTAGCGCGGCTTTGGCAGTTTACCCAGCACCGCTTCAGCCACCTCGCGCGCCTTCAGGCCGGAGATACGCAGAATGCCTACACCACCGCGTCCCGGTGGGGTTGCCTGGGCGACGATAGTGTCGTTATGGCTCATGGTTGGTCTCGTTCAATACAAATAAAAAAGGCGGTCAATCGACCGCCCTTATTTTAGCGTTAACTTACCGAATCAGGACTTTTTCTTTTCGCGGCTATGCAGGCCACGTTTTTCCAGACCACGGTAAATCAGCTGCTGCTGGATGATGGTCACCAGGTTGCTGACGATATAGTACAGCACCAGACCTGACGGGAACCACAGGAAGAACACGGTGAAGATGACCGGCATAAAGGTCATGATCTTCTGCTGCATCGGGTCGGTCACGGTGGTTGGCGACATCTTCTGGATGAAGAACATCGTCACGCCCATCAGGATCGGCAGGATGTAGTACGGGTCCTGTGCGGACAGGTCATGGATCCACAGGGCGAACGGCGCGTGGCGCAGCTCAACGGAACCCATCAGCATGTAGTACAGCGCAAGGAAGATTGGCATCTGAATCAGCAGCGGGAAGCAACCACCCAGCGGGTTCACTTTCTCTGCTTTATACAGGGCCATCATTTCCTGGCTCTGACGCTGTTTGTCATCGCCCAGACGCTCACGCATCGCCTGAATCTTCGGCTGCAGCATGCGCATCTTCGCCATGGAGGTGTACTGCGCTTTGGTCAGCGGGTACATGATGCCACGAACGATGAAGGTGATAACGATGATGGAGAAGCCCCAGTTACCCAGGAAGCTGTGGATGAACTTCAGCAGCTTAAACAGCGGCTGAGAGATGAACCACAACCAGCCGTAATCAACGGTCAGATCCAGGTGCGGCGCGACGGCTGCCATTTTGTCCTGAATTTCCGGGCCGACCCACAGGGTGCTTGCCAGCTTACCGGTTTGACCCGGCTGAACCAGAACAGGCTGTGATTTGTAGCCGATGGCTGCAATACCGTTGCCCAGGTTCGCGGTGTAGAAGTTATTCGTACCGTCGTTATTCGGGATCCACGCGGTCGCGAAATACTGCTGCAGCATTGCTACCCAACCGCCTTTGGAGCTGACGTTCAGGTTTTCGTTGTCGGCAATGGTGTCGAATTTGTATTTCTCGTACTTCGCGTCAGGCGTGGAGTACGCCGCGCCACGGAAGGTATGCAGCGCAAAGTTGCTGCTTCCGGTGTCACGGTGTGACGGCAGGTTGATGGACTGCTTCAGCTGACCGAAGGTAGACAGTTCCAGCGGTTTCGCACCGGCGTTCTGTACGCTGTAGCCCACGTTCACCGCATACTCACCGCGTTTCAGGGTGAAGGTTTTGGTGAAGGTGTTGCCTGCCGCGTCGGTGTAGGTCATCGGGATAACGAGTTCGTTCTGGCCGTCAGCCAGCACAAAGGTGTCGTTCTCGACGTTATACAGTGGACGCGCACCGTTAGCCGGGTTATCCGGGCCATCACGACCGGTCAGGCCGCTCTGCGCCTGATACAGGAACTCCGGTGTGGTTTCCAGTAACTGGAACGGTTCGTTAGACTTCAGCTCTTTCGGGTAGGTCAACAGCAGCGCCTGCTCAACATCACCACCACGGGTGTTGATAGTCAGCTCAAGCACATCGGTCTTAACCGTAATCTGTTTCCCCTGGCCACTGGCCGGTACGCCCTGGTCGGCGGCGCTACCCGCTGCGGTGGTCGTGGTCTGCGTGGTCTGCTGCTGGGGTTGAGGATTTTTATCCTGCTCCCATGCCTGCCAGATCATGAAAGACACGAACAACAAAGCGATGATAAGAAGATTGCGTTGCGAATCCATCGTTAGTGTTCTCTGGTATCAAAAGGTCCTGGGGGGACGGGGTCGTCTCCACCTGGGTGTAAAGGGTGGCATTTTAATACGCGTTTCACCGTCAACCAACTGCCTTTTATCACTCCAAACCTGCGCAATGCCTCAATTCCGTAGCTTGAGCATGTTGGTGTGAAACGGCAGTGCGGCCCGAGTAGCGGACTAATCAGGCGTTGATAGACCCGAATGAGGGCTATCAGGACCCGTGAGCCAGGCGACAGTGGCGGCGCCATAATTTTTCCAACGCTTCCGAGAGAGCACGGTTATCGAGGTCGGCAACCCCCTTTTTAGCCACCACCACGAAGTCCATAGAAGGCAGTTCGTGCTGACGTAAACGGAAGCTTTCACGCGTCAGACGTTTAATCCGGTTGCGTTCATGCGCACGCTTAACGTTTTTCTTAGCGACTGTGAGACCGATGCGGGGATGCCCCAGCGAATTTTGGCGGCCGAGGATGGTGATTTGCGGCGTGCCAGCCCGTTGTGGCTGCTGGAAGACGAAAGTGAAATGAGTGGGAGTTAACAAACGTAACTCCCTGGGAAATGCTAGCTTAACCACTCAGGGGTTAGCTTTATTACTTGGAAACGGTCAGACGAGCGCGGCCTTTAGCACGACGACGTGCCAGAACCTGACGACCATTTTTAGTAGCCATACGAGCACGGAAGCCGTGAGAACGGTTGCGCTTCAGTACAGACGGTTGAAAAGTGCGTTTCATGGCGATTTCTACCTAAACTTGAAAAAATTCATGACTTTTGCGGATGCCCGACCGAGTTTCGAATGACGGACGCCGAAGCCGTGGGTGATTAAAGAGGCCGGATTGTAATAATTGTACACTCCGGAGTCAATTCTCTTTCCTTATTTCCCGCGTATTTCCGCACGATTTCGCGTGGAAAATGAGCAACGGACGACGCAGGAAGATGAGCATCACGCGCCGGGTCGAGGATTATACGGCCTCGCCAACAAAGCGCAAGGATCGTCCCGGATCTTCGTTAGATCATTTAAGCAATAAATTGTCGCTGCTCATTAAATTTTCCAATATGCGGACTAAATCGCGGGGCACTGGCGCCAGGATCGTTTACACTTACCCGGTTTCGGATCTTCCTGTGGATAAATCGGGAAGAATCTGTGAGAAACAGAAGATCTCTGGCTCAGTTTACGCTATGATCCGCGGTCCCGATCGGGATCCCAGGATCCTGGTCAGGATAAATTGCAGATAGCAATTCGCACGTCCCCCTTTACACAGGGTCATGTCGATGTGCGCCAACAATCATGAATATTCAATAGTTTTCTTTTATTGTTCGAGTGGAGTCCGCCGTGTCACTTTCGCTTTGGCAGCAGTGTCTTGCCCGATTGCAGGATGAGTTACCAGCCACAGAATTCAGTATGTGGATCCGCCCGTTGCAGGCGGAGCTGAGCGATAACACGCTGGCTTTGTATGCGCCAAACCGTTTTGTGCTCGATTGGGTAAGAGACAAGTACCTCAATAACATCAATGGCCTGCTGAACGATTTCTGTGGATCAGATGTCCCACAGCTGCGTTTTGAAGTGGGCACAAAGCCGGTCACCCAAACCGTTCGTGAAACCGTCAATGTAGCCGCGCCCGCTCAGGCTGTTCCGGCTCCGGCGCCTCGCGTTGCACCCGCTCGTCAGGGCTGGGATAACGTTCCTGCACCCGCAGAGCCAACCTACCGCTCTAACGTTAACGTGAAACACACGTTCGACAACTTCGTTGAAGGTAAGTCGAACCAGCTGGCGCGCGCGGCGGCCCGTCAGGTTGCCGATAACCCCGGTGGTGCTTACAACCCGCTGTTCCTCTATGGCGGCACGGGTCTCGGTAAAACCCACCTGCTGCATGCGGTAGGTAACGGCATCATGGCGCGCAAGCCCAACGCGAAAGTGGTGTATATGCACTCCGAGCGCTTCGTTCAGGACATGGTAAAAGCTCTGCAAAACAATGCGATCGAAGAGTTTAAACGCTACTACCGTTCCGTTGACGCGCTGCTGATCGATGACATCCAGTTCTTTGCCAATAAAGAACGATCGCAGGAAGAATTTTTCCACACCTTCAACGCCCTGCTGGAAGGTAATCAGCAGATCATTTTGACCTCGGATCGTTATCCAAAAGAGATCAACGGCGTTGAAGATCGTCTGAAATCCCGCTTCGGCTGGGGCCTGACCGTGGCGATCGAGCCACCGGAGCTGGAAACCCGCGTCGCGATCCTGATGAAAAAAGCCGATGAGAACGACATTCGCCTGCCGGGTGAAGTGGCGTTCTTCATCGCCAAGCGTCTGCGCTCCAACGTGCGTGAGCTGGAAGGGGCGCTGAACCGCGTTATCGCCAATGCCAACTTTACCGGTCGTGCGATCACCATCGATTTTGTGCGTGAAGCGCTGCGTGATTTGCTGGCATTGCAGGAAAAGCTGGTCACTATCGACAATATTCAAAAGACGGTGGCCGAGTACTACAAGATCAAAGTGGCAGATTTACTGTCTAAACGTCGTTCCCGCTCGGTGGCGCGTCCGCGTCAGATGGCGATGGCGCTGGCAAAGGAGTTAACCAACCACAGCCTGCCGGAAATCGGCGATGCGTTTGGTGGCCGTGACCATACGACCGTGCTGCACGCTTGTCGCAAGATTGAGCAGTTACGCGAAGAAAGCCACGACATAAAAGAAGATTTTTCCAATCTAATCAGAACATTATCATCGTGACGCTATGAAATTTACCGTTGAACGTGAACATTTATTAAAACCGCTGCAACAGGTGAGTGGCCCATTAGGCGGCCGCCCAACGCTGCCTATTCTCGGAAACCTGCTGCTTCAGGTCGCGGACGGTACGCTGTCGCTGACCGGTACAGATCTGGAAATGGAAATGATCGCGCGCGTTACGCTGACGCAGCCGCACGACGCGGGCGCGACCACGGTTCCGGCACGTAAATTCTTTGATATCTGCCGCGGGCTGCCGGAAGGCGCTGAAATCGCCGTGCAGCTGGAGGGCGACCGTATGCTGGTGCGCTCTGGCCGCAGCCGTTTCTCGCTCTCCACGCTGCCAGCTGCGGACTTCCCGAACCTGGACGACTGGCAGAGTGAAGTTGAATTCACCCTGCCGCAGGCGACGATGAAGCGTCTGATTGAAGCCACGCAGTTCTCTATGGCGCATCAGGACGTGCGTTACTACTTAAACGGCATGCTGTTCGAAACCGAAGGGGAAGAGCTGCGTACCGTGGCGACCGACGGCCACCGTCTGGCGGTCTGTTCTATGCCGATTGGCGACTCTCTGCCGAACCATTCGGTGATCGTGCCGCGTAAAGGGGTGATTGAGCTGATGCGTATGCTCGACGGCGGCGACACGCCGCTGCGCGTGCAGATCGGCAGCAACAACATCCGCGCACACGTGGGTGATTTTGTCTTCACATCGAAGCTGGTTGACGGTCGTTTCCCGGATTATCGCCGCGTGTTGCCGAAGAACCCGGACAAAACGCTGGAAGCGGGCTGCGATAGCCTCAAGCAGGCCTTTGCCCGTGCGGCTATTCTCTCCAACGAGAAATTCCGCGGCGTGCGCCTGTACGTGAGTGAAAACCAGATCAAAATCACCGCTAACAACCCGGAGCAGGAAGAGGCAGAAGAGATTCTGGACGTCACCTACGCCGGGGCTGAGATGGAAATCGGCTTCAACGTCAGCTACGTGCTGGACGTGCTCAATGCACTGAAATGCGAGAATGTGCGCATTCTGCTGACCGACTCCGTTTCGAGCGTACAGATTGAAGATGCCGCATCACAGTCGGCTGCATATGTTGTCATGCCAATGAGACTGTAATGTCGCTCACCCGTCTGTTGATCCGCGACTTTCGCAATATCGAAAGCGCGGATCTCGCTTTATCCCCCGGCTTTAACTTCCTGGTTGGCGCGAACGGCAGCGGCAAAACCAGCGTGCTGGAAGCCATCTATACGCTCGGCCACGGTCGGGCGTTTCGCAGTTTGCAGATTGGTCGCGTCATTCGCCACGAGCAGGAGTCCTTTGTTCTGCACGGGCGTTTGCAGGGCGCTGAACGGGAAACCGCCATCGGCCTGACCAAAGACAAGCAGGGTGACAGCAAGGTGCGCATCGACGGCACCGACGGCCACAAGGTGGCGGAGCTGGCGCTGCTGATGCCGATGCAGCTGATTACGCCCGAGGGGTTTACTTTACTCAACGGCGGCCCCAAATACAGAAGAGCGTTCCTCGACTGGGGATGCTTTCACAACGAAGCCGGATTCTTTAACGCCTGGAGCAACCTGAAGCGTCTGCTCAAGCAGCGTAACGCCGCGTTGCGCCAGGTCACGCGCTACGCCCAGCTGCGTCCGTGGGACATGGAGTTAATCCCTCTCGCGGAACAAATCAGCCGCTGGCGTGCCGAATACAGCGCAGGTATTGCCGAAGATATGGCCGACACCTGCAAACAGTTTTTACCCGAGTTCTCTCTCACCTTTTCCTTCCAGCGCGGCTGGGAGAAAGAGACGGATTATGCCGAGGTGTTAGAGAGAAGCTTCGAGCGCGATCGCATGTTGACCTACACCGCGCACGGCCCGCACAAGGCGGATTTCCGCATTCGTGCCGACGGTGCGCCGGTGGAAGACACGCTGTCGCGCGGGCAGCTCAAGCTCCTGATGTGCGCGCTGCGCCTGGCGCAGGGGGAGTTCCTCACCCGCGAGAGCGGACGGCGCTGCCTGTACCTGATAGATGATTTTGCCTCGGAACTTGACGACGCGCGGCGCGGGCTGCTTGCCAGCCGCTTAAAAGCCACGCAGTCGCAGGTTTTCGTCAGCGCCATTAGCGCTGAACACGTTATGGACATGTCGGACGAAAATTCGAAGATGTTTACCGTGGAAAAGGGTAAAATAACGGATTAACCCAAGTTGAAATGAGCGAGAAACGTTGATGTCGAATTCTTATGACTCCTCCAGTATCAAAGTCCTGAAAGGGCTGGATGCGGTGCGTAAGCGCCCGGGTATGTATATCGGCGACACGGATGACGGCACCGGTCTGCACCACATGGTATTCGAGGTGGTAGATAACGCTATCGACGAAGCGCTCGCGGGTCACTGTAAAGACATCGTGGTTACCATCCATGCGGACAACTCCGTCTCCGTCACCGATGATGGCCGTGGCATTCCGACCGGTATTCACCCGGAAGAGGGCGTTTCCGCTGCGGAAGTGATCATGACCGTTCTGCACGCAGGCGGTAAGTTCGACGATAACTCCTATAAAGTTTCCGGCGGCCTGCACGGCGTAGGCGTTTCCGTAGTAAACGCCCTGTCGCAGAAGCTGGAGCTGGTTATCCAGCGCGAAGGCAAAATTCACCGTCAGATCTACCAGCACGGCGTGCCTGAAGCCCCGCTGGCCGTTACCGGCGATACCGAGAAAACCGGTACCATGGTGCGTTTCTGGCCGAGCCTCGAAACCTTCACTAACGTCACTGAATTCGAGTACGACATCCTGGCGAAGCGCCTGCGTGAACTGTCGTTCCTGAACTCCGGGGTCTCTATTCGCCTGCGCGACAAACGCGACAACAAAGAAGACCACTTCCACTACGAAGGCGGTATCAAGGCGTTCGTTGAGTATCTGAACAAGAACAAAACGCCAATTCACCCGAATATCTTCTACTTCTCCACCGAAAAAGACGGTATTGGCGTAGAAGTGGCGCTGCAGTGGAACGACGGTTTCCAGGAAAACATCTACTGCTTCACCAACAACATTCCACAGCGCGACGGCGGTACTCACCTTGCGGGCTTCCGCGCGGCGATGACCCGTACCCTGAACGCCTACATGGACAAAGAAGGCTACAGCAAAAAAGCGAAAGTCAGCGCCACCGGTGATGACGCCCGTGAAGGCCTGATTGCCGTGGTCTCCGTGAAGGTGCCGGATCCGAAGTTCTCCTCACAGACCAAAGACAAGCTGGTCTCTTCCGAGGTGAAATCGGCGGTTGAGCAGCAGATGAACGAACTGCTGAGCGAGTACCTGCTGGAAAACCCGAACGACGCGAAAATCGTTGTGGGCAAAATTATCGATGCGGCGCGTGCCCGTGAAGCGGCGCGTAAAGCCCGTGAAATGACCCGTCGTAAAGGCGCGCTGGACCTGGCAGGCCTGCCGGGCAAGCTGGCTGACTGTCAGGAACGCGACCCGGCGCTGTCCGAACTCTACCTTGTGGAAGGGGACTCCGCGGGCGGTTCTGCGAAGCAGGGCCGTAACCGTAAGAACCAGGCGATTCTGCCGCTGAAGGGTAAAATCCTCAACGTTGAGAAAGCGCGCTTCGACAAGATGCTCTCTTCTCAGGAAGTGGCGACGCTTATTACCGCGCTGGGCTGCGGCATTGGCCGCGATGAGTACAACCCGGACAAGCTGCGCTATCACAGCATCATCATCATGACCGATGCGGACGTCGACGGCTCGCACATTCGTACGCTGCTGTTGACCTTCTTCTATCGTCAGATGCCTGAAATCGTTGAGCGTGGCCACGTCTATATTGCGCAGCCGCCGCTGTACAAGGTGAAGAAGGGCAAGCAGGAACAGTACATCAAAGATGACGACGCGATGGATCAGTACCAAATCGCGATCGCGCTTGACGGTGCAACCCTGCACGCGAACTCCAGCGCTCCGGCACTGGCAGGAGAGCCGCTGGAGCGTCTGGTTTCCGAGTTCAACGCCGCGCAGAAAATGATTGGCCGTATGGAGCGTCGCTATCCAAAAGCGCTGCTGAAGGAGCTGGTCTATCAGCCAACCTTGACCGAAGCCGATCTGAGCAACGAGCAGACCGTGACCCGCTGGGTAAACGCTCTGGTGAGCGAGCTGAACGAGAAAGAGCAGCACGGCAGCCAGTGGAAGTTCGACGTTCAGCAGAATGCGGCACAGCAGTTTGAGCCGATTGTTCGCGTGCGTACTCACGGCGTCGACACCGACTACCCGCTGGAGCACGAATTCGTGACCGGCCCGGAATACCGCCGTATCTGCACCCTCGGCGAGAAGCTGCGCGGCCTGATCGAAGACGATGCCTTCATCGAACGTGGCGAGCGTCGTCAGCCGGTAGCCAGCTTCGAGCAGGCGCTGGACTGGCTGGTGAAAGAGTCCCGTCGCGGTCTCTCTATCCAGCGTTATAAAGGTCTGGGCGAAATGAACCCGGATCAGCTGTGGGAAACCACCATGGATCCGGAAAGCCGTCGCATGCTGCGCGTCACCGTGAAAGACGCGATTGCTGCCGACCAGCTGTTCACGACCCTGATGGGCGATGCGGTAGAACCACGTCGTGCCTTCATTGAAGAGAACGCGCTGAAAGCGGCGAATATAGATATTTAACGGTTGATATTATGGGATCTCATTCCGGATGAAATGACGTCTCATAAAGAATGTAGTCGGCTAAGAACTAAAAGAGAGGGACATCATGTCCCTCTCTTTTTTGCTTATATTTATCTATCAAACGAAGCCAACCTCACTGACATAAACCCCCCGACCAGGAGAATATACCCAAACATACCCTGACGAAGAGTATGGTGGTCTGTTAAAGTTGAAATCGGTACGGAAAAGGAATGCCGTGAAAGCGCACTACGCCGTTGGGATCATTACGGGCCGATCGGTAATTTCAAGAACCGGGGTTTTCTTCCGCTACTGTTTCCCGACCCTGATGACCCCAATATCCGGCATGACCCCTATAAAGGCCCGCTTCCACGCTTTATGAAGTGGATTACGCCGTTTGATAACTTCAGCTCAGACATTGTTCGTATTCTTAACGATAACGGCACATATCATTCCTTCTTTACCCACTCAGGACGACGTTGAGCATGAAAAAGTTAGCCATATTCTCAGGGTTGGCCATCGGAGTTGTCACGGTCACATACCTGCTTTTGCCGTATGAGCCTGAGGTGGCATACCGTGAATCAGATAGGGTTCGCTATCATCTTTACACACCGGCATCGATAAAGCAGGCACCGCGCCTCTCACCTGATTATACCTTCAGCCACTCTGCTGCAAATGGACAGCCAGACACCTCAGGCGTGTGCTTTAGCGGGGTATCTGATACCGCTGCACTTAAACAGTATCTTGCTTCGCGTGGTTACTCCTTTGCGAGAAAAGCCCCCGTCGGGGAGCTGTGGACGTCTGAACGTAACCGGGATGTGTACTTCACTGTTATCAGCAGGGTTTCGCCTGGCAGGCAAGTTTGCCTCTATGAATCAGAACGTTAACGTGCACTTTCAGCGCGGTTTGCAGGAAGGTCCAGTGACATCACCTCCGGTAAACGGCTCGCCAGCGTGTCTATAGCCATTCGTACCCTCAGCGGCAGATGAGGCGTTTGCTGCCAGACGGCATGAACGTTGAAGTGTACATCCGGCGCCTGCTTCATGAGCGGGACGAGTTTTCCCTGATGAATTTCTTTGATGACCATCCAGCAGGGCAGCCAGGCAATGCCGTGTCCGGCCAGCGCAGCGTCGCAAATAGCCTGTAAGTCATCCATGTTGAGTGAGGAACGGGGAGTAAAGGTGTGCGACGTCCCTTCGTCATCCATCAGTTGCCAGGGCAACACTCTGCCCGCGCGCAGATAGTTAATCGCCGTATGCTGGGGTAAATCATCAACGCGATGTGGCTGGCCTTTCTTCTGCAGGTAAGCCGGCGCGGCGCACAGCACCATGCGGTGCTCTCCCAGCTTTCTTGCCACCAGCACGCTGCTGTCCTGCAGCGTGCCGTTACGTACCGCCATATCGAAGCCTTCCTCCACCAGATCCACCACGCGGTCGCTGAATGACATTTCCAGTTCAAGTCCGGGGTGTTCCTGTGCCAGCGCGATCAGCAGCGGGGCGACGCACTGGCGGCCAAACAGCACCGGCATGGCAACGCGCAGGCGGCCACTGACCTGCTGTTTCCCGGTTTCAAGCAGCGATTCCGCGCCACGAATCTCCTCCAGCGCGCGCAGGCAGCGTTCATAAAAAAGGGCGCCGTTATCGGTCAGCCTCTGGCTGCGGGTGGTGCGTTGAAAAAGACGAACTCCCAACCGCTGTTCGAGGCGAGCGATGCTTTTTCCTACCGCCGAGCGTGACAAATGCAGGCGAATGGCGGCCTGCGCAAAACTTCCCGCCTCCACGGCGGCCACAAAAACAGGAATATCCTTCAGCGTATCGGACATGGATTGTCTCTATTCTGGCGTCAATAAGGGGAAAACTTATCGCCACTGGAGAATGTGAGTCAACGGTAGACTGTCATTACTGAAGCTTATCTGATGGCAGGAGAAAAAAATGACAGAGACAATGCAGCGCTGGTCAATGAACGCCCTCGGGCGCGAGAATCTTAAGCTCGTTCAGGAACCGGTTCGCCAGCCCGGCCCGGGTGAAGTGCGCGTTCGGGTGAATGCCGTTGCGCTCAACTACCGCGATAAAATGGTCATCGAAGGCACGATGCCGATTCCGCTTTCCTTCCCCTTCACCCCGGCGTCAGACATGGCGGGCGTGGTGGACAGCGTGGGTGAAGGCGTTACGCGCTTCAAGCCCGGCGCTCGCGTCATTTCAACCTTCTTCCCGGAGTGGATAGAGGGTAAGCCGCAGGCGGACGCGCGCAATTTGCCCTATAAAACGTCCGGCGGCTATTTCCAGGGAATGCTCGCCGAGTATGTGATTGTGAATGAAAACGCGCTGGTGGCCTCCCCGGAAACCCTGAACGACGAAGAGGCCAGCACGCTACCCTGCGCGGGGCTTACCGCCTGGTTCGCGCTGGTGGAGCGCGGTCAGCTACGCGCCGGGCAATCGGTGCTGGTGCAGGGGACGGGCGGCGTGGCGATATTCGCCCTGCAAATTGCAAAAGCGCACGGAGCGGAGGTGTTTGTCACTTCGGGGAGCGATGAGAAACTGGGGCTCGCCAAAACGCTGGGGGCCAGCCACGGCATCAACCGGCTGAAAGGCGACTGGGCTGAAGATGCGCTGATGCTCACGCAGGATCGCGGCATAGACCATATTATCGAAACCGTGGGTGGCGAGAACCTGAAGCACTCCCTGCGCGCCGTTGCCGTTCACGGGCGTATCTCAGTGATTGGCGTGCTGGCCGGGACTGACATTTCGCTGCCTGCTGGCGAGCTGCTGCTGAAATCCCCCGTCATTCAGGGGATTGGCGTGGGGCACCGTCGGGCGCTGGAAGATTTCGTCCGCGCCGTGGATGTGACGGGGCTGAAACCCGTGATTGAGCATCGCTACCGCTTTGACGAGCTGGAACAGGCGCTTGAACACCTCGATCGCGGTGCGTTTGGTAAAATCGTCCTCACCCGCGAGTAGGTCTTTGTTCCCCGGGATAAGCGTAAAAGGGGTGTTTCTGTTGCGCAATGTAGCTCTATTTTTGTGTGCTTAATCGCGTTAGCATGAGGCAGCACTCATTTATCCTGGGGAACTCATGGCTATCAAACTCATTGCAATCGATATGGACGGCACGCTGCTGCTGCCAGACCACACTATCTCTCCTGCCGTTAAAAACGCGATCGCCGCCGCACGTGCGAAGGGCGTGAATGTGGTTCTGACCACGGGGCGTCCGTATGCGGGCGTACACAGCTACCTGAAAGAGCTGCACATGAATCAGCCGGGCGATTACTGCATCACCTATAACGGCGCGCTGGTGCAGAAAGCCGCAGACGGCAGCACGGTTGCGCAAACTGCGCTGAGCTATGATGACTACCTGTTCCTGGAAAAACTCTCCCGTGAAGTGGGCTCCCACTTCCACGCGCTCGATCGCAATACGCTCTACACCGCCAACCGCGATATCAGCTACTACACGGTGCATGAATCCTACGTTGCGACCATTCCGCTGGTGTTCTGTGAAGCCGAGAAAATGGATCCGGCGACGCAGTTCCTGAAGGTGATGATGATTGACGAGCCGGAGATCCTGGATAAAGCCATCGCGCGCATTCCGGCAGAGGTTAAAGAGAAGTATACCGTGCTGAAAAGTGCGCCGTACTTCCTCGAAATTCTCAATAAACGCGTCAATAAGGGCACCGGCGTGAAATCGCTCGCTGATGCGCTGGGGATTAAGCAGGAAGAAATCATGGCGCTGGGCGACCAGGAAAACGACATCGCGATGATTGAATTCGCGGGCGTGGGCGTGGCAATGGATAACGCCATTCCGTCGGTGAAAGAGGTGGCTAACTTCGTGACCAAATCCAACCTGGAAGACGGCGTTGCCTACGCGATCGAGAAATTTGTGCTGCAGTAACGATTATTTTCAATCATCAGCCTCGGTTATCGACCGGGGCTTTTTTTTGCGCTGAATTTATTGAATTGTTCTTTTTGTGATCTGTATTGTAGTACAACATTAATTTATTGTACTACATTGTCGCCATAGCAAAAACGAACCATCTCACGTTTGTACTGCAAAAGTGAGGTGAAATTCAGCGGTCGCGGTAAAGTAGTGATGGACATACAGAGCACAAGGACTCTCCATGACTCTCAATAAAACCGATCGCATCGTCATCACGCTGGGCACCCAGATTGTGGGGGGGAAATACGTTCCCGGTTCGCCGCTCCCGGCAGAGGCAGAACTGTGTGAGGAGTTTGAAACCTCGCGCAACATCATCCGGGAAGTGTTCCGCTCGCTGATGGCGAAGCGGCTGATTGAAATGAAACGCTATCGCGGCGCGTTTGTCGCTCCGCGCAACCAGTGGAACTACCTCGATACCGACGTGCTGCAGTGGGTGCTGGAAAACGACTACGACCCGCGGCTTATCGGCGCGATGAGTGAAGTTCGAAACCTGGTGGAACCGGCAATTGCGCGCTGGGCGGCGGAACGCGCAACCTCCGGCGATTTGGCGCAGATTGAGTCGGCTTTAAACGACATGATCGCCAATAACCAGAACCGGGAGGCGTTCAACGAGGCGGACATTCGCTACCACGAAGCGGTGCTGCAGTCGGTGCATAACCCGGTATTACAGCAGCTTAGCGTAGCGATCAGCTCGCTACAGCGAGCGGTATTTGAACGTACCTGGATGGGCGATGAGGCCAACATGCCGAAGACGCTCCAGGAACATAAAGCGCTATTCGATGCGATACGGCATCAGGACGGCGATGCGGCAGAGCAGGCGGCACTAACCATGATTGCCAGCTCGACACGAAGGCTGAAGGAAATCACATGACATCTCGCTACATCGCCATTGACTGGGGATCGACCAACCTGCGCGCCTGGCTGTACCAGGGCGAGAAGTGCCTGGAGAGCAGGCAATCAGAAGCAGGCGTCACCCGCCTGAACGGTAAATCCCCCGAGGCGGTGTTAGCAGAGGTCACACAAAACTGGCGCGACAGCGCCACGCCGGTGGTTATGGCGGGAATGGTGGGCAGCAACGTAGGTTGGAAAATCGCGCCTTATTTGCCGGTCCCTGTCCATTTCTCCGCTATTGGCGAGCAGTTAACGTCAGTTGGCGACAATATCTGGATTGTTCCCGGTTTGAGCGTCTCTCGCGACGATAACCACAACGTGATGCGCGGCGAAGAGACGCAGCTGCTTGGCGCGCGCGCGCTTTCTCCTTCTTCTGTCTACGTCATGCCCGGCACGCACTGCAAGTGGGTCCAGGCTGACGCTGAGCAAATCCACGATTTTCGCACCGTGATGACCGGCGAACTGCACCATTTGCTGCTCAACCATTCGCTGGTGGGAGCCGGTTTACCTGAGCAGGAACCCTCGTCAGAGGCGTTTGCCGCCGGGCTTGAACGTGGGATCGCTTCTCCTGATGTTTTGCCGCAGCTTTTTGAGGTTCGCGCCTCGCACGTGCTGGGAAATCTCCCGCGCGAGCAGGTCAGCGAGTTTCTCTCCGGCCTGCTGATTGGCGCAGAGGTCGCCAGCATGCGTGAATTCATCGCGCACGAGCAGGCCATCACGATTGTCGCAGGCGCATCGCTGACGTCGCGCTACGAGCAGGCGTTCCGCGCCGTTGGGCGTGATGTTGCAACGGTATCCGGCGACACGGCATTTCAGGCAGGAATAAGGAGCATCGCTCATGCAGTGGCAAACTGATCTTCCCCTTATCGCAATTTTGCGCGGCATCACGCCCGATGAGGCGTTAGCCCACGTCGGCGCGGTTATCGACGCCGGGTTCGACGCGGTGGAAATCCCGCTCAACTCGCCCGAGTGGGAAAAAAGCATTCCGGCCGTGGTGGAGGCCTTCGGCGATAAGGCGCTGATTGGCGCAGGCACCGTGTTACGGCCTGAGCAGGTCGATCGGCTGGCAAAAATGGGCTGCAGGCTTATCGTCACGCCCAATATTCAGCCTGAGGTGATCCGCCGCGCGGTGGGTTACGGCATGACCGTCTGCCCGGGCTGCGCCACCGCCACGGAAGCCTTTACTGCCCTTGATGCGGGCGCGCAGTCGCTCAAAATTTTCCCGTCATCGGCTTTTGGACCGGACTACATCAAAGCGTTGAAAGCGGTATTGCCCGCCAGCGTGCCGGTCTTTGCCGTGGGCGGCGTAACGCCAGAAAACCTGGCCCAGTGGATGAGCGCTGGCTGTACGGGCGCGGGGCTTGGCAGCGATCTTTATCGCGCCGGACAGTCCGTGGAACGTACCGCACAGCAGGCGGCAGCATTTGTGAAAGCGTATCGAGAGGCAGTGAAATGAAAATAACCAAACTCACCACGTACCGTTTACCCCCGCGCTGGATGTTCCTGAAAATCGAAACCGATGAAGGGGTTGTGGGCTGGGGCGAACCGGTGATTGAAGGGCGCGCGCGCACCGTTGAAGCGGCGGTACACGAGCTGGGTGAATACCTGATTGGTGAGGATCCGGCGCGCATCAACGACCTGTGGCAGGTGATGTACCGCGCGGGCTTCTACCGCGGTGGTCCGATCCTGATGAGCGCCATCTCCGGTATCGACCAGGCGCTGTGGGATATCAAAGGTAAGGTGCTGAACGCGCCGGTCTGGCAGCTTATGGGCGGCCTGGTGCGCGACAAAATCAAAGCCTACAGCTGGGTGGGCGGCGACCGTCCTGCGGAAGTGATCGACGGCATCACGCAGCTGCGCAGCATCGGCTTTGACACCTTCAAGCTTAACGGCTGCGAAGAGATGGGCGTTATCGACAACTCGCGTGCGGTAGACCGGGCGGTCAACACCGTGGCGCAAATCCGTGAAGCCTTCGGCAACGAGATTGAGTTTGGCCTGGATTTCCACGGCCGCGTCAGCGCGCCGATGGCCAAAGTGCTGATTAAAGAGCTGGAGCCGTATCGCCCGCTGTTTATCGAAGAGCCGGTGCTGGCCGAGCAGGCGGAGTACTATCCGAAACTGGCTGAACAGACCCACATTCCCATCGCGGCGGGTGAACGTATGTTCTCGCGATTCGAGTTTAAACGCGTGCTTGAAGCGGGCGGGATTGCGATCCTGCAGCCTGACCTCTCTCATGCGGGCGGCATCACCGAGTGCTACAAAATTGCCGGGATGGCAGAAGCTTACGATGTGGCGCTGGCGCCGCACTGCCCGCTCGGGCCGATTGCGCTGGCGGCCTGTCTGCACGTCGACTTCGTCTCCCGCAACGCGGTGTTCCAGGAGCAGAGCATGGGGATTCACTATAACAAGGGCGCGGAACTGCTCGATTTTGTGAAAAACAAAGAAGACTTCTGCATGGAAGGCGGTTTCTTTAAACCGCTAACGAAGCCGGGCCTTGGCGTGGAAATTGACGAAGCCAAAGTCATTGAGCTGAGTAAAAATGCGCCGGACTGGCGTAACCCACTGTGGCGTCATGAGGACGGCAGCGTAGCGGAATGGTAATCGCCATCCCGTAGACCCGGTAAGCTTCCGGGCAAAAATCATACATACAAAAATATAACCCTCTGTAAATTACAGGGCATGGTGAGCGGCTTCGCTATGCCCAAAATCTGGAGACAGATTGCGATGGATATTCCAGTTACTGCTGCAAAAACCGGGCGTCGCCGCTACCTGACGCTGATTATGATCTTTATTACCGTGGTCATTTGCTATGTTGACCGCGCCAACCTTGCCGTGGCATCGGCCCATATTCAGGAAGAGTTTGGCATTACCAAAGCGGAAATGGGCTACGTCTTTTCGGCGTTTGCCTGGCTTTATACGCTCTGCCAGATCCCCGGCGGCTGGTTCCTTGACCGCGTAGGTTCACGTTTGACCTATTTTATCGCCATTTTAGGCTGGTCCGTGGCGACCCTGTTCCAGGGGTTCGCGACCGGGCTGATGTCGCTGATTGGCCTGCGCGCTATCACCGGGGTTTTCGAAGCGCCCGCGTTTCCCACCAACAACCGAATGGTCACCAGCTGGTTCCCGGAGCATGAGCGTGCCTCTGCGGTGGGCTTTTACACTTCCGGGCAGTTTGTCGGTCTGGCGTTCCTGACGCCGCTGCTGATCTGGATCCAGGAGCTGCTGAGCTGGCACTGGGTGTTCATCGTGACCGGCGGGATTGGCATTATCTGGTCGCTGATCTGGTTTAAGGTTTATCAGCCGCCGCGTCTGACCAAAAGCATCACCAAAGCTGAACTGGACTACATCCGCGACGGCGGTGGCCTGGTGGACGGCGATGCGCCGGTGAAAAAAGAGGCGCGCCAGCCGCTGACCAAAGCGGACTGGAAGCTGGTCTTCCACCGTAAGCTGGTGGGCGTTTATCTGGGCCAGTTCGCGGTGACTTCTACGCTGTGGTTCTTCCTCACCTGGTTCCCGAACTACCTGACCCAGGAAAAGGGGATCACGGCGCTGAAGGCGGGCTTTATGACCACCGTGCCGTTTCTTGCGGCGTTCTTCGGCGTGCTGCTCTCCGGCTGGCTGGCCGATAAGCTGGTCAAAAGAGGATGCTCGCTGGGCGTGGCGCGTAAAACGCCGATTATCTGCGGGCTGCTGATCTCAACCTGCATCATGGGCGCCAACTACACTAACGATCCGGTGTGGATTATGACCCTGATGGCGGTGGCGTTCTTTGGTAACGGCTTCGCCTCTATCACCTGGTCGCTGGTGTCGTCCCTTGCGCCGATGCGGCTGATTGGCCTGACCGGCGGCGTGTTCAACTTTGTCGGCGGGTTGGGTGGCATCACCGTACCGCTGGTCATCGGCTACCTGGCGCAGGACTACGGCTTCGGCCCGGCGCTGGTCTACATCTCTGCCGTGGCGCTGATCGGGGCACTCTCCTACATCCTGCTGGTGGGCGATGTGAAACGAGTAGGCTAATCCCTGCGGATGTTTTACCCTGATGCACTCACCGTGCATCAGGGTATCCTCATGAAACAAATCACCTTCGCTTCCCGCAACCACCAGCTGACCAATATCAATACCTGGACGCCGGACAGCCAGTGGCTGGTCTACGACGTGCGCCCGTCCGGGGCGTCGTTCACCGGTGAAACCATTGAGCGGGTCAACGTCGCTACGGGTGAGGTGGAGGTGATTTATCGCGCCGCTGACGGTGCGCATGTCGGCGTGGTGACCGTTCATCCGGCACAGGACAAATACGTTTTTATCCACGGCCCGAAAAACCCGGACGCTGACTGGCACTACGATTTTCATCATCGTCAGGGTGTGATTGCGCATCTCGATCTGGTGAGCAACCTGGACGCGATGGATATCACCGCGCCTTATACCGCGGGCGCGCTGCGCGGCGGAAGCCACGTGCACGTCTTCAGCCCGAACGGGCAGCTCGTTAGCTTTACCTATAACGACCATGTTTTACATGAGCGCGATCCGAAGCTCGATTTACGCAACGTCGGCGTGGCGGCGCCTTACGGCCCGGTGAACCCGCAGGGGAACCATCCGCGTGAATATTCAGGCTCGTTCTGGAGCGTGCTGGTCAGCCGCACGACGCCCAACCCGCAGCCGGGCAGCGATGAAATCAACCGCGCCTACGAAGAGGGCTGGGTGGGCAACAACAGGCTGGCGTTTATCGGCGATACCCTCTCCGCCCAGGGCGAAAAAGTGCCTGAACTGTTTATTGTTAACCTTCCGGAAGACGAGCAGGGCTGGAAACGGGCGGGCGATGCGCCGCTGCAGGGCACCCCTGACACCCTGCCAGCGCCACCTGCCGGGGTGAAGCAGCGACGTCTGACATTTACCCACCAGAGGGCGTACCCGGGTCTGGTGAACGTGCCGCGCCACTGGGTGCGCAGTAATCCCCAGGGGACGCAAATCGCGTTTCTGATGCGGGATGATAACGGCATTGTGCAGCTGTGGTTGATCTCGCCCGAGGGCGGCGAACCGCGCCAGCTGACGCGGACCGGGAGCGGTATTCAGTCTGCGTTTAACTGGCATCCTGCGGGAGACCGACTGGCTTTCGTGCTCGAAAATCGGATCGCCTGCTGTGACGCACAGACTGGAGAAGTGACGTTTTTGACGTCCGATCATGGCAACCCGCCGTCTGCTGATGCGGTCGTGTTTTCCCCGGACGGGCGCTTTATTGCGTGGATGGAAGAGACGGGCGGTTTCCGTCAGCTTTGGGTAACGGAAACCGCGCAGAACTAGCGCGGCGGCATCTCTGCGGGCGGGATGACGGCGTTTGTCGCCAGATTTTCCTGCTCGCTTTTCTCTACCCGTGAGCGCACGGAGTCGTCCTTACGGAATACATCCCACGGCAGCAGAAGCGTATCCGCCACTGCTGTAAAGGGCATATCCAGGATAACCAGGGATTTGGTGCCCCAGTTCGTATCGTCATCGGAGATCATCGCCGCGCTGGCGCGCGTCCCCGGATATGTTCCTTCTTTACCGCCGGTGTGAGACATCACGCTCGAACACCCGCAAAGTAAAACCACCCCGCTGAACGTCGTCAGCTTTATCAGAACATTTTTCATCATCACTCAGTCATCGTTAATGGCACTGCATAGACCTGCAACTCCGGTTATAGCGAGCCTTATCCGAAATGAATAGCCCGATAACCCCGCACTGTGGCAGCCATCGCAATTTAACCCTTTGTGCTGTTGTCCCAGAGTCTATGCGACAACCAGCAAAGTGCAAAAAAATCTCGGCTAAATAGTCTTGAAAAGCCCGGTTCCAGACCCATTTTAAGAATGTGACCCGATAACGAACACGCCTGATGGGTGTTCGGGGGCGTAAAGGCCTGTCCATGGTGGAAGGCTATAATTTCTCGCTGATTTCAGGAGTTTTATTTATGCGTAACTTCGATCTTTCTCCGCTATACCGTTCTGCAATTGGTTTTGACCGCCTGTTTAACCATTTAGAAAATAACCAAAGCCAGAGCAACGGCTACCCTCCATACAATGTTGAGCTGGTTGACGAAAACCACTACCGCATCGCTATTGCCGTCGCCGGTTTTGCAGAAAACGAGCTGGAAATCACCGCGCAGGACAACCTGCTGGTGGTGAAAGGTTCCCATACGGCCGAGCAGAAAGAACGTACCTACCTTTACCAGGGCATCGCCGAGCGCAACTTTGAACGCAAGTTCCAGTTAGCCGAGAACATTCACGTTAAAGGCGCGAACCTGGTTAACGGCCTGCTGTTTATCGAACTGGAACGCGTGATTCCGGAAGAGAAAAAACCGCGCCGTATCGAAATTAACTAATTATGCGGGTCGCGCGAGCGGCCCACCCAGACTTGCTTGCCGTAACGGGAGCATATGCGAATCCATAAGGATTTGCAGGAACAACTGCGCACAAAATTAAACTGTGCCGAACTCGCTTCTCAGAAGGAGATTTAGTATGCGTAACTATGATTTATCCCCCCTGCTGCGTCAGTGGATTGGTTTTGACAAGCTGGCTAACGCCCTGCAAAGCGCCACCGAGCAACAGACGTTTCCGCCGTACAACATCGAAAAAAGCGACGATAACCACTATCGTATCACCCTCGCGCTGGCCGGGTTCCGCCAGGAAGATCTGGACATCCAGCTTGAAGGCACGCGCCTGACCGTGAAGGGTACGCCGGAAAAACAAGAGACCGAAACCCGGTGGCTGCATCAGGGACTGGTGAATCAGCCGTTTAGCCTGAGCTTTACCCTGGCAGACCATATGGAAGTGTCCGGTGCGACGTTTACCAACGGGTTGTTGAATATCGACCTGATCCGTAACGTGCCGGAAGCCATCGCGCCGCAGCGTATCGCTATTAGCGAGCGGCCGGCGTTGAATAGCTGATAGTGTGCGGGCTGGTGCCCTCACCATGGCCCTCTCCCACAGGGAGAAGATGAAAAGATAAAGCCCTGCTCCGGCAGGGCTTTTTTGTGCGCCATCGCCCATACATCCGCATCCGGCTCTGAGAAAATCCTTGTTATAACCAAGGTTATACCAAGGATGTGGATCATGAGTGATATCGCCTTAACCGTAAGCGTGTTGGCCCTGGCCGCGGTTGTGGGGCTATGGATAGGCAACATCAAAATCCGCGGCGTCGGGTTTGGTATTGGCGGGGTGCTGTTTGGCGGCATTTTTGTCGGGCATTTTGCTGACAAGCTCGGGCTGGTCCTCAGCGCCGATATGCTCCATTTTATTCAGGAGTTCGGCCTGATCCTCTTCGTCTATACCATCGGGATTCAGGTAGGGCCGGGCTTTTTCGCTTCCCTGCGCGTCTCCGGGCTACGGCTCAATCTGTTTGCCCTCGGCATTGTGGTGATGGGCGGACTGGTCACCGCGGTTCTGCACAAAATCTTTGCTATCCCGCTGCCCGTGGTGCTGGGCATTTTCTCCGGAGCGGTTACCAACACGCCGGCGCTCGGTGCCGGGCAGCAAATCCTTCGCGATTTGGGCATTGAACCCGGCATTGTCGACCAGATGGGGATGAGCTACGCCATGGCCTATCCGTTTGGGATCTGCGGCATTCTCCTCTCTATGTGGCTGGTACGCGTGCTGTTTCGCGTTAACGTCGAGACAGAGGCAAAAGATCACGAAACCACGCTCACCAACGGCCACATGCCGATCAAAACCATCAACATTCGCGTCGATAACCCCAATCTGAACAATATGGCGATTCAGGACGTGCCGATCCTGAACAGCGCCAATATTATCTGCTCCCGTCTTAAGCGCGACGACGTGCTGATGGTGCCCGCGCCCGGCACGATGATCCAGCAGGGTGACCTGCTGCACCTGGTCGGCCAGCCGGGAGATTTAAACAACGCGCGGCTGGTGATTGGTCAGGAAGTGGATACCTCGCTCTCAACCCGCGGCACCGACATGCGCGTGGAGCGCGTTGTGGTGACTAACGAGCACGTTCTTGGCAAGAAAATACGCGATCTGCAGGTAAAAGAGCGCTACGACGTGGTAATTTCCCGCCTCAACCGTGCGGGCGTCGAACTGGTCGCCAGCCCGGAGGCCAGCCTGCAGTTCGGGGATATTCTCAACCTTGTCGGACGCCCGTCGTCCATCGACGCCGTAGCGGATATGGTGGGTAACGCCCAGCAAAAACTGCAGCAGGTGCAGATGCTGCCGGTGTTTATCGGCATCGGGCTTGGCGTGCTGCTCGGCTCAATTCCACTCTACATACCGGGCTTCCCGGTGGCGCTCAAGCTTGGCCTGGCGGGCGGGCCGCTGATTATGGCGCTGATCCTCGGACGTATCGGCTGTATCGGAAAGCTCTACTGGTTTATGCCGCCGAGCGCTAACCTGGCGCTGCGCGAGCTGGGTATCGTGTTGTTCCTGGCGGTTGTCGGGCTGAAGTCCGGTGGGGATTTTGTCGATACCCTGGTCAAGGGTGAAGGGATGAGCTGGGTCGGCTACGGCATCTTTATCACGGCGATCCCGCTGCTGACGGTGGCAATCCTGGCGCGGATGTTCGCCAAAATGAACTACCTGACGCTGTGCGGCATGCTGGCGGGCTCCATGACCGACCCGCCAGCGCTCGCTTTTGCCAACAGCCTGCACGCCACCAGCGGCGCGGCCGCGCTCTCCTATGCCACCGTCTACCCGCTGGTGATGTTCCTGCGCATCATCACCCCGCAGCTACTGGCGGTGCTGTTCTGGGGGATAGGCTAGCAGGTCTTCCGGGTGGATGCGCCGCAGATGGTAGTCCACCTGATAATCGCTGGTATTTCGGAACATCACGGAATAATTGAGGAACTCGCCGCTGTCGCTGTAGGAGAGAGAGGTAATGCGCAGCAGCGGCGTCTGTTCCGGCAGGTTCATATAACTGGCCAGCTGTTTATCTGCCAGCACCGGCGTCAGGCTCTCGTAGTTGCCGCTGATGGTGATCCCGCACTCCTTCTCGATGTAATCAAACTTAGACCCTTCAAGATGCGCCAGCGACAGGTTGCGGAACAGCTTCACCGGCATAAAGCTGTCCTCCAGCATCAGCGGCTTTCCGTCCACGTAGCGCACCCGCCGTGAAAAGTAGATCCGCTCATCCACCTGGATCCGCAGCTGGCTGGCGATGGCGGGCGGGGCGGGCATCACTTCAAACTGCAGCACCTTGCTCTGCACCTCTTTTCCCTGCTGACGCAGCACCTCCACCAGCCCGGTCAGGTTAGTGGTCTCGTGGTGAACGTCTTTGCGCGAGACAAACGTTCCGCTGCCGTGTCGGCGCTCAACCAGCCCCCAGCTCACCAGCAGATCCAGCGCCTTGCGGATGGTCATGCGCGCCACGCCAAACTCCTGCGCCAGCGCTTTTTCGCCGGGTAGCGGGCTGCCGATGTTGTAGTCCGACGAATTCAGCCGCAGCCGCAACCTGTCGGCAATCGATTTGTAGATCACCAGTAGACCTCTCTGCCCTTATCAGGGCGTGGATTGTGTCCTGACATGTCCATATTTACCGCAAGAAGTAGACCTGACTGGTCAAAATAAAACCATGAATGCGATCACGAATCGCAGCGGCACGCCATGTTCGCGCATCAGTAAGTTCTTATGCTCACCTCAGGCCAGCACAAAACCATAAAGGCCTCTACCCCTACAGGTTGTTACGTGAGGATTTAAAAATGCTCAGTCAAATACAACGTTTTGGCGGCGCCATGTTTACCCCGGTGTTGCTGTTTCCGTTTGCCGGGATCGTGGTGGGAATCGCCATCATGCTTCGCAACCCGCTGTTTGTTGGCGAAGCCTTAACCGCCCCCGATCATCTTTTCGCGCAAATCGTTCACATCATTGAAGAGGGCGGCTGGGCGGTGTTTCGCAATATGCCGCTGATTTTTGCCGTCGGCTTACCGATTGGCCTGGCGAAGCAGGCGCAGGGCCGCGCCTGTCTGGCCGTGCTGATTAGCTTCCTGACCTGGAACTACTTCATTAACGCGATGGGGATGACCTGGGGCCACTTCTTTGGCGTCGACTTCTCCGCCGAACCGACAGCGGGAAGCGGGCTGGCGATGATTGCCGGGATCAAAACGCTCGATACCAGCATCATCGGGGCCATTGTGATTTCAGGCATCGTCACCGCCATCCACAACCGCTATTTCGACAAGCCGCTGCCGGTCTTTCTGGGGATTTTCCAGGGCAGCTCGTTTGTCGTTATCCTCGCGTTCTTCGTCATGATTCCCTGCGCCTGGCTGACGCTGCTGGGCTGGCCGAAAGTGCAGATGGGCATTGAGTCCCTGCAGGCTTTCCTGCGCTCTGCCGGCGCGCTGGGCGTGTGGGTGTATACCTTCCTGGAACGCATTCTGATCCCAACCGGATTGCACCACTTTGTCTACGGTCCGTTCATCTTCGGCCCGGCGGCGGTGGAGGGCGGCATTCAGGTGTACTGGGCGCAGCATCTGCAGGAATTCAGCCAGAGCACCCTGCCGCTGAAAACCCTCTTCCCGGAAGGCGGGTTCGCGCTGCACGGCAACTCAAAAGTGTTTGGCTCGGTCGGGATTGCCTTCGCTATCTGGTACACCGCGTCGCCAGAAAACCGCGTCAAAGTGGCGGGCCTGCTGGTTCCGGCCACGCTCACCGCAGTGCTGGTGGGTATTACCGAACCGCTTGAGTTCACCTTCCTGTTTATCTCGCCGCTGCTGTTTGCCGTGCACGCCGTGCTGGCGGCCACCATGGCGACGGTGATGTACACCTTCGGCGTGGTCGGGAATATGGGCGGCGGCCTGCTGGACCAGTTCCTGCCGCAAAACTGGATCCCGATGTTCCATAACCACGCCTCGACGGTACTCACCCAGATCGGCATTGGCGTCTGCTTCACCGGCATCTACTTCGTGGTCTTCAGGACGCTGATTGAGCGGCTGAACCTGAAAACGCCGGGCCGGGAAGAGAGCGAAATCAAACTCTACAGCAAGGCCGACTATAAGGCGGCGCGCGGGCAAACCACCGCCCCGGCGGCGGCCAGCCAGCAGGTTGGGCAAGCCGCCGGATTCCTGCAGGCGCTCGGCGGCGCAGCAAATATCGCAAGCATCAATAACTGCGCCACCCGCCTGCGTATCGCGCTGGTGGATATGGCGAAAACCCAAAGCGACGACGTCTTCAAAGCCCTGGGCGCACACGGCGTGGTGCGACGCGGCAACGGCATTCAGGTGATTGTCGGCCTGCACGTTCCTCAGGTGCGCGACCAGCTGGAATCGCTGATGAAAACCCCTTTAACGAATGAACAAACCACCCTGACAGAGGCTATATCATGAAAAAATTCTCAGTTGTTATTGCAGGCGGCGGCAGCACCTTTACGCCTGGTATCGTCCTGATGCTGTTAGCCAACCGTGACCGCTTCCCGCTGCGCGCTCTGAAGTTCTATGACAACGACGGCGCACGCCAGGAGACCATCGCCGAAGCGTGCAGAATCATCCTTAAGGAGCAGGCCCCGGAGATTGAATTCAGCTACACCACCGATCCTAAAGCGGCATTTACCGATGTGGATTTCGTAATGGCGCATATCCGCGTGGGCAAATACCCGATGCGCGAGAAAGATGAAAAAATCCCGCTGCGCCACGGCGTGCTGGGCCAGGAAACCTGCGGACCGGGCGGCATCTCTTACGGCATGCGCTCTATCGGCGGCGTGCTGGAACTGGTGGATTACATGGAGCAGTACTCCCCGAACGCGTGGATGCTGAACTACTCCAACCCGGCGGCGATTGTAGCGGAAGCCACGCGCCGCCTGCGTCCGAACGCTAAAATCCTCAACATCTGCGATATGCCGATCGGCATTGAAGGGCGCATGGCGCAGATTGTCGGGCTCAAGGACCGCAAAGAGATGCGCGTGCGCTACTACGGCCTGAACCACTTCGGCTGGTGGACGTCGATTGAAGATCTGAACGGCAACGATCTGATGCCAAAACTGCGCGAATACGTGGCGAAAAACGGCTATGTCCCGCCTTCAGAAGACGCGCATACCGAAGCGAGCTGGAACGATACCTTTGCCAAAGCAAAAGACGTGCAGGCGCTGGATCCGGACACCATGCCGAACACCTACCTGAAGTATTACCTGTTCCCGGACTACGTGGTCGCGCATTCCAACCCGGAACGTACCCGCGCCAATGAAGTGATGGATCACCGTGAGAAGCATGTGTTCAGTTCCTGCCGGGCGATTATCGAAGCCGGCAACTCCGCCGCCGGTGAGCTGGAAATCGACGAACATGCGTCGTACATCGTCGATCTGGCAACCGCGATTGCCTTCAACACCCAGGAACGGATGCTGCTGATTGTGCCAAACAACGGTGCCATCCATAACTTTGACGCCGATGCGATGGTAGAGATCCCGTGCCTGGTGGGCCATAACGGGCCGGAGCCGCTTACGGTAGGCGATATCCCGCACTTTCAGAAAGGGCTGATGAGCCAGCAGGTGGCGGTGGAAAAACTGGTGGTGGACGCCTGGGAGCAGCGCTCGTACCAGAAGCTCTGGCAGGCCATTACCCTGTCGAAAACCGTACCGAGCGCGTCCGTCGCGAAGGCGATTCTGGATGACCTGATCGAGGCCAACAAGGAGTACTGGCCAGAGTTGCACTAATCGTCCTGACCGGCATCGCCCGATGTCGGTCTCCTTGTCCCTGTCGTTTTACGCTATGCTGAAGCCTGCCCGTAGCACGACAAGGAACCTTCATGAAAATTTCCCGCCTCGGCGAAGCACCGGACTACCGCTTCTCTCTGGCTAATGAACGCACTTTTTTAGCGTGGATCCGCACCGCGCTGGGCTTTCTTGCCGCAGGGGTCGGTCTCGATCAGCTCGCGCCTGATTTCGCCACGCCGCTGATCCGCGAAGTGCTGGCGCTGCTGCTGTGCCTGTTCGCGGGCGTGCTGGCGATTTACGGCTACCTGCGCTGGCTGCGCAATGAAAAGGCGATGCGCCTGAAGCAGGATCTCCCCTATACGCGCGGGTTACTTATCATCAGCGCGATTCTGCTGACGGTGGCGGGCGTAGTGATGGTGCTGGTGTTCTATGGCGGATAGCCGCAAAGCGCGACGCGAAGCGGACCCCGGCCTGCAGCCGGAGCGGACGTCGCTGGCCTGGCTGCGCACGCTGCTGGGGTATGGCGCGCTGATTGCCCTGGCGATTAAGCACAACTGGCACCGAACCGGGGTGCCATTCTGGATCTCAGTGGTTGTGCTGGCGCTGGTGGCCATCATTTTATGGCGCTATACCCGCAGCCGTAACCTGATGGACGTGGCGCAGGACGACTTTGTGCAGCCGAAAGCGGTGCGGGATAAGTTCCTGATCGCACTCGCTGTTCTCTCGCTGTCGCTGCTGTTTGCGGTAACCCATATTCAGCAAATTTTGAGCCTGTAAGCCGGGTGGCGGCTTAATTACTTCCCTTTAGCCAGATACTTCGCCATCTCGTCTTTCGGCACCATACCGCCTCCGGTTGCCCACACAAGGTGGGTAACGCTGGCATCCGAATGAACGCGCACCGGCCCGGCCATCCCCGCCAGCGCCGACGGCTCCAGGCGGATCCCTTCCTCCTGCGCCAGCCAGCCGAGCATGTCATACATGCTCTGGTCGGAAAGCGTATAGAACCCGTCGAGCAGGCGCTCCATCGCGCGGCCCACGAAGCCGGACGCGCGTCCTACCGCCAGACCGTCCGCCGCCGTCACGTTATCAATGCCCAGATCCTGCACCGCAATCTCATCGTGCAGGCCGGTGTAAACGCCCAGCAGCATGCACGGCGAGTGCGTTGGCTCCGCAAAGAAGCAGTGAACGTTGTCGCCAAAGGCCAGCTTCAGGCCAAACGCCACCCCGCCGGGTCCGCCGCCGACGCCGCACGGCAGGTAGACGTACAGCGGGTGATCGGCATCCACCACGCGGCCCTGTTCGGCAAACTGCGCCTTCAGCCGCTCGCCAGCAACGGCGTAGCCCAGGAACAGGGTGCGGGAGTTCTCATCGTCAATGAAGAAGCAGTTCGGATCGCTTTCCGCCGCTTTGCGCCCCTGCTCCACCGCCACGCCGTAATCCTGCTCATATTCCACGACGATGACGCCGTGGCTGCGCAGTTTGGCCTTCTTCCACTCGCGGGCGTCGGCGGACATATGGACCGTCACCTTAAAGCCGATGCGTGCGCTCATAATGCCGATGGACAACCCCAGGTTGCCGGTTGAGCCCACGGCAATGCTGTACTGGCTGAAGAAGGCCTTAAAGCGCGGCTCCAGCAGAATGCTGTAGTCGTCTTCGGTGGTCAGCAACCCGGCTTCCAGCGCCAGCTTCTCCGCGTGGGTCAGCACTTCATAGATGCCGCCGCGCGCTTTAATCGAGCCGGAAATCGGCAGATGGCTGTCTTTTTTCAGCAGCAGCGTGCCGGGAATGGATTTGCCAGATTCTTTCTCCAGCCGCGCCTGCATTGCCGGAATGGCGACCAGTTCAGATTCAATAATCCCGCCCGTTGCCGCCGTCTCCGGGAAGGCTTTCGCCAGATACGGCGCGAAGCGGTTGAGTCGCGCGTGGGCGTCGTCAACGTCGGCTTTGGTCAGCCCGACGTACGGCAACCCTTCTGCAAGCGTCGCGGTGCGCGGGTTAAGCCAGGTGGTTTCTTTCAGGGCAATCAGATCCTCAATCAGAGGAAACTGTGCGGTTAAAGTAGTGATAGTTGCGTTTTCCATAATACGTCTCTTCGCGCTCAGATAATGAAGGAAAGCAGGAATGTGCCGCCAAGTGCAAGCACCGAGGCGATAAACGTCGCCGTCGTATAGTATTTGAAGGTCTCATTCAGGGTCGCGCCGCAGTATTGCTTCACCAGCCAGAAGAGGGAATCGGTGACGATCGTGCAGCCAATAGCGCCGGAACCGATGGCAATGGTGATAATCTCCGGGCTCACGTTCGGGTAGAGCGGCAGCATCGGCGCGACGATCGCCGTGGCGCCCATCATCGCCACCGTTGCGGAGCCGACGGCGGCATGCAGCACCAGCGCCACCAGCCAGGCGAGCAGGATAGGGTGCATGTGCAGGTTCGAGAGAATATGCGCCAACGAGTCCGCCAGCCCGCTTGTTTTCAGGATGGCGTTAAACGCGCCGCCCGCGCCGATAATCAGCAAAATGTTGGCGATAGAGCCGAAGCCGTGCTCGGTGTGCGTCAGCATCGTGCCCATGCCCATATGCTGGCGGATCCCCAGCAGGTAGTAGGCGACAAACACGGCGATAAACATGGCGGTGATCGGGTTGCCGATAAACTCCAGCAGCGTATACAGCATGCCTTCTTTCGACATATTCAGCTCGGCGATGGTTTTTACCAGCATCAGGGCAATCGGCAGGAGCACCGTGAACAGCGTGGCGCCCAACGATGGCAGGGTGTGTTCTTCTCGCACCTTCAGGTCTGAAAATTCCGCCGGAACCGGTTTAAACGGCAGGCGATTGCCGAGCAGCTTCAGGAACAGCGGGCCACCGACCAGAGACGCCATCAGGCCCACCATCAAACCATAGACAATGACCGTACCGACGTCCGCGCCTAATTTATTGGTCACAAACAGCGCGGCCGGATGCGGCGGCACCACACAGTGCACCGCCATCAGTGCGGTACAGAGCGGAATGGCCAGCTTGAGCAGCGACGTGTTGGTCTTTTTGGCGATGGAAAACGCCAGCGGGATCAGCAGTACCACGCCCACTTCCACGAACAGCGTAATGCCGCAGATAAGTCCTACCAGAACCATAATCACGTCCGCCGACAGCCAGCGGCAGCGCTGCAGTGCGATCCCGATGCGCTCGGCCGCGCCGGAGACTTCCATCATTTTGCCGAGAATGGTGCCAAGACCAATCACCGCCGCCAGGAAGCCCAGCGTGCCGCCAATTCCGGTCTCGATGGCGTTCACCATATCCAGCGGGCTCATACCCATCATCGCACCAACGAAAAAGCTCGCCAGCAGCAGCGCGAGGAACGGGTGAAACTTCAGCTTAACGATGGTTAAAACAATCAACACAATGCTGACCAGCAGCGTTATCACAACCCAGACCGGCGATCCCATATTTCACCTCACCCTTATGTCATCTGGGGGTATTGGACGAAAAAACGGCGTGAGCTGACAAACGATAAAAATTGGCGTTCAGATGAGCCAGATTGGATCAACTGAGTGACTGCGCTCTAAAAAGTGCACTTAATCCGTATTAGGTTCACATAAATTCACTCTTGAGCGGTATGCTGAGCGCAGAAACCACGCGTGAGAATTGTGATGACCGATGCGAATGAAGCCAGAAACCGGCTTTTAAACGGCTGGCAGCTGTCGAAAATGTATACCTTTGAAGTGGCCGCCCGGCATGAGTCCTTCGCACTGGCGGCGGAGGAGCTGTCGCTCAGCCCCAGCGCGGTGAGCCACCGCATCAACCTGCTCGAAGAGGAACTGGGTATTCAGCTGTTTGTTCGCTCGCACCGTAAAGTCGAGCTGACGCAGGAAGGAAAGCGCGTTTACTGGACGCTAAAATCGTCCCTCGATACCCTGAATCAGGAGATCCTGGACATCAAAAACCAGGCGCTCTCCGGCACGCTGACGGTTTACTCCCGCCCGTCGATCGCCCAGTGCTGGCTGGTGCCTATGCTGGGGGACTTTACCCGCCGCTATCCGTCGATTTCACTTACCATTCTGACCGGCAATGATTACGTCAATATGCAGCGAACGGGGGTCGATCTGGCGCTCTATTTCGACGATACGCCGCCAAAGCACCTATCTCATCACTTCCTGATGGACGAGGAAATTTTGCCCGTCTGCTCATCGCAATATGCCCGCGAGCATGAATTGCTGAAAAACTCCCATAACCTCAGCCACTGCACGTTACTGCACGACCGTCAGGCCTGGAGCAACGATTCCGGTACGGATGAGTGGCTGAGCTGGGCGCAGCATTTTGCGGTGAATATGCCGCCATCGTCGGGTATCGGTTTCGATCGTTCCGATTTAGCGATTATTGCAGCCATCAACCACGTGGGCGTTGCGATGGGCAGAAAGCGGCTGGTGCAGAAACGGCTCGAACGGGGCGAGCTGATCGCCCCGTTTGGGGAAAAGACCCTGAGGTGCCATCAGCACTATTACATTTCAACGCTTCCTGGCCGCCAGTGGCCGAAAATAGACGCCTTTATCGGCTGGCTGAGAGAGCTAGCGGGTTGAAGAATTATTACGCTTTGACTCTACACCAAATGCGAAAAAGCGTGCTAAATACAGGTAATGCTTTTGATTTATCCAGGGTAAACCGTGTTAAAGCCTCTTATTGCTACCGCGTTACTGATCTCTTCCGGCTGGGCGATTGCCGCCGAGCCGCCGCTGACGGCTGCCCATTATGCGCAGCAGCTGGGCGTCGGGATGGATGTGGACTGGGCGCGCACCGAGCGCGGCATTCGCGAGTTCGACCCGCTGGTGGTACGCGATTTTCGCGCAAAAGGCATTACCCACGTGCGCATCCGCGTGGCCGATGAGCCGACGGAAGCGCGGCTGATCCACCTGCGCAAGCTGGTGGAGGCCTGCGAGCAGTATGGCGTCATCCCCATTATTTCTTATCAGGCTGATGAATATAAAAACGACCCGAAGGCCGATAACGAGAAAGAGACAATCAACTGGTGGATTGCCGTGGCGCACTATTTCGGCCAGAGCTACCCGCTGCTGGGTTTTGATCTCATTTATGAGCCCGCCGACAAGCTTAACCACAACCTCGCGTCGCTAAACCGCGTGTATGAAAAAACCATTAAAGCGATCCACGATATCGATCCGCAGCGCATGATTTTCATCGCGCCGCGCCTGCGCGCCGCGCCGGAGGATTTATCCAGCCTGAAGCTGCCCGCGCACAGTCAAAACTACCTGCTGGCGGAGTGGCATATTTTCCCGTGGGGGCCGCTGAAAAATAGCGGTAAATACCCTTGGACGTCCGGCACGGCGGCGGAGAAGGCGGCTATCCGTAACCGAATCAATACCGCGCTGCGCTGGCAGCAAAAAACCGGGCACGTCAGCTGGGTCGGGGGCTGGGGCGTAGGGGAATCAAGCCGTCTTACGCCCACCGCCTCGCAAATGGCCTTCGCCACCTTTATGGCCTGCGAGCTGCAAAAGGCGAAAATTCCGTACGCGCTGAACGCGGATTTCCAGTTTTACGACGGGGAAGAGGGAGCCTGGCGGCCAGCGCCGGAGCCGCTATTGCAGGCGATGATTGCGCCCGTCTGTGAAAAGCCCGGCCAGAAGCCGGGCCATCATGCTGTTAAACAGGCTGCTCGTGATGCGGAACGCGCGACGCCAGCGGCAGCCAGCACAGTAAAATCAGCAGCCCCATCAGCGTCATCAGCAGGCCCAAACTAGCCTGCCCGGTCTGCGGCATCATGGCCGAGAGCCAGGCCAGCGCGCCGGAACCGATGTTCTGCAAACCGCCCACCAGCGCGCCCGCCGTGCCTGCGAGGAACGGGAACGGCTCCATCGCGCCGCTGGTGGCGAGCGGGAACAGCATTCCCGCGCCGAAGAAGAACAGCGCCGCCGGGATGAGCAGCGTCCAGACGGTCATCACGCCAAACAGCCCCGGGATCCACATCATCAGACCCGCCAGCAGACAGCTAATCACGGCCTGCCACATCAGGGTTGAAAAGCGCTTGTTCTGACGCCCGGCAAACCACGCGCCGAAAAACGCCGCCGGGATCGGCAGAATAAACAGAATGCTCACCACCATGCTGCTCAGGCCAAGACCCGCGCCCAGCAGCACGCCGGAACAGGCTTCGAACACCGCAATGCCCGCCAGGCCGCCGATCAGCATCAGCAGGTAGCAGGTAAACGCCCCGTTGCCGAACAGCGTTTTGTAGCTGGCGATAAGCTTCGTACGCGGCGCGTCTTTTGGGCGGGTTTCCGGCATCCAGCGCGCCATGCTGAAGGTGACAATCACGCAGAGCACCAGCAGGAAGGCGTAGCAGGCGCGCCAGGACCACATCGTATCCAGCAGGCCGCCAATCAGCGGAGCGAGAAGCGGGCTGACCAGAATGCCCATATTTAACAGGCTGTTGGCGTGGCGGAGCTGGGTGCCCTGATACATATCGCGCGGTAAAGTTCGCGCCATTACCCCGCCGACACCCGTCCCAACGCCCTGCAGGGCGCTGGCGGCAATCAGTACGGTCAGGCTGTGGGTGGTAATGGCAATCACCGTCGCCACCATGAAAATGCTCATGCCCACCAGGATCACCGGACGACGCCCGACGCGGTCGGACAGCGGGCCGTAAAAGAGCTGCGAAACGCCGTAGGTCAGCAGGTAGGCTGCCATCACGCTTTGCACCGCGCCCTCGCGGACGTTCAGTTCCTTTGCCATGTCGGCGATCGCCGGAATGTAGATGGTCTGCGCCATCTGACCGACGGCCACCAGTAACACCAGCATCAACAATAAGTTAACGTTCCTTTGTTTTTTCATGTCGCTGAATACTTTTGCCAAAAGAGAAAAATGAAGAATAAGTGACTACGCATTCCCATAAATGCGCGAGGAATCTACCACAGACAGATGACAATTTAAGCATTGCCGTGGTGAATGAAAAAATCGGGAAAGGCAGGATTTGTAAACAAGAACGGCAACTAATGTTGCCAGTAATTTACGCCAGGCGCAGCAGAATAGCGCCGGCAGCAATACCCAGCGCCGCCGCGATGCGCAGGCCCGCAACCTTCTCTTTTAAAAGGACAAACGCGATCAGCGCGCCAAAGAGAATCGAGGTTTCACGCAGCGCCGCGACCACCGCCAGCGGTGCCTGCGTCATTGCCCACAGCGCCAGACCGTAAGATCCCATGGTCCCCACGCCGCCGAGCAGCCCCTTTTTCCAGTGCAGACGCAGGTAGCTGGACGCCTCGCGCCGACGCGCCACCATCGCCCAGCTTAGCAGGCAGAAGCCGTTCATAAAGAAGGTCCAGAGCGTGTAGCCCAGCGCGGTGTCCGACAGCCGCACGCCGGTGCCGTCCACCAGCGTATATCCGGCGATAAAACAGGCGTTCAGCAGCGCCAGCCAAATCCCCCTGCGTGACTGCATGCGGCCGTTCACCGCCATCGCCAGAATCGACAGGCAAATTACCCCGATGCCGGACCAGGCGAGCCAGGAGAGATGGTCGCCGAGCGCCAGCACGCTGATCGTCGCCACCAGCAGCGGAGCGGTGCCGCGCATCAGCGGATAGGTCTGGCTCATGTCCGAGACCTGATAGGTCTTTGCCACCAGCACGGTGTAGACCACCTGTAAGGCGCAGGAGACGATCAAAAACGGCCAGCTTGCCGCAGAAGGCTGTGGTGAGAAGGGCAATAAAATCAGGGCCATAATCGCGGCTGAGCCGCTAACGCCGATCGCAGAGTAGAGCTTATCCGTTCCGGCTTTAACGATGGCGTTCCAGCTGGCATGCAGCAGTGCGGCGAAAAGCAAAATGCAGAAAACGGTGATGGTCATGGCGTATCGGGTGATGAATTGTCACTCAACTGTAACATTCACATACTGATGCCGCCAGCCGGTTACACCGCACAAAAAAGGCGGTGCGTCACCCGCGGTTCGTCTGAAACCAGCGTAAAACCGGCTCGATTGTAAAATCCGTACGCGCTGTCCGGCGCGTGGGTATTGAGAAAATCAAACCAGATGCTGGCATCGGCCATCACCACGGTTAAAAGCTGTTTGCCAATGCCCAGCCCGCGACACTTCTCGCTGACGTAGAGATGGCGAATGCGCCCGGCACGCGGCTGCTGGCTGAACGGATCGCGGTTGAGGCCGCACACGCCCACCAGCCTGCCGTTAAGAAATGCGCCCAGCAGCTTTTCACCCGGCGCGTTAAAGCGGTTCTCGCCACGCTGCCAGTTTTCTTCCAGCCTGCGCAGCATGTTGAAATTCAGCGCGATACTTTCGGCCTTCAGGGCGATATACCCCGGCTCATCCGGTGTGACAGGCTCAATTAACAGACGCGACATAGCATTCCCTCGTTATTAAAGAGGGGCGGTTGCCCGCCCCTCTCAGGTGCGACTTGAACCTGAATTACCGAACGTATTTCAGGACAGCATCAAGCAGTTGCAGTACTGCAACAATGAGTTTGAGGATAAGTATCACCATATCCACTACGCTCATACGCGTCTCCTTTTGGTTAAAAGGAGCACGATGCTGGCGTACCTTTCCGCCGCCTGTTGCCAGCACCTGGATTGACGTAACACAGTGTGCTCACTTCAGGGGTTAAGGCACTGACGGCACCACCCGTTTCAGCCAGGACTTCGTTGCGCCGGTAGAACTGCGGCCCCCTCGCTCACTGCGAACACCCTCAGTATAGATAAATACTGTATGCATGAACAGTATTTTTTGGACAAAAATCGGAAGGTGATCCATACTCAAAAACGTCAAAATCCGTGCCGGAATTGCGCGTTCGTGTTCGATCGCGTATACTTTTTGCGTTGACGTAACACAGTGTGTTCTGCGGCAACCAACCGCAAAACCCTGATAAAAACCTCGCTTAGGCGGGGTTTTTTGTTTTCTGTCAGTCTGAATAATTCATATTTTCAATGTAAGACCGTATTGCGGCTCTCTTTTGTTCAAAAGCCATTTCCTCCGCTTTTTGACACTCTGCCAGGGCTGCGGCAGGGTAGTGAACGCAGGGGATCTGCC
Source organism: Enterobacter sp. 118C5 (assembly GCF_034107645.1). Taxonomy (NCBI): domain Bacteria; kingdom Pseudomonadati; phylum Pseudomonadota; class Gammaproteobacteria; order Enterobacterales; family Enterobacteriaceae; genus Enterobacter; species Enterobacter sp. 118C5. The sequence continues at coordinate 219,343 of NZ_JAWNEU010000005.1, read as the reverse complement.
GGGTTTTATCCTGCAATATCCCTAGCGGATATCCCGTGCTGGCATCAAGGATAGAAATGCGTTGTTCGACGGGGGCTGATGGCCCCTGCCCGGTATTTTGCAATTCAATAAGAAACTGGACCTCGTGCGTTGAGATGGGGTAACCCAGACCTGCAACATAGCCCATCATGGAGAGTGGCTTAACCTGTTTACTCGTCGCTTCGCCGAAATAGATCATACGGTAGATAAAATAACTGCCCCAGGGTTCGCGCGAGCCCAACGCGCTGTGCATAAACCAGGCGCGGGAATCATGGATTTGGTCATCAAAAAGCGCTCTTGTCAGCCCTGAGGGGTCATTGGCATTGCTCTGTTCGCCTTGTGGTGGAAACAGTGTTTCCAGATGTTGTTTCCCCGCCTCTTTGATCTTTTTAAACTCAACGGGAATATCATCCTGGTTAAAGGCGAAAACAAAGCCTTTGAAGTAATCCAGTACGGCGTAGGTGGTGCTTTTTGCCTGAGAACGAGAAACGCCCTGATAGTCTTCTTTAAACTCTAATGCTGCCTGTAAAAGCTGCGTCTGCCCGAGCAACGCATCAAAGTCTTTTGGGCCTGTCTTAAACATGACAAACTGACCCTGCGGGTGGCTACCGAGCTGTTTAATTCGCTCTCTTTCTGCATCTTTTTGTAGTTTTTCGCGTTCTCTTTCCCGTTCCGCCCTTTTACCAGGATCGTTATCCTGATTTTGATTATTGGCTGCGGCGTCGAGATAAAAGCGCTGGCTCCGGAATGTTTCCTGGGCGTAGCGATTGATGCGCCAGGCGGTTATCCAGCCGATCTGGTTTTCAAGCGCTTCGATGATATTGACTCGAGCGCGAACGGGGGAGTAGTGGGTTGCCTGTTCATCGGGAATGCCAGTTTCGGAAAGAGGTAAATCAAGAGTGAGTTGGCGCCAGGCATTGAAGCGTTGGACTATTGAGGTTTCAACATAAAATTCATCTCTTAAACTGGTAGGCATGATGCGCCATACATCTTTTTTCATCTCATCTGGGAGGGATTCTTCAAGTATTTTTAATGGTGCGCCTGCATTAAAAGCCGCTGAAAACATCTCATTTAATGGTAATTGCGACAGTAAAAAACGATCATCATAACCGGTCGCTTTACCCTGATCCCCTGGTGGATACCCGCCCCCAATATCAGAATGCATCCCAGGATAAACCACCTCTACGGCGTATTCAGGATACCGCCCGTCAGCACGACAGATTGAATCGAGTGGGAAGCACAACCGCTGATCGTGAGCTGAAACCAGATGCACGCAGCGCTTAATCAGCGCATTGTCCGGCAATTCCATCGTTCCGTCGGCCCAGCCCATATGACCTTCCGCTACCGGGGCTATATGGGCAATCCCTACGGAAGCGACCGTATCCAGCAGACCCAGAAATTCAATGCTAATCGGAATTTCACCCTGCTTTGTCGCCAGGCAAAAAGGTTGTAAGGCCCCTTCCCGGGAAGGAGAAAGCATGGCGTTAAGCCAGTTAACAAAGGCCCGGGCGGAGGCCGCTCCGCGAGAGAAACCGTAAACATAGAGTTTGATTCCCAGCAGCTTAGAGGTGCCCGGCGTTGGCTGCGTTAACGCGGTTTCCAGTGTTTTCCCCAACCCGTTTAACAGCCGGAAAAGCTCTGTACAACGGAGGTATTCTCCATGAGCGTTGGATTGAGAATAGCTGGAGTTCATCGCCTGAATGGAGTGCCAGTTTTCATCATCGCCTAGTTTCCCAAGCCCAAGCGTACGCTGCAGGGCATCAACCAGCCGAAGCAGACCCCAGTTGATGCGCTCCTCGCCATAAGCAGCATATTTTAGCCCTGCATCGCTGAAGTCGAGATCCAGCACTTCCGGAAAAGGTGTTCCCACGCCGGGAATATAGTATTTGTAATACTGGTTGTGCGCGACGCCGTCCTGATCGACCAGTTCTGCGTTATGCGCGCCGGTTCCCCCGGCATAGCCTTGTCCTATGGTGGCACGGAACAGGCGAGCGATATTGGTTGGATGAGGCGGGGTCGACTCATAGAGATCATGATTCAGGTTGTTGCCCGTACCGTCAAAGAAAAGGCTGATATGCAGCGTCTTACAGCAGGGAGGTAAGACGCGTCGGTTGGCAGCCGTGCAAAGCTGGTTGTGATATTTCGTTTCCAGACTGCTTTGTGGCCTGCAGTTTTGCCCAAAATGCGATTTTTCGGTTGGAAGTCTCCCTTCACCAGGAAATATCGGTGGAAACCAGACTCTATCAGGATTTATTTTGGACATACTTTCGGCTTCTCCATATGCACGGGGTACTTGATGGGATAATTAGGGCTGCCATAGTCGGCGCAGCTGGTAGTGACCTTCACCTGGTCACAGGGCAGAAAGTGAACGGTGATACCGCAGGTTTTTTGTCCGGTATAATCGGGGACAGGCACCGTTCGGGAATGTGTTTTACTGATGGCTTTAATTTTTTCGTACCAGTCGTGATATTTATCTGAGTAAGCCTGCCATGCTTTGTAATAATCCTGCTCATCCATTCCTTTGGTATTTGGCCGCTCAGGCTGCGGGATCTCCGGCACATCGCTGGCAAATGCGACGCCCGTTTCCCAGTCAACCTGCACCGTCATTCCTGGCTTCCATGGCCCGCTCACGCCAAAGCAGCAGCCTCCACCGCCACCCGAATACGGGCCGATAATGTCGAGGCCGGACTGCCCGTTCACGCTGAAGCGGTTGATGGCCCAGCTGGTGTGGTTAATGGCTTCAATGGTTCCGCCCCCGCCGGGCGGGGCAGATTCCGTTTTAATGGGCTGGTCGCACCCGGCCAGCAGCAGGGCTGCGGCCAGCAAAATGCGGGTACGCCATGCTGCAATCACTGGGGACATACTGTCGGCTTCTCCATATGCACGGGGTCTTTGACGGGATAATCAGGGCTGCCGTAGTCGGCACAGCTGGTAGTGACCTTCACCTGGTCACAGGGCAGGAAGTGAACGGTAATACCGCAGGTTTTCTGGCCGGTGTAATCGGGGACAGGCACCGTTAGGGAATGTGTTTTACTGATGGCTTTAATTTTGCTGAACCATTCGTGGTACATCTCGTCATACCGCTCAGCTCTTAAATTCGCATCTTCTTCACTTAAATTACTTAAATTTGGCCTTTTGGGTTCAGGGATCTCCGGCACATCGCTGGCAAACGCGACGCCCGTTTCCCAGTCAACCTGCACCGTCATTCCTGGCGTCCACGGCCCGCTCACGCCAAAGCAGCAGCCCCCACCGCCACCCGAATACGGGCCGATAATATCGAGGCCGGACTGCCCGTTCACGCTGAAGCGGTTGATGGCCCAGTTGGTATGGTTAATGGCTTCAATCGTTCCGCCCCCGCCGGGCGGGGCAGATTCCGTTTTAATGGGCTGATCGCACCCGGCCAGCAGCAGGGCTGCGGCCAGCAAAATGCGGGTACGACATGCTGCAATCACTGGGGACATACTGTCGGCTTCTCCATATGCACGGGGTCTTTGACGGGATAATCAGGGTTGCCATAGTCGGCACAGCTAGTAGTGACCTTCACCTGGTCACAGGGCAGGAAGTGAACGGTGATACCGCAGGTTTTCTGGCCGGTGTAATCGGGGAGCGGAATGGTTTGAGTATGTTTTTTATTTAGTGCCTTGATTTTTTGGTACCACTCCTCCTTTTTATCCGAATAAGCCTGCCATGCCTTGTAATAGTCTTGCTCATCCATTCCTTTGGTATTTGGCCGCTCAGGCTGCGGGATCTCCGGCACATCGCTGGCAAACGCGACGCCCGTTTCCCAGTCAACCTGCACCGTCATTCCGGGCGTCCACGGCCCGCTCACGCCAAAGCAGCAACCCCCACCGCCACCCGAATACGGGCCGATAATGTCGAAGCCGGACTGCCCGTTCACGCTGAAGCGGTTGATGGCCCAGCTGGTGTGGTTAATAGCTTCAATGGTTCCACCCCCACCGGGCGGGGCTGGTTCCGTTTTTACGGGCTGGTCGCACCCCGTCAGTAAAAGCAAAGCCGTGAAAAGCATTGTGTAGAACTTATTCATGCTGTTTTCCTTAACACCTGTCTGTATCCCTCGGCACGCTTTAGTATTTTGTAGTTGTACTTAGGCTCGAAGAAATAATAACCACACAAAGCATGTCATAACATCATTGAACCGCTATTTTCAGATTTTCATAAGGAATTAGTATGTAACTGAACCTAATAGCATTTAGGGCAAATCTGGGACGTGAAAATGAAGAGTAAACTCAACAAACGAAACGTGATCCCTGACGCATTTTTACTCAGATGAAAATATTTCCATTGTCACGCCCGAAAACCTGTGTTTGTATAAATTCAATCAATGATTCCAAACACAGGTCCCTAATGACTTCATCCATCTTCACTACGACCCTACTAAAAACTGCGCAACCTGCCGCAGTGGTCGTCGTGCGTGTGGTGGTGGTCGTCGGCAATGCGCCGTAGGGACTGGATCAACACACGAATCCAAAACCCCGCCGGCGCAAACCGGGCGGGGTTTTTCGTTTAGGACCCCTCCCCGGAAAGTCGGCCCATAAAAGGACTGGAGCATGGCAATTTCGGGCACAACATCCACCAAGACGCGTTTCACCGGCGCGCAGCTGATCGTTCATTTGCTGGAACGGCAGGGCATCACCACGGTTGCGGGCATCCCGGGCGGCACGGTGCTGCCGCTGTACGATGCGTTAAGCCAAAGCACGCAGATCCGCCACGTGCTGGCGCGCCACGAGCAGGGGGCAGGCTTTATCGCTCAGGGCATGGCGCGTACGCAGGGCAAACCGGCAGTCTGCATGGCCTGCAGCGGCCCGGGGGCCACCAACCTGGTGACCGCCATCGCCGACGCGCGCCTCGACTCCATTCCGCTGATCTGCATTACCGGCCAGGTACCGTCCTCGATGATCGGCACCGATGCGTTCCAGGAAGTGGACACCTACGGCATCTCTATCCCCATCACCAAACATAACTATTTAGTTCGCGATATCAGCGAGCTGCCTCAGGTTATCAGCGATGCGTTCCGCATTGCGCAGTCTGGCCGCCCGGGCCCGGTGTGGATAGACATTCCTAAGGATGTCCAGACCGCAGAGATCGAGATCGACGTCCTGCCGGAGCCGGGCGAGCGCGCCCCCGCGCCGGAATTCAGCGCTGAGAGCGTGCGCGACGCCGCCGCCATGATTAACGCAGCCAAACGCCCGGTGCTCTATCTGGGCGGCGGGGCAATCAACGCCGCGGATGAAATCCGTCAGTTCGCGGAAAAAGCCAACCTGCCTACCACGATGACCCTGATGGCGCTGGGGATGCTGCCTAAAGCGCATCCGCTGTCATTGGGTATGCTGGGCATGCACGGCGCGCGCAGTACCAACTACATCCTGCAAGAGGCTGATTTGCTGATTGTTATGGGCGCGCGTTTTGATGACCGGGCGATTGGCAAAACCGAGGAGTTCTGCCCGAACGCGAAAATCATTCACGTGGATATCGACCGCGCCGAGCTGGGCAAAATCAAGCAGCCGCACGTGGCGATTCAGGGCGACGTGGCCGAAGTGCTGGCGCAGTTGATCCCGCAGACGGATGCAGCCGACCGCGCCGACTGGCGCCAGCTGGTGGCGGATCTGCAGCGCGAGTTCCCGGGCGCCATCCCAACCGAGGGCGACCCGCTGAGCCACTATGGCCTGATCAACGCCGTGGCCGCCTGCGTGGACGACAGCGCGATTATCACCACTGACGTGGGCCAGCATCAGATGTGGACCGCGCAGGCGTATCCGCTGAACCGTCCGCGCCAATGGCTGACCTCCGGCGGCCTCGGCACCATGGGCTTCGGCCTGCCAGCGGCAGTAGGCGCTGCGCTCGCCAACCCGGACCGCAAGGTGATCTGCTTCTCCGGCGACGGCAGCCTGATGATGAACATTCAGGAAATGGCGACCGCGGCCGAAAACCAGTTAGACGTGAAAATCATCCTGATGAACAACGAGGCGCTGGGCTTAGTGCACCAGCAGCAGAGCCTGTTCTACAAGCAGGGCGTGTTTGCGGCGACCTATCCAGGGATGATTAACTTTATGCAGATTGCCGCCGGCTTTGGCCTGCACACCTGCGATCTGAACGCGGAAGAAGACGCCCACGCGGCGCTGCAGGCGGCGATTTCTCGCCCCGGCCCGGCGCTGATCCACGTGCGTATTGACCCTGAACAAAAAGTGTATCCGATGGTGCCGCCGGGTGCGGCAAATACTGAGATGGTGGGAGAATAAGCCATGCAGAAACAACATGATAACGTCATTCTGGAACTCACCGTCCGCAACCACCCAGGCGTTATGACCCACGTCTGCGGGCTCTTTGCCCGCCGGGCGTTTAACGTGGAAGGCATTCTCTGCCTGCCGATTCAGGGCAGCGAGCACAGCCGCATCTGGCTGCTGGTCAACGACGATCAGCGTCTGGAGCAGATGATGGCGCAGATCGATAAGCTGGAAGACGTCACCAAAGTGGCGCGCAACCAGTCCGATCCCACCATGTTTAACAAAATTGCGGTGTTTTTCGAGTAAATCGCTTAAGGTAAGCGTCTTTCGCTCTTGTAGGCCGGATAAGCGTAGCGCCATCCGGCTTTTTCAGACCGCAGGAACACACATGACCACCATCGCTCTCATCGACGACCATCTTATCGTCCGCTCCGGCTTTGCCCAGCTTCTTAACCTCGAACCGGATTTTCAGGTCGTGGCCGAGTTTGGCTCCGGTCGCGAGGCGCTGGCGGGCCTGCCGGGGCGCGGGGTGCAGGTCTGTATCTGCGATATTTCGATGCCGGATCTCTCCGGGCTGGAGCTGTTGAGCCAGCTGCCGAAGGGCATGGCGACGATTATGCTGTCGGTTCACGACAGCCCAGCGCTGGTCGAGCAGGCGCTCAACGCGGGCGCGCGCGGCTTCCTCTCCAAACGCTGTAGCCCGGACGAACTGATCGCCGCCGTGCGCACCGTCTCCACCGGCGGCTGCTACCTGACGCCGGATATCGCCATCAAGCTGGCGGCCGGAAGGCAGGATCCGCTCACCAGACGCGAGCGTCAGGTGGCCGAGAAGCTTGCGCAGGGCATGTCGGTGAAAGAGATTGCCGCCGAGCTGGAACTGTCCCCGAAAACCGTGCACGTCCACCGCGCCAACCTGATGGAAAAACTCAACGTCAGCAACGACGTCGAGCTGGCGCGCCGTATGTTCGACAGCTGGCAATGAGTTCCGCTTTTTCACGGCTGATCGCCGTTGTCGCCAGCTTTTTTATCTTCTCCGCCGCGTGGTTTTGCCTGTGGAGCATCAGCCTGCATCTTGTCGAGCGCCCTGAACTGGCGGTGCTGCTGTTTCCCTTCGGCCTGCGTCTGGGGCTAATGCTCCAGTGCCCGCGCGGCTACTGGCTGGTTTTGCTCGGCGCAGAATGGCTCATGCTGGTCTGGCTGGCGCAGGAAGTCGCCCTCGCGCACCTGCCATTATTGATGACCGGAAGCCTGCTCACGCTTCTCCCGGTTGCGCTCATTTCCCGCTACCGCCACCAGCGCGACTGGCGCACGCTGCTGCGTCAGGGGGCGGCGCTGATTGCCGCCGCGTTGTTACAATCCCTGCCGTGGATCGGCGAGAAGGAGATGCTTAACGCCCTGCTTCTGACCCTTACCGGCGGTCTGACGCTGGCGCCGACCTGCCTCGTGATCTGGCACTACCTCACCAGCACCGTCTGGCAGCCGCTCGGCCCCGCACTGGTTTCCCAACCGGTGAACTGGCGCGCCCGGCACCTCATCTGGTATCTGCTGCTGTTTGTGGTGAGCCTGTGGCTGCAGCTTGGCCTGCCCGCCGAGCTTTCACGCTTCACGCCGTTTTGCCTGGCGCTGCCGATTATCGCCCTGGCCTGGCACTACGGCTGGCAGGGGGCGCTGATCGCCACGCTGATGAACGCCATCGCGCTGATTGCCAGCCAGACCTGGCACGATCATCCTGTTGATTTACTGCTCTCCCTGCTGGCCCAGAGCCTGACCGGGCTGCTGCTCGGCGCGGGCATTCAGCGCCTGCGCGAGCTGAACCAGTCCCTGCAAACCGAACTGGCCCGCAACCGCCGTCTGGCGGAGCGTCTGCTGGAGACGGAAGAGAGCGTGCGGCAGGAGGTGGCCCGCGAGCTGCACGACGATATCGGCCAGACCATCACCGCTATCCGCACCCAGGCGGGCATTGTCCAGCGCCTTGCGGCGGAAAACGCGGTGGTGAAGCAGGGCGGGGCGCATATCGAACAGCTTTCGCTGGGCGTCTATGATTCCGTTCGCCGCCTGTTAGGACGGCTACGCCCTCGCCAGCTCGACGATCTCTCGCTCGAGCAGGCGGTGCGTTCCCTGATGCGCGAGATGGAGCTGGAGAGCCGCGGCATTGTCAGCCATCTCGACTGGCGCATTAACGAATCTTCGCTCAGCGAAGGCCAGCGCGTGACGCTGTTCCGCGTCTGTCAGGAGGGGCTGAACAACATCGTCAAACACGCCAGCGCCAGCGCGGTCACGATCCAGGGCTGGCAGCAGGACGAGCGCCTGATGCTGGTGATTGAAGACGACGGCTGCGGCCTGCCGCCGGGCTCCGGCCAGCAGGGTTTTGGCCTGGCGGGCATGCGCGAGCGCGTGAAGGCGCTGGGCGGCACGCTGACCCTCTCCTGCACTCACGGGACGCGCGTCAGCGTTAGTTTGCCGTTAAGGACGTCTCATGTTTAAAACCCCAACCAGCGCGGCTCCGTTGCGCGACAAAGCGGAAATCGACGCCCGCTACCGCTACTGGCGTCGCCATATCCTGATCACCATCTGGCTCGGTTACGCGCTGTTCTACTTCACCCGCAAAAGCTTCAACGCCGCCGCGCCGGAAATCCTCGCCAGCGGCGTGATGACGCGCACCGATATCGGCCTGCTGGCAACGCTGTTTTACATCACCTACGGCCTGTCGAAGTTCTTCTCGGGCATCGCCAGCGATCGCTCCAACGCGCGCTACTTTATGGGCGTTGGGCTGATCGCCACCGGCGTGGTGAACATCCTGTTCGGCTTCTCCACGTCGCTGTGGGCCTTCGCCCTGCTGTGGGCGCTGAACGCCTTTTTCCAGGGCTGGGGCGCGCCGGTCTGCGCCCGCCTGCTCACTGCCTGGTACTCGCGCAACGAGCGCGGCGGCTGGTGGGCAATCTGGAACACCGCGCATAACGTCGGCGGGGCGCTGATCCCGATGGTGGTGGGGGCCGCAGCGCTGCACTACGGCTGGCGCGCGGGGATGATGATTGCCGGTGGCCTGGCGATTGTCGCCGGGCTGTTCCTCTGCTGGCGCCTGCGGGACAGGCCGCAAACCGTCGGCCTGCCTGCGGTGGGCGACTGGCGGCACGACGAGATGGAAATTGCCCAGCAGCAGGAGGGCGCGGGGCTGACCCGCAGGGAGATCCTCACCCGATACGTGCTGAAAAACCCTTACATCTGGCTGCTGTCGCTCTGCTACGTGCTGGTCTACGTGGTGCGCGCGGCGATCAACGACTGGGGCAACCTGTACATGTCCGAGACGCTCGGCGTGGACCTGGTGACCGCTAACTCCGCGGTGACCATGTTCGAGCTGGGCGGGTTTATCGGCGCGCTGGTGGCGGGCTGGGGCTCGGATAAGCTGTTTAACGGCAACCGCGGTCCGATGAACCTGATTTTCGCCGCCGGGATTTTGCTCTCCGTCGGCTCGCTGTGGCTGATGCCGTTCGCCAGCTACGTGATGCAGGCGGCGTGCTTCTTCACCATCGGCTTTTTCGTGTTTGGCCCGCAGATGCTGATCGGCATGGCGGCGGCGGAGTGTTCCCACAAAGAGGCGGCAGGCGCGGCGACGGGCTTTGTCGGGCTGTTTGCCTATCTCGGCGCATCGCTCTCCGGCTGGCCGCTGGCGCGGGTGATCGACGTCTGGCACTGGAGCGGTTTCTTCGCGGTGATCGCCATCGCGGCGGGCATCTCGGCCCTGCTGCTGCTGCCGTTTTTGCATGCCCAGGCGCCGCGGGAAGCGTGACGCGCCTCACCTTTTGTTGCCGAGTGGCGCAAAACTAGGAAATTTTCCCGGTTTTACCTGGACGCTGTCTCAGGCATCTCTCCCGGCTGATTTTTACAATGCTGCAAAAATCAGCTCAGGAGTAAACCAACCATGCTGGCCTTCTTAAACCAGGTGCGCAAGCCGACTCTGGATCTGCCGCTCGACGTGCGGCGCAAGATGTGGTTCAAACCGTTCATGCAGTCCTATCTGGTGGTCTTCATCGGCTACCTGACCATGTACCTGATCCGCAAAAACTTTAACATCGCGCAGAACGACATGATCTCAACCTACGGGCTGAGCATGACGCAGCTGGGGATGATTGGCCTGGGCTTTTCCATCACCTACGGCGTGGGGAAAACCGTTGTGTCCTACTACGCGGACGGCAAAAACACCAAGCAGTTCCTGCCGTTTATGCTGATCCTCTCCGCCATCTGTATGCTCGGCTTCAGCGCCAGCATGGGCGCGGGCTCCGTCAGCCTGTTCCTGATGATTGCCTTCTACGCCCTGAGCGGTTTCTTCCAGAGTACCGGCGGGTCGTGCAGCTACTCCACCATCACCAAATGGACCCCGCGCCGCAAGCGTGGTTCGTACCTCGGCATGTGGAACATTTCCCACAACCTCGGTGGGGCGGGTGCGGCAGGCGTGGCGCTGTTTGGCGCGAACTACCTGTTCGACGGCCACGTGATCGGCATGTTTATCTTCCCGTCGATTATCGCCCTGATCGTCGGCTTTATCGGCCTGCGCTTCGGCAGCGACTCCCCGGAGTCCTACGGCCTCGGTAAAGCCGAAGAGCTGTTCGGCGAGGAGATCAGCGAAGAGGACAAAGAGACCGAAGAGAACGAGATGTCCAAATGGCAGATCTTTGTTGAGTACGTGCTGAAAAACAAAGTGATCTGGCTGCTGTGCTTCTCAAACATCTTCCTGTACGTGGTGCGCATCGGCATCGACCAGTGGTCAACGGTGTATGCCTTCCAGGAGCTGAAGCTCTCGAAAGAAGTGGCGATTCAGGGCTTCACCCTGTTCGAAGTGGGCGCGCTGGTCGGCACGCTGCTGTGGGGCTGGCTCTCCGATCTCGCCAACGGTCGTCGCGCGCTGGTGGCCTGCGTCGCGCTGGCGCTGATTATCGCCACGCTCGGCATATACCAGCACGCCAGCAACCAGTACGTTTACCTGGCATCCCTGTTCGCGCTCGGCTTCCTGGTGTTTGGTCCGCAGCTGCTGATCGGCGTGGCGGCGGTTGGCTTCGTGCCGAAAAAAGCGATCGGCGCCGCCGATGGGATTAAAGGTACCTTCGCCTACCTGATCGGCGACAGCTTCGCCAAGCTGGGTCTGGGGATGATCGCCGACGGCACGCCGATTTTCGGCCTCACCGGCTGGGCGGGCACCTTCGCAGCGCTGGATGCCGCGGCGATCGGCTGTATCGTCCTGATGGCGATGGTGGCGGTGCTGGAAGAACGTAAGATCCGCCGTGAGAATCGTGCGCAGAAGCAGAAATTAAAAGCGGCCTGAGTGTGCAGGTAACTTCTTTGCCCGGTGTGATGCCGGGCTTTTTTGTTTTGTACGTTACGCCTTTACCCCGCTTTACACACCCGCCCCTCTCCATGCTCTACAGTTTTTTTGCTGCCGCCTTTCGTGCAGCCTTAGAACGGAGAACCTGCATGTTGACCCGACGATTGTCCTGCCTGGCGCTGCTGATGGCGCTGGCCTCCCCCGCAATGGCTGCGGATGCCCCCACCTACGGCGAGAAGCTGGAAGGTTTTGACTACGGCTGGCCGGTAAAACACTTTATCTTTACCTCGCAAAACCAGCCTCTGGATATGGCCTATCTGGACGTTAAGCCGGAAAACCCCAACGGCCGCTCCGTGGTGCTGATGCACGGCAAAAACTTCTGCGCCGGTACATGGGACGGTACGATCCGCGCGCTTTCAGCCAGCGGGTATCGGGTGATTGCCCCCGACCAGATCGGCTTCTGTAAATCCACCAAGCCGGAACGTTATCAGTACACCTTCCAGCAGCTGGCGGATAACACCCACGCGCTGCTGAAATCGCTCGGCGTCGATCGCGTGACGGTCATTGGCCACTCGACCGGCGGCATGCTGGCGACCCGCTACGCGCTGATGTGGCCGCAGCAGGTGGAACAGCTGGTGATGGTCAATCCGATAGGCCTGGAGGACTGGAAAGCGCGCGGCGTGCCGCATATTACGGTCGACCAGTGGTACCAGCGCGAGCTGAAGGTCAGCGCCGACGGCATTCGCCAGTACGAGAAAAACACCTACTACGCCGGGGAGTGGAAGCCGGAATACGAGCGCTGGGTGACCATGCTTGCCGGGCTGAACAACGGGCCGGGTAAAGAACGCGTGGCCTGGAACTCGGCGCTGCTCTACGACATGATCTACACCCAGCCGGTGATCTACGAATTTAGCGATCTGAAGATGCCGGTATTATTGATGATCGGCACGAAGGACAACACCGCCATCGGGAAAGATCTCGCCCCGCCGGAGATCCGCAAGACGCTCGGCAACTATGCGGTGCTGGGTAAAGAGACGGCGAAACGCATTCCGCACGCGACGCTGGTGGAATTTAACGACATGGGCCACGCGCCGCAGATGCAGGACCCCGTACGCTTCCACGAGGCGCTGCTGAAGGGGCTTCAGGCGCGCTGACTGGTCTCCAGCAACAGCCCGCGCAGCCACCCCTGCGCGGGATTGCTTTCATCGCATTTATCTAGCTTTTTTCGGTTCACTATTCTGGCCGTACCCGCTGTCGACACGGTGCGTTTCCCGCTATGATGAGCGGCTAGTCTAAGGAGAACGCATGGTCTGGATAATGCTGGCAACGCTTGCCGTGGTGTTTGTGGTGGGATTTCGCGTCCTGACCTCAGATTCCCGCCGCGCCATCAAACGTTTAAGCGAACGGCTGGGCATCACCCCGATGCCGGTAGAATCGATGATTGACCAGTTCGGTAAAACGCCGGGCAATGAGTTTATCCGCTACCTTGAGCGGCCTGACGAGGCGCATCTGCAAAACGCCGCGCAGGTGCTGCTCATCTGGCAGGTTTGTATTGTCGACGGTAGCGAAGAGAATCTGCATACCTGGTACCGCATGCTGCGTAAAGCTCGCCTTGCCGCACCCATTACCGATGCGCAAATTCGTCTGGCACTTGGCTTTATGCGCGAAATGGAGCCCGATCCGCAGGAGCTGAACGTCTTCCAGCTGCGCTATAACCAGCTATTTCTTCCGGAAGAAGGTGTGTTTTATCTGCATTAAGCCTTTTTGCCGCACAAGATATTCTGAGCGTTCAGGATCTCCTCTCTGTTTTCATTGAGGCGAGTTGCGGCATAGATATCAATATTTAATCTCTTTGCCTCATCGTCCGTTAGCTCGCGGTAGCATAGCCCCTCCTGATTAAAGGTGCATTTTGACTGAGGCAGCAGCGCAAACCCTTTCCCTCTTGCGATACGGCTTAGCATCACGAGGGAATCATCCGGCTCTTTAATACGCTTCAGCGGCGTTTTCAGCGTGTCAAAGTAGCTTTCGCATTTGTCATAGAATGACGGATTAGCGCTTCTCGAAAACCAAAAAAGTGGAAGATCGCTAATGTCTCCCAGCGAGACTTTCTCTTTCAGACTGGCAGGATGTAAAGAAGGCATTGCGATGAGCAACGGTTCCTGGCAGACCCAGCGGTATTGAACAATGTCTTCATGACCCGTTCCTTTTTCCCCGGTCAGCACCAGATCCAGCATATTTTTAGACAAGCTTTGCAGCAGCTGTGCTGACGTCAGGTCGGGCGTTTCAACGTCATCTCCGGCGTTCATTTTTTGAAGCTGCGTATTTACTGGTTCAATATATTCAAAATTAAGCGTGCGCGTGAGACCGATGCGCAGACTCGTTTCTGAAGAGTGAGGATCTTCTTTTAAGCTGCTGATGTCTTTGAGTATTTTTTCTGCCTGAACGACCAGCGCTCGGCCTGCTTCAGTGAGGCTAACGTCATGCGTGCTGCGACTGAACAACTGACGTTTCAACACCGCTTCAAGGCATTTTATCTGACGCGTCAGAGGCGGTTGAGTCATGCGCAGACGTTCGGCAGCCTTACGAAAGTTCAGTTCATGTGCAACAGCGAGAAAGCATTGTAATTGTTTGATACTGGGCAGGTTATTGCTGATTAAATGTTCTGCTGTAGCCATACGTGGGTCCTGAATGCGAAAAGGTATTTCGTCTTTTTTCCATTTCGATATTACACGCTAAATGCTGGCAGCAAAACCCGTTTTAACAGTAATACAAAAAATATATTACAAATTTAACAATTCCAATAGTTTCCTGTATTGATAAATTTCTATCCGAATCCTCACTTAATCAATGCTCGGAGTAATTATGTCGTCTAAATATGTACTGGTATCACGCTTCCCATTAAAAAATACTTTTTCTGAAAAAGAATTTACTTCCCTAAAAAGCAATGAAAACGTTCGCTACTATACCTGTGAAGAAAACGGCGTAAATGAATTGCTGGAATTACGCGCATTCAACGATATTAAAGAAATTGCATGGGTTGAGAGTGAAATGGAATCCATGTTCCATCGTTTCTCTGAGGTTCTTTCTGCCGATATCCGTCGCGAGCTGCTTAAGTTTGTTGAATCCCCAATTGATAATAAAAATAGCTTGCCAGAATCAAATTATATCCAACTCCGACACGTCGAAGTGCCTGCGCATAACTATCAGCAGTACCGTCAGTGGCGCGATGAAACCATTTTCAATGTTGTAAGAGATAACAAAGATAAGATTGAAAGTTTCGAAGCGTTTCATTCACTGATCAGCGGCGTTCCGGGTGTAATGTTTATCTCCTCATTTAACGGTGATAAAGCAGAATATAAAGAAGCATTTACCAATGCGCGTTATCAGGAAATCATTCAGCAGGCCGGCGATAACTTTATTACTGGCGGTAATGACGGCCTTTATACACGTATCTATCGTGCTTGCTGTTGTTGAGGGACAATGAATGAACTGTAAAAAGTTGGTAGTTGTTGGCGATAAATTTAATGAATTTGCCAATGGTAAAGATGTACTGACTATATCTCAGCTAGAATTATTGACTCAAATCCCTGCGAATATCATTGATAAAGAACACGAAATTATTGTCGGGCAAGGCGTGCGCAAGGATTTTGCCGGAAAGGTAATTTCAAACCAGGCAAGAAATGCGATTCATGGCAATAAGTTGAAAATGTGCTCTCTGGAAAAACTGGTTAGCGACAAAAAAAATGCTTATTGCCATAAAAGACTGGAACAGAATGTACTTATAGGACCTGCGGAACAAGCTGAGCATAACCACGATCTTTATGCGATGCCGCTGTTAATCGATGAGCGTTGCGAATTGATGGCGGATCATCAGACGGGGCAGCATATTCAGGGAATGCTGCTGGTTGAAGCCAGCCGACAGGCCTTTATCGGCGTCACCGAAGAATTTATTTACCAGCAGGAAAGTGGACGCTATTACGTCATTAATAGCATGGCAATCAATTTCGCCAGTTTCCTGTTCCCTTTACCAGCGCTGGTCCACTTTGAATTTCTTGAAAAAGATATTAACGACCGCCGGGGGCGTTTCAAGGCTCAGGTTCGCGTCACCCAGCACCAAACGCTTTGCGCGACAATGGATGTCTCGTTCACCGTCTATCCTTCCGCCCTGATTGCAGAGAAAGAGAAATCTCTGGCTGAGGTTGCCATGCAGGCGACCATTGTTGAGCAGCAAGGGGTGACTCAGGGGGTAACGCATGCCTGAATTACGTAGCCAGAAATACCGTCTGGCTGCGACCACGCAGGGGCCTCTTTACCCCCCTGCGGAGGTCATGGACGGGAAGGGTAATTTTGTCGTGGTTGGCATGGTGCCAGGGGATAACGGACTGCAGTGGCGAAGCGTCATTGTCTCTCCGGACAGCCCGCTTCCGGCATTTGGGGAAGTCGCACCCTATAACATTCTGTGCGATCTGGAAAAGATGCCTCAGGACGCGTTGAAGGACATCATTCTTCATACTCTTCCTTTACCCATTCCGATGAACAACTATCGGATGATTTTCGCACCAGAGCAGCGGCCGCAGGCCAATAATGAAATAAGGCCTGGCCTGCCACTTCATGAAGGCTATATCGCGGATTATCGCAGCAGCGATGGAAAGCGAGAGATCGAGCCAGTGACCCTCGCTGCCTGGCTCGAGGCAGAGGGAACCTTTGAGGTCACATTGTCCGAAGATAAGAAACGAGCCCGGTTCACGTTTTCGTTCCGGAGCCTTGTTCCCGATAGCGTTTACACCGTGATGAGCCTCAGGGAAAACGATCTAGCCTCGGAGGAGCCGAGCAGGCCAGGTCCGCTGGGAATACCCAACGTATTTGTAACCGATAGCGAAGGTAATGCCGAATATTGGGCAGAGTTAACCGATCCTTTCCCGGCTCCGGCGAGGAAAGGAAACAGAATTATTAACGTAGTCGTACTTTATATGAGCTCGCGTCAGAGCTACGGCGGTGCAATTGGCTTTTACGGTCTTGGAGGCGATATCCATGCCCATTTAAAACTCAAAGGCCGTTCCTTCGATGAATTTACAACTATAGAGTGAGAAAAGTATGCCATTTGTTCATGTTATGACCTGGCCTGCGAAAGATGAAAATCAAATCATCAGACTCCAGGAAGATATTACATTTGCCGTTCACAAAAACACGGGTGCGCCGCTGGATAAAATTTCCGTGGTGGTTTCTGAAATTGCGCCTTCCCGCTGGGCGGATGCAGGCGTGTCTGGTACGGATAAAGATTTTCCGGTTAAGAGTCGAAGAAAAAACTACGAGGAATAAAGCTTGCGTAAACATGCCGCTTTTTTTGATGTTGATGAAACGCTTATAAATATTAAAAGCATGTTTGATTTCTATGATTTCTGGTGCAGGGAAAATAATCAAAACGATCGTCTTCAACGCTATATGTCTCGTTTTCGCACCGATGTGAAAAACGGTGTGCCAAGGGAAACTCTGAACAGAGATTATTATCGTCAATTTAAAGGTGTGTCCTGTCGTTATCTGGAAGAAATGGGTGAGAAGTGGTTCAGGTGTAAGCTGGAAAGCGAGTTTTTTATTGAGAGTGCTGTTTCAGCCCTTAAAAAACATCAGAACCAGAACACGTATACCGTATTTATATCGGGCTCTATGCTTCCGATTCTTTCACCCATTGCAAAATATCTTGGGGTAACGGATATACTCTGTGCGCCGGTGATAATAAATGACGAAGGTGAGTTGACGGGTGAAATCGGCCTGCCTCAAACAATTGGAACAGGTAAAAAAGACGCGCTTATAGCCTTTTGCGATGATAAAGAGATTAACCCGGCGGATTGTTATGCCTACGGCGACGATCTTTCAGATATTCCAATGCTTGAAGCCACTGGCCATCCCGTCTGTGTGGGAGAGCATTCCGCGCTTACCAGATATGCAACTGAAAAAAATTGGCACATTATTTAAACCCTTATTGAGGTAAGTAGTATGACTTCAGAACTCTCTCCGCAAAATATGACGTTAAGGTCATGGCTTGCTTTATTCATTCTGGCTATTTCAACCTTTACTATTGTCACCACCGAACTGGCGCCAGTCGGATTATTAACGCCAATCGCAGAGGGGCTACAGTCTTCGGAATCTGCGGTGGGCATGACCGTGTCGCTTTATGCCTGGGTGGGGGCGTTGAGTGCGCTGTTTGCCTCCGTCTTTTTAGGGAATGTGGCCAAGAAGCGGCTTTTACTTGTGCTCACCGTGGTGCTTCTGGTCTCTAACGTCATGGCTGCGACGGTAAACGTCTATAGCATGCTGCTTAGCGCTCGCGTACTGGGTGCGCTTGCTCACGGCGCATTCTGGGCGATGATCGGCGCAACGGCGGTGGCTATGGTCCCTGCCAGATATATAGGGGCGGCGACGTCAATCGTATTTGGTGGTGTTTCCGCAGCAAGCGTTTTTGGCGTACCGGTTTCCAACTATATTGGTATTCACTTCGGCTGGCGGCAGGCATTTTGGCTAATGGCCGCGCTGAGCGTAATTGCCTTTGTGGGTATTAGCGTTCTCGTTCCCAAGATTACCAGCAAAAGCGCGCTCGGGCTGGATGCGCTTAAAGGCGTGCTGAAATCGTCAACATTATGGAAAATTTACTCAGCAACCTTGCTGGCTGTGACGGCTCACTTTGCCGCCTTTACGTACATTGAACCCTGGCTACACACGCAGAGTTTACTGTCCACCACCATTATTCCTGCTGTGCTTTTTGTTTACGGCATCGCGGGTCTGGCAGGTAATTTCCTGACCGGCGTGTTGATTGATAAGTATCTTAAGCTGACGGTCTCTTTGTCTGTACTGCTGATCTGTGCAGTTCTGCTGTTCCTGGGCCTGTCTGGTTCTTCGCTCTCTGCTGCGTTGATATTTACCAGTATGGTTGTCTGGGGTGTCGCCGTATCAGGAATATTTGTCGGCTTCCAGACGTGGGTTTTACGTATGGCAGAAGATAAAGCTTTCCCGGCCTCGGCAATCTACGTTTCGTTTTTCAATACCGCCATTGGTATCGGTGCGTCAGTCGGTGCCTGGATGGTTTCATCATTTTCAATGCCGCTCCTGTATATCGTCGCCGGTACGGCCATCGGTCTGTCCGTTCTGCTTGTCGCGGTTATTCCGTCAACGTTGACCGCAAAACAATCCCGTATGGAGAAATCTTATGAGTCAAATTAATGACCGCACGCGCTATGGCAGAGAGATTATGGACCGTCTTGAAGAGGGGCTCGCGGATAAAGTCACCCGCCGCCTGAGCGAGCTGGACCCGGGGTTGCCCGCCCTGATTACTGACTATGCGTTCGGGGATGTGGTGGGTCGTCCGGGACTGGATCTCAAAACGCGCGAAATGTTGACCGTCGCCTCGCTTGTGACGCTGGGTAATGCCATGCCGCAGCTGGAACTGCATATGCGAGGCGCGCTAAATACCGGCGTGACGCCGGAAGAGCTGCTTGAAATTGTAATACAGATGGCGGTATATGCCGGCGTTCCTGCCTGCATGAATGGTCTTACTGCATACCGCGCGGCAATGGCCGCGACGGGCCATACTTTGCCAGGACTGAAGGGAAGTGACGCATGAGCGAGATTGTTATCATTGCAGCCCGCCGCACGGCGACGGGCGCATTTCAGGGCGCGCTTGCGGAGCATTCAGCCTCTGACCTGGGAAGCCGCGTCATTCAGGCGCTCCTTAAAGAATCTGGCGTAGAAGCCAGTGATATCTCTCAGGTCATTATGGGACAGGTTCTTACTGCGGGGTGCGGCCAGAACCCGGCCCGACAGTCGGCACTGAATGCTGGATTGCCCGTAGAAACTCAATGTCTGACGGTAAACAAAGTGTGCGGATCCGGGCTTAAGGCGGTCCATCTTGGCATGCAGGCGCTACAGACGGGTGAGGCTGAGTTTGTTATCGCCGGCGGTCAGGAGAGTATGTCCAACGCGCCGCATATCGCCACGACGTCGCGTAGCGGAACGCGGCTGGGTGATATTACTCTTAAAGATAGCCTGGTTTCTGACGGGCTCTGGGATGCCTTCAACGATTATCACATGGGTATCACCGCAGAGAATGTTGCGACGGAGTTTGGTATCAGCCGCGAAATGCAGGATGAATATGCCCTCGTCTCGCACCACAATGCGCTTGAAGCGCAGGCGCGTGGCATTTTTGAGCGTGAAATTGTTCCGGTTGAGTGGCAGACGCGAAAAGGTGAAACGATAAGCGTGGAGAGGGATGAAGGACCCCGCGCAACCAGTATCGAAAAATTGACGAAACTGAAGCCTGTCTTCCGAAAAGAGGGTACGGTGACGGCGGGAAATGCTTCATCGTTGAATGACGGCGCCGCTGCGGTCCTGCTTTGTACGCGTGAGACTGCCGAAGCGCGTGGCTTGCCGGTTCTGGCATCGCTGGGCGTATTTTCCAATTCCGGTATCCAGCCGGCATTAATGGGTGCAGCCCCGATTCAGGCCATTGCCGACTGTCTTTCCCGCTCGGGATGGAAGCCTGAGGATGTCGATCATCTTGAATCCAACGAAGCGTTTGCCGCCCAGGCGCTGGCCGTGATTCAGCAGGCCGGGATTTCCCCGGATCGTATCAATCCATACGGCGGGGCAATCGCGCTTGGGCATGCGATAGGTGCATCCGGCTGCCGAATTTTGGTGACGCTGGTTCATTCCCTGATCCGTAATGAAGCCAGGCGTGGCGTTGCCGCACTGTGCGTTGGCGGCGGGGAAGGCGTCGCGTTGAGCGTTTATCGCTAACGGCGTATCTGTGGATATAAAAAAACCGGGGAAACCCGGTTTTTTTATTTTCAAGATGCTGTATCAGGCATTCACGCCCTTCATACCTTCGGCAGAATAACGATCGCCTTTAATCGCTACCCGGCGATGAAGGTTGTTCAACGATTCGATATCGCTCTTCTCAAGCACAATATCGGCAGCGCGCGCGTTCTCGGCCAGATAGCTGACGTGCTTAGTACCCGGAATGGGAACCAGCCGATCGTATTGTGCTAACAGCCAGGCAAGCGCAATCTGACCTGCAGTACAGCCGTATTTTGTCGCCAGCGGGGTGATAATATCGAGCAACTGGCGATTGTGATCGAGGCTGGACTGAACAAATCGTTCGTTATTCTTGCGGAAATCACCTTCTGCAAAATCGTTGTTGTTCAGGTATTTTCCCGTCAGGAAGCCTCTGCCAAGAGGTGAGTAGGGCACCAGACCAATACCTAGCGCTTTCACGACCGGCAAAATGCTTTCCTCGATGTCTCGTGTCCACAGAGAATATTCTGTTTGCAACGCGGTGACCGGATGCACCGCATGAGCCCGTTGCAGCGTTGAAGCCGACACTTCGCAAAGGCCGATGTGGTTGATCTTGCCCTCTTTAACAAGGGTGCGCAGACAATCCATACTCTCTTCGATCGGGGTTGCGTTACTCACTCTGTGAAGATAAAAGAGGTCGATTCGCTCCACGCCAAGCCGCTTAAGGGATTCGTTACAGCAGCGGATGATATAGTCCGGCGTATTGTTGATGGTGCGGGCGTAGGAATCGTCAGGAGAGCGATCGATGCCGCACTTCGTGGCGATTTTGAACTGGTCGCGAGTGTTTTTATCCAGCCCGGCAAGAAAGTGACCGATTAGCCTTTCATTATGGCCACGGCCATATAAATTCGCGGTATCAATAAACGTCACGTTCAGATCGATGAGGTTATGCAATACCTGCAGTGAGCCTTTGTCATCAGTCTGGCCATAAAATTCACTCAGACCCATGGCACCGTAGCCGATGGCACTGACGGTAAGATTTTGAGATAAAGTACGTGTTTTCATAGTTTCTCCTTTTCAGACGCTATGATTGTTTCACCTCAATTGTGGATACTGAATTTTCATTTTCGTTATGCTGAAAAGGTATCAGTCACCGCCGATCTGCCTTCCGAATCATTTAAAACGACAAAAGTTGTCCAAACGTTAAATTCGTCACACTTTTGATGATAAACTGCGCGACTTTTCCGCACGTTTTTATCTTCAGGTGACGCCATGACAGAACATATCCAGCCCACGACCAGACCGCAGACCAAAGAGGTTTCGCGCCCCAACTGGTCGGCGGTTTTTTCCGTGGCGTTCTGCGTCGCCTGCCTGATTACCGTTGAGTTTCTGCCGGTGAGCCTGCTGACGCCGATGGCTCAGGATCTGGGCATTTCCGAAGGCGTGGCGGGGCAATCCGTTACCGTCACCGCCTTTGTGGCGATGTTTGCGAGCCTGTTCATCACTCAGGTGATTGGCTCGATTGACCGCCGTAAAGTGGTCATTCTGTTCAGCGTGCTGCTGACGCTCTCCTGCCTGCTGGTCTCCTTCGCGGAAAGCTTCACCCTGCTGCTGCTGGGGCGCGCCTGTCTGGGTCTTGGGCTCGGCGGATTTTGGGCGATGTCGGCCTCGCTCACCATGCGCCTGGTGCCCGCGCGCACGGTGCCAAAAGCGCTGTCCGTTATCTTCGGTGCGGTCTCTATCGCGCTGGTGATTGCCGCGCCGCTCGGCAGCTTCCTCGGCGGGATTATCGGCTGGCGTAACGTGTTTAACGCGGCGGCGGTGATGGGCGTGCTCTGCATTATCTGGGTGTGGAAGGCGCTGCCGTCCCTGCCGGGCGAAGCGGCGCATCATAAGCAGAACATGTTCGCGCTGCTGAAGCGCCCGGGCGTGCTGGCGGGAATGACCGCGATCTTCATGGCTTTCGCCGGGCAGTTTGCCTTCTTCACCTATATCCGCCCGGTGTATATGACCATGGCGGGCTTTGACGTCGACGGCCTGACGCTGGTGCTGCTGAGCTTCGGTATCGCCAGCTTTGTCGGCACGTCGCTGTCGTCCCAGTTTCTGAAGCGCTCCCTGAAGGTGGCGCTGGCGGGCGCGCCGCTGGTGCTGGCGGTGAGTGCCGCGGTGCTGGTGCTGTGGGGCAGCGACAAGTGGGTTGCCTCGGCGATTGCGATTATCTGGGGCTTTGCCTTTGCGCTGGTGCCGGTGGGCTGGTCGACGTGGATCACCCGAACGCTTGCCGATCAGGCGGAAAAAGCCGGGTCGATTCAGGTGGCGGTGATCCAGCTGGCGAACACCTGCGGCGCGGCCATTGGCGGCGTGGCGCTTGACCACCTGGGGCTGACGTCACCGCTGGTGATTTCCGGTACGCTGATGCTGCTGACCGCGCTGCTGGTGGCGGGGAAGGTTAAGGCGAAGTAGTAAATTTTCCCACCCCTCACCCCGGCCCTCTCCCCAAAGGGGCGAGGGTGAAAAGACCGCACCGAGCCGTCCCCTCTCCCCTTTGGGGAGAGGGTTAGGGTGAGGGGGGCAATCAAACTACGCCGATGCCTTAACCCTTCTGCGCGAATCCATCGAAATCAGCACCACCGACGAAACAATCAGCAGCGTCCCCAGCCAGTCCGGCAGGGTGAACGCCACGCCCAGCAACGCCACCGACAGCAGCGCGCTGCTCAGCGGCTCGGCGCAGCTCAGAATGCTCGCCTTCGGCCCGCCAATCATCTGCGCGCCTTTCAGGTACAGGCTGAACGTCAGCGCCGTGCCAATCACCACCAGGTAGAAAAACGCCAGCAGCAGGCCGCCGTCAATCACAAAGGTGGTGCCGCGCCCGGCATAGAACGGCGTCAGCATTAACCCGGCAATCAACATGCTCCAGCCGACAATCGGCAGCGTACCGTAGCGGGCGATCAGCGTCGACGGATAGGTGGTATAAAACGCGGCGGCAAACGCCGAGGCGATGCCGAAGAACAGCGCCGCAGGGGAGATGGAGAGCGAGGTCGGGTCGCCGTGGGTCACCAGCAGGAAGGTGCCGATCAACGACGTAAAAATCGCTGACAGGACAAACACGCCGGGACGCTTTTTCCTCGCCAGGGCGAACCACGCCACGATAATGGTCGGCGACAGGAACTGCAGCACGGTAGCGGTGGCGGCGTTGGATTTTTCAATCGTCAGCAGGAAGGTGAGCTGCACGGTGAGCGCGCCGACCAGCGAGAAAAACAGCAGGCTGAGGACGTCTTTGCGATGCTTGATGACCGAGAAAATCTTGTCGCCGTGAACGAAGGAGAGCGTCAGGAGGATCACGCCGGTAAACAGCAGGCGAACCATGGTCAGGTAAGGCGAAGAAATGTGGCTTTTCTCCATGATGTACTGCGCGCAAACCCCCGAGCTGCCCCATAAAACGGCGGCGATCAGGACGTTCAGCATCCCTTTGCGTGTGGAACCCATGTTCTCCCCTGTTATGTTGTCGTTAATTCGGTCAACAGCATAACATGGTTGTGTGCGGCCTGATGCCCTCTCCCCGGCCCTCTCCCACGGGGAGAGGGAGCAAACACTAAAAACGGCAACGCGCGTTGCCGTTTTGCTTTTACCTTGCTTAGAACCACGCCTCCCACATCGCGCCGACGTTGAAGTCGTCGAGCGTTTCGTCTTTGGTGTTGTTCACACGCGCGGTGCGTTCGTTGTCTACCTTGCCGCCGGTCACGTAGAAGCGCAGCATCGGACGGAACTCCGGCCCCATGGCGATAGACATGTTCTGCGACAGGGTCAGCTTCCAGCCCTTGTTGTCGCCGCCGTTGTCGTAATCAACGTGCTGCCAGCCCGCTTCCAGCCAGGTGGAGTGAACGTCGTTCCACCAGTGCATCGGACGCACGATGGCGTTGTAGTTCTTGCGGTTGTCGGTCTTATCGCGGCTGTTGTCGTAGTCGTGGAAGGCGAGGATGTACTCCACCTGCGTGGCCTGGGTGAATTTATACAGCCCTTCGAAGCTGGCGTAGACCGTGGTCAGGTCCTCGGTTTTGTTGAACACGCTGTTGTCCGCGTTATCGGAGTAGCGTGCAATTACCTTGTTCACGCCGCTGTCGTTGGTGTGGCTCAGCACTACGCCGCCCTGCCAGGCGTTCAGGCGTTCGTCGCTTTCAACCGCTTTCGAATCAAAGCCGTAGTTGGCGTACAGCTCCATGTCGATCGGGCCGAGCTTCATGCCGTGGATTTTTGATGTCGCGGCGTAGTTGCCCTTGTCGCCCGTGCCGGAACCGCCGGTACAGGTGATGCGAGACGGGTTGGCTTCATCTTCCATCACTTCCGGGCTACAGGATTCCACCGCCGCCACGGCAGCGACGTCAAACTGCACGCCGCCAATGTCGAAGTTCTTCACCCCGGCGCCCTGGCCGTCGTGGTTCATCCAGAAGTAATCGTTGATGCCCTGCTGCGGACGCTGGTGGAAGTCACGACCGGCCCAGAAGTAGGCGTTCGGGTTGGAGGCCATAATATTGGTCACCCCGGCGTAGGCTTTTTTCAGGTTAACTTCGTCGCCCCAGTGGTCGATCATCACGTTGATGTCCCAGATGGCGCCGTTGTCACCCTTGAAGGCCTTGGAGAGCTGGAATTCCCCGCCGTTGCCTTCGTTACCCAGACGACCAATCGCGGACGCGCCGTTGTAGGAGCCGTCCACCGCCACGTATTTCTGATCGGCGGCCTGGAAGTGCGCGCCGTAGCGGGCGTAGCCGGTAAATTTAACCCCGAACGGGATCGCCATATCCGGGGATTGCGCCGCGCTTTGCGGCTCGGTCACCACGTCTGCTTTTTTCGCAACCGCCGCATCCATTTTGGCCTGACGCTCGGCCAGAGCTTTATCTACCGCTTTCGCCACAATGGCGTCGATTTGCTCCTGGGTAAATTCTTGTGCGAGTACGGAAATTGGGCAAAGCGCGGCGATAACCGCCATGGTTAATGGAAGTTTTTTAATCGTATTCATGGTTATCTCAATATAGTTTAATTTTATTCAGACAATAACCATCCCGCTCCGATTTGACAGAGTATGTCGCTATCATCAGAACAAGTGGATCTCTATTTAGGGTAAAGAGGTATCACATTAACTTTATTTCGCCATAGACTATCTCTGATATAAATGAATAATTTCTTCAGACAATTCACGCGCTAATAAAGAATTCATTAAATGATCCTGCGCGTGCACCATGATTAACGTCATCGGCTGGCGGCCTTCGCCTGCATCCTGCTCGATCAGTTTGGTCTGCATCTTGTGCGCCTGGCGCGAGTAGCCGTCGGCTTCGCGCAGCAGGCTTTTGGCCTCGTCAAAGTTGCCCTGACGCGCCGCGTGCAGCGCTTCAAAGCACAGGCTGCGGGACTGCCCGGCATTGACGATAATTTCCATTACGGCTTCTTCTAATGCGATCATCATTATTACTCTTTTTCAAAACTATTATTTAAGGCGGTGGCGGCAAACCACTCTCCGCTTTTCTTAATGGTGCGCTGCTGCGTCTCTAAATCGAGCTGAATAAATCCGTAGCGATTTTTATAGGCATTGCACCACGACCAGTTATCAATAAACGTCCACATATGGTAGCCAAGACAATTGCACCCTTCGCTAATCCCTTTATGCAGCCACGTTAAATGCTCCGAAATAAATTCAATGCGGTATTGATCGTTAATCTGACCATTTTCAATAAAGCGCTGCTCATTTTCGACGCCCATGCCGTTTTCCGAAATAAAGCAGCGTGGGTTGCCGTAATTGTCGCGCAGGTTAACCAGAATATCGTAAATACCCGGCTCGTAGATTTCCCAGCCGCGGTACGGGTTCATCTTGCGGCCCGGCATCTCGTAGCTATCAAAGAACCACTCCGGCATAAACGGCGCCTGCGGGTTCACCGCGCTGTCGCGACACTTCACGCGACGCGGCTGATAGTAGTTCACGCCGAGCAGGTCGATTTTCCCTTCCGCAATCAGGGCGCTGTCTTCCGGCCTGCAGGCAGGCAGCTGATCGTACGCCTTCAGCAGTGCCACCAGGTCCGCCGGGTATTCGCCGCGCAGCACCGGGTCGAGGAAGCTGCGGTTGAACATCAGGTCCGCGATGTGCGCCGCCTTCACGTCCGCCGGGTTCTGCGAACGCGGGTAGGACGGCGTCAGGTTCAGCACGATGCCGATTTCCCCGGCGTAATGCCCGGCGCGGTAGGCCTGAACCGCCTTCGCGTGGGCCAGCACGGTGTGATACGCCACGGTGGCTGCCCGACGAAAATCCACCACGTTCGGGTAGTGGAAGTCGTACAGATAGCCGCCTTCCACCGGGACAATCGGCTCGTTGAAGGTAAACCAGTGCAGCACGCGATCGCCGAACAGCTCGAAGCAGATCTGCGCATAGCGGGCGTAAGCTTCCACCACGTCGCGGTTTTCCCAGCCGCCTATCTCCTGCATCGCCATCGGCATGTCGAAGTGGAACAGGGTCATAAACGGCGTGATGCCCTGTTCATTCAGCTCATCAATGACCTGATTGTAAAAATCGACCGCTTCCGGGTTCACTTCACCGATACCGTCGGGGATCAGGCGCGCCCAGCTAATCGAGGTACGAAAGCTGTTGTGGTTCAGCTGCTTTAACAGCTGAATGTCCGTTTTCCAGTGCTGATAAAACGTGGAGGTGTGCTGCGGCCCCACGCCGTTGTGAAAACGGTTCGGCTCGCGGGCAAACCAGTAATCCCACGTGGTTTCCCCTTCTCTTGCCCCTTCGGTCTGGAGAGCGGAGCTTGCGCTGCCCCACCAGAAGTTATCGGGAAATGCGTATTTCATGACCATTCCTCTTTGACTTAATTGCTTGCAGCTTCAGCGGTACCGACGGTTGCCTGGGCTTTCTGCTCTTCGTTTTTCATCAGCGTACGCTCATAGGCGCGCAGGAACGGCAGGTACATCAGCGCGGACATCACCATGCAGACCAGGCACATGATCACCGGACTGAGCGCCCAGTTTGCCGCCCATGAGGCACCAATCGGCGCCGGGGTGGTCCACGGCGTTAATGACACCACCTGAGCCAGCCAGCCGAGCTTCGTTGCGCCGTACGCCAGACAGGCGTTGACCAGCGGAACGAACACGAACGGGATAAACAGCATTGGGTTCATGATGATCGGCGCGCCGAACAAAATCGGCTCATTGATGTTAAAGAAGCTCGGCACAATGCCCATTTTGCCGATGGTGCGCAGGTGCGTGGCGCGGCTGCGCAGCAGCAGGAACGCCAGCGGCAGCGTGGAGCCTACGCCGCCAATCAGCAGGTAGTGATCCCAGAAGCCCTGCAGGTAAACGTGCGGCAGCGCCGCGCCTGCGGCCAGCGCCGCCTGGTTTGCCGAGAGGTTCGCCATCCAGAACGGGTTCATGATGCCGGTGACAATCAGCGAGCCGTGAATACCGGCAAACCAGAAGATCTGGCACAGCAGCACGGAGAGCAGAATCGCGGGCAGGGAGTCAGACGCGGACACCAGCGGCTCCAGCAGGTGCATAATCGCCTGCGGGATAATCATTCCGGTCTGCGCTTCAATGAACAGGTTCAGCGGGTGCAGCGTACCGATCACCACCATCACCGGGATCAGGATCTCGAACGAGCGCGCCACGCCGGTTGGCACTTCCTTCGGCAGGCGGATGGTCACGTTGTTCTGCTTCAGCCACGCATAGACGCGAGTGGAGTAGATTGCGGTGATCAGCGCGGTAAAAATGCCCTGGCCGGAGAGATACTGGGTCGAGATTTTGCCGTCGGCATACGGCGCGGCGACCAGCAGGAAGGCCATAAAGGCCAGCAGGCCGGACATCACCGGGTCGAGGTTAAACTGACGCCCCAGGCTTGCTCCAATCCCCACCGAGATGAAGAAAGTCATCACGCCCATGCTGAGGTTAAACGGCAGCATCAGCTGTTCGCGATAGGTCTCGGAAAAATCCAGCCAGCCGCGGGCGAAGCTGTTGGTGGTATCCGCCGAGAACGGCGGGAAGATGAACACCAGCATAAACGAGCCGATGATCATGAACGGCAGCGCGGCGGTAAAGCCGTCGCGGATGGCAATCACATACTTTTGCTGACCCAGCTTTGCGGCCAGCGGGGTAATTGACTGCTCAATCACCGCGACCATGGATTGATATAACGAACTCATGTGAACACCTTTTAGTGTGCCGCTTCGATGAGCGACAGAGCATAGTCCAGTACTTTATCGCCACGCTGCATGCCGTAGTCCATCATGTCGATGGGCTGCACCGGAATGCCTTTCGTAGCCGCCTTGTCTGAGAGTGTCTTTAACATGTATTTCACTTGCGGTCCGAGAAGTACCACCTGGTATTGCGGAAACTGCGTATCAAATTCGGAAACACCGTACGCATCAATCTTCACCGGCACACCACGTTCTTTCGCGACATCGACCATTTTGCTGACCAACAGGCTGGTGGACATCCCGGCAGAACAGCACAGCATAATCTTGAACATCGACAACCATCCTCTAAATGTAAAAAGTTATTGCGAGGATGATTGGACATGATACGGAAACCGGTTTCCATTCATAAAAGACAGAAGTGTGACAACCATCAAGATCCCTTGCTTATGAGGCTAATTAACCGGATGTGGGTCACATAATTTGGCAGTATTTGCGTCATTTTGAGTGGAAACGGAAAATCGGTTTCCATGAAAAACGGAAACGGATATACTCCGTTCTGGCTATAATGTGAGCCGTAGCGGTTATGGAATTTGCAGGCGCGAGGTTAGCCTGCCAGGGGAAAGAGATGTCGACAATCAATGATGTATCACGTCTGGCCGGGGTGTCTAAAGCCACGGTATCGCGAGTGTTGAGTGGGTCACGTGGCGTTAAGGAAGCCAGCCGTCAGGCCGTGCTGAAGGCGGTGGATGAGCTTAACTACCGTCCCAACGTGATTGCCCAGTCGCTGCTGAGCCAGTCGACGGGCTGCATTGGAGTGATTTGCGCGCAGGAAAACATTAACCAGACCACCGGGTATCTGTACGCGCTGGAAAAACAGCTCAGCCAGCATCAAAAACATCTGCTGCTGCGCTTCGCCCATAGCAAAGCGGAAGTGATGAACGCGCTCGAAGAACTCTCCTGCGGCCTGTGTGACGACATCCTGGTGATTGGCGCCCGTTTCCCGCTGGACGTGGATATGGAAAACGTCATCCTGGTGGACTGCATGGAGGCGGATAATTCCAACAGCATCCAGTTTGACCACGCCTTTGCCGCCGAAACCGCCTGTAACTACCTCACCAGCCAGGGGCGACGCCAGATTGCCCTGATCCACCCCCACGGCAGCGGGTTTGCCGACCAGGTGCTGCTCGGCTACAAGCACGCGCTGGAGAAAAACTTCCTGCCCTTTAATCGCAACCTCGTCTTTATGGACGCGACCTCCTCGTCCGTTGCGCTGCAGGAGCTGCTCAACAACGCCAGCACTCTGAATTTCAACGCGCTGCTGGTGGCGGACGAGCAGGAAGCCCAGCGGGTGATCCCGCAGCTGCAGGCGTTTAATAAATCCGTGCCGGAAGACATCATGGTCTTCAGCCTGGCCGGATCGCTGCACCTGCCGGGGATTCCGGTGATCCCGGCAATCGAATATTCCATGGATGCCATGGCGGCACGCATCGTGAGCTGGCTGACGGAGAAAACGCAGATGCTCGGGTCCTACGTTCTGCGCGGGGATCTCATCATTCCGGACGTGCGGAAGCGTTAAAAATGTTTTCCAGGCCGGGTGAGCGCAGCGCCGCCCGGCGAGAACTCAATAATCCTCCATACAATCCACCTGACTTACTGCATCCCAGTAGGCGTCCAGGTTGTCGCGCTTCACGGCGGTAACGGCATTTTTGATCAGCAGCTGGTTGGCCTCGGACGACAAAATCATCTCCTGCCATGCCTTGTCGCTCTGCTTTTTCTGCGGCGTACAGGCTTTCTTAATATCTTTCAGAACCTGCTGTTTTATTTGCGCCTCTTTCGCTGGGGCGTCCTTTTCCTGTGCATGGACAAACGCGGCGAAGAGCAGACAAACCAGCAGGCAGACCAGGTGCGCAGCTTTCATCAAAATCCCCTTGAGAAGTCACAGGCTTCCCATGAAATATATCGTTACACTGAGTGTCGCGACGCCAGTCGAAAGTATGAATTTTCTCCAGAGTGTGGGTATGCGATAGTGAAACGGCAGAAAAAATAAGGAGAAAAATATGCACCTGAGCATTACTGATAATGTCACGATGCAGGAGAAAGAGGAGTTACTGACGGGTCTGAGGGCTTTTAACGGACAGTTTCTCGATCTGACTAACTTTAGCGGCGATATTGGCGTTTACGTGCGTGACGATAATGGCGCAATGCTGGGCGGGTTAATCGGCGTGCGTAAAGGCGACTGGCTGAATATCGACTATCTCTGGGTGAGCGACACCGTGCGGGGAACCGGCGTGGGCAGCAAGCTCATCAAAACGGCAGAAGAGGAAGCCCGACGCAAAGGCTGCAAGCACGCGCTGGTCGATACCGCTAGCTTCCAGGCGCGCCCGTTCTATGAAAAACAGGGGTACCAGCTGCAGATGTCTTTGCAGGATTATCCTTATCCGGGTATGCAGCGACATTATCTGGCGAAAGCGCTTTAAGTCCGCTGCGGTGATTATGGATTCTGCTATTTATTGCGAGTCGCTTTCCTAATTTGAAGCATGCTGCTTGTCTTCTTTTCAGGCCCTGGCGCATGCTTTGGCCTGGTCAAATAAAGCATGGAGATGTCAATGGAACGGACAGCAAAACTCTTCAAAAAGGGGCGGAATCAGGCCGTGATGCTGCCTGATGATTTCGCGTTTGATACGGAGAGCGTCTACATCCGGCGGGATGAGGAGGGGAATGTCGTTTTAACTGCGAGATCGGAGAAAGAGCGTCATAGAGATAACTTTTTACGTTTACTGAAGCAGACCCATGTTCCAGATTCATTCCTGAGCAAAGAAGAACGTAATCAGAGCTATACAACAAGAGATCCATTTGAAGGGCTCTAGAATATGCTGCATATGCTGGATACAAACATGGTAAGCCATCTCGTTAGGCAGCATCCTGGGGTGTTGGAACAATATTCTCGCACCCCGACCGAAAAAATGTGTATTTCAAGCGTGACGGAGGCTGAATTGCTCTATGGGATAGCCAAAAAGCAAAACGACACTTTACAAAAAACCATACTGGAATTTCTTAAAACCATCACGATTTGCGACTGGGACAGTGACGCCGCTGCAACGTACGGTGAACTCCGTGCCGCAATGGAGAAAAAAGGCAAAGTGATGGGCGATCTCGACCAGCTGATCGCCGCGCATGCTATCAGCCGGGGGACAACGATTGTGACTAACGATCGTGCATTCAGAATGGTGCAGGAACTTGCCGTTGAGGACTGGACGACAACGTCGTGATCCCTGATGCCGGGTAAGCGCAGCGCCACCCGGCAATACCCGCATATAACTTATCCTTCTTATTGATTCTTTTTCGTTTTTTATTCGCCTCCTCGTTGTCGATATAGTCACTACAACATTCAGCAAAAGGAACTGTCTCGTGAAACGTCGATTGGGTGCTCTGGTACTCGCTGGCCTGCTGCTGGCAGGGTGCGATCAAAGTGGCAGCGATGCCAAACACATAAAAGTGGGCGTCATCAACGGCGCTGAACAGGACGTGGCGGAAGTCGCCAAAAAGGTGGCAAAAGAAAAATATGGCCTGGACGTGGAGCTGGTGGGGTTCAGCGGCTCGCTGTTGCCTAACGATGCTACCAATCAGGGGGAACTGGATGCCAACGTCTTCCAGCACCGCCCGTTCCTTGCAGAAGATAACAAGGCGCATGGCTACAAGCTGGTGGCCGTGGCGAACACCTTTGTTTTCCCGATGGCCGGCTATTCCCGCAAAATCAAATCCGTGTCTGACCTGAAGGACGGGGCGACTATCGCCATTCCAAACGATCCGACCAACCTTGGCCGCGCGCTGCTGCTGCTGCAAAAAGAGAAGCTCATCACCCTGAAGCCGGACACCGGGCTGCTGCCGACGGCGCTGGATATTACCGCCAACCCTAAGCAGCTGAAAATCATGGAGCTGGAAGGGGCGCAGCTGCCGCGCGTGCTGGACGACCCGAAAGTGGATGTCGCCATCATCAGCACCACCTATATTCAGCAAACCGGGCTATCGCCAGTGCATGACAGCGTCTTTATTGAAGATAAAAACTCGCCGTACGTGAACATCGTGGTGACGCGCGAAGACAACAAAGACGCGGAGAACGTGAAGGCGTTTATCCAGTCCTATCAGTCACCGGAAGTGGCGAAAGCGGCGGAGACGATCTTTAACGGCGGGGCGGTACCGGGCTGGTAAAGGCATCGGCAGAAAACGCGGTGATGAAATTGGCCCGATTTCATCGGTAATCGCCCTTTAACCCACAGCGTTGCCCGCGGCGGCTGGCTATCCTCCTTATCACACCAACCGGAGGATAGCCCATGAACATTACCCACATTCGCAACGCCACCCAGCTGATTACCTACGCCGGAAAACGTCTTTTAATCGACCCGATGCTGGCCCCGAAAGGCGCTTATCCGGGCTTTCCCGGCACGGCGCATGCCGATATCCGCAACCCGACGGTCGAACTCCCCGTTGACGTCAACACGCTGCTGGACGCTGACGCGGTGATCGTCACCCATACCCATGACGATCACTGGGATCGCACCGCGGCGGAGCTGATCGCCAAAGACAAACCGATCTACGTGCAAAACGATCGTGACGCCGCGCTGCTGCGCGGCCAGGGATTTACCAACCTGACGATCGTGGCCGAAGAGACTACCTTCGGCGAGATTCAGATTGCGAAAACCCACGGCGGCCAGCACGGTACCGACCGCGCTTACGCCGTGCCGGAGCTGGCGGAGCGGCTGGGCGAGGCCTGTGGCGTGGTGCTGCGTCATCCTGATGAGAAGACGCTCTATCTTGCCGGGGATACCATCTGGCGCGAAGAGGTGGCAGCCGATCTGCAAAAGCACCAGCCGGATGTGGTGGTACTGAACGCCGGGTATGCCCACGTCATCGGCTTTGGGCCCATTATTATGGGGCAGGAGGATGTGCTCAACGTCCACTTCCTGCTGCCGCAGGCTAAAATCGTCGCGAGCCACATGGAGGCGATTAACCACTGCCTGTTGACCCGCAGCGCGCTGCGCGAGTACGTTGAGGCCAACCAGGTGAGCGATGCGGTGAGCATTCCCCAGGATGGAGAAACAGTTATATTCTGAGTGCGTTAAAGGGAAAGGAGAGACAGATGTCGCTAATCAACGTCGCGATCGTCGCGGTAGACGGGTTCAGCCCGTTCCACTACTCCGTTCCCTGCATTCTGTTTGGTGATTCCGTCTCCGGCGAAAAGCGCTTTAACGTAACGATCTGCGCCGAAACACCGGGGTTTCTTACCTCAAAAGACGGGTTTGCCCTCAACGCCACGCAGGATTATACCGCCATCGGGCAGGCCGATATTGTTGTCGTTCCCTACTGGCAGCACGTCCTTGAACGGCCGCCTCAGGCGCTGCTCGACAGCCTGGTCCAGGCGAGAGGCAACGGCGCGGAAATCGTCGGGCTGTGTCTGGGGTCGTTTGTGCTGGCCTATGCGGGGATCCTCGACGGTAAACGCGCGGCCACCCACTGGGAGTTTGAACATCAGTTCCAGTCGCTCTTTCCGAACGTCCGGCTGGATATCAATGCCCTCTACGTGGATGACGGCAATATCATCACCTCTGCCGGTACCGCGGCTGCGCTGGACTGCTGTCTGTACATCATTCGCCAGCGCTTTGGCAGCGTGGTCGCCAACCAGATTGCCCGTCGGATGATTGTGCCGCCGCACCGTGAGGGTGGGCAGGCGCAGTTCATCGCCCAGCCGGTTCCAAAAGATACCCGTGACGCACGTATTAACAGCCTGATCGACTACCTGCAGCAGCACATCACCGAACCGCATAGTCTGGACTCGCTGGCGGAGGTGGTTTCGATGAGCCGCCGCACGCTGACCCGCCATTTTATTAAAGCCACGGGGATGAGCGTTGCCGACTGGCTTACCGCCGAACGCCTGCGGCGCAGCCAGATATTACTTGAAGCCGGAAATATGCCCGTTGAGAGCGTGGCGGAGCTGGTAGGATTTAATTCCGCCGTCACCTGGCGACAGCAGTTTAAGGCGCGCTTTGGGGTGAGCCCTGCTGAATGGCGTAAAACGTTCCGTCTGCATATGTAATTTATTACGGCTAACTCTTGATTGAAGGGTAAGTTAAACATCTCTCATATTTTCTTAATCGAGCCCTCAATTTTCTGAAATAATATTCTTTTTAATGTGCCATAACGTAAATTACATATACTCGCATTAAGAATGCTCTTATATTGCGGCAATAATAATTTCGAAATAACCTTGTGGCATGGATGAATAGCTCAGAAATAAAAATTAGAATAATTTCGTTTGTAAATTATGCCGTTGCTATCTTATTGGTTGCGCTTTTTTCAGCGAGCGCTCACGCAGCGCCGCTATCGCCAGCCGATCGCGATGCTATTCAACAGCAACAGCAGCAGCTTTTACTCCAGAACCAGCAGCAGCGCGAAGAGCTGGAGCGGAGTATTCCCCTTCCCGAACCCGCCAGACCGCGGCCTGTTACCGGCTCCGGGCCTTGTTTCACCATTAACAACATTACGCTTTCCGGCGCGACCTTAATCTCCGCAAAAACCCAGCATAGCCTTGTTGCTCGGTGGCAGGGCCAGTGTCTGGATATGGCGAAAATAACGGAGCTTCTGGCCCATATTTCTGACTGGTATATCAGCCGGGGATATATCACCAGCCGCGCCTTTCTTACCGAGCAGGATCTCTCCGGCGGTCAGCTGAATATAGTTGTGCTGGAAGGCCGGCTGGAAGCGATTCGCCTGGAAGGTGAAACGCCGCGGATGCTGAAAATGGCGTTTCCGGGACGGGTGGGGCGCATCCTTAATTTACGCGACATCGAACAGGGCATGGAGCAAATAAACCGTTTGCGCGCCGAGCCGGTTCAGATTGAAATTCTGCCGGGGACGCAGGCCGGATATTCGATTGTTAATCTCACGGCAAAACCGGAATTTCCCTTAAGTGCATCCGTAAGCCTGGATAATAGCGGGCAGAAGAGCACCGGTGAAAACCAGCTTAACGGCGTACTCACCGCCAATAATATGCTGGGGCTGGCGGATAAATGGTTTATCAGCGGCGGGCGCAGCAGCGATTTTGCCAGCGCGTACGATGCGCAGAATTTCCAGGCGGGCGTCAGCGTGCCGTTCGGCTATGGCCTGCTGGACTACAGCTACGCCTGGAGCAATTACCGAACCACCATCAATAATCAGGGGTTCAACTGGCTCTCCACGGGCGATACCAAAACCCACCGCGTCAACGCGTCGTGGGTGGTTTTCCGCAACGGGGATGTGAAAACCGGCATCGCGGCAGGCGTGGTTCAGCGTTCAAGCCGCAACTGGCTTAACGACGCGCCGCTTCAGAGCAGCACGCGCAATCTCTCCAGCCTGATCCTCGGGATTACCCACACGCAAAAAATGCTGGGCGGCGTGGCGACCTTCAACCCGACCTGGAGCCACGGCATGCCGTGGTTCAATGCCGAAACCGACGAAGATAAATCCGGCGATATGCCGCGGGCAGAGTTCCGCAAATGGAGCCTGAACGCCAGCTTCCAGCGTCCTGTCGCCCGTAACGCCTGGTGGCTGACCAGCGCCTACGGCCAGTGGTCGCCTGACAGGCTGTACGGCTCCGAGCGCCTGACGCTCGGCGGGGAAAGCTCCGTGCGCGGTTTTAAAGAGCAGTATCTGTCCGGGGATAACGGCGGCTACTGGCGTAACGAGCTGGGGTATTCCCTCTTCACCCTCCCGGTGATTGGCGCGGTGAGCGCCACGGTCGCCGTTGACGGCGGCTGGCTGGAAAAAGACAGCCAGGACCGCTTTGCCTCCGGCACGTTATGGGGGGCCTCTGTGGGGCTGAGCAGCGCAGGGCGCTGGTACAGCAGCCAGGTTTCAGTCGGCACGCCGCTGCACTATCCCGACTGGCTCGGCCCGGATCATGTAAGCGTTAACTGGCGCATTGCCTTCATGCTTTAAGAGACTCTACGACTATGGATACCCGCCACCCACCCGTTCGTTTCTCGCAGCGTCTGATCAGCTGGATTGTCTGCGGCTTAATGGTCTGGCAGCCGATGGCACCCGCCGTCGCGGCGGCGCTCACGCCGACCGGGCAGACCACGGTGGACCAGGCGGGGAACGGAGTTCCGGTCATCAATATTGCCACGCCGAACGGGGCGGGCATTTCGCATAACCAGTTCCAGGATTACAACGTCGGCAAAGAGGGGCTTATCCTCAACAACGGCACGGACCGTTTAACCCAGACCCAGCTGGGCGGGCTTATCCAGAACAACCCCAACCTGCAGGCCGGGCGGGAAGCGAAAGGCATCATCAACGAAGTCACGGGAGCTAACCGCTCCCAGCTGCAGGGCTACACGGAAGTCGCCGGTAAGGCGGCAAACGTCATGGTGGCCAACCCGTACGGTATCACCTGTAACGGATGCGGGTTTATCAACACCCCCAACGCCACGCTGACCACGGGTAAACCGCAGTTTGACGCTAACGGTAACCTGCTGGCGCTGGACGTGACGAAAGGCGCCATTACGGTTGAAGGCCAGGGGCTGGACGCCAGCAGGAGCGACGCGCTGTCGATTATTGCGCGCGCAACGGAAGTGAACGCCGCGATTCACGCGAACGACCTGAAGGTGACGGCAGGAGCGAACCGCGTTGGCGCAGATGGAAGCGTTAAGCCGATTGCCGGTGAGGGCGCTGCGCCCGTGGTGGCCGTGGATACCGGCGCGCTCGGCGGGATGTATGCCAACCGTATCCGCCTGGTCTCCAGCGAGAAGGGTGTTGGGGTAAACCTCGGCAACCTCACCGCGCGCCAGGGGGATATTCAGCTTGATGCGGGCGGGAAACTGACGGTCACGAACAGCGTGGCCAGCGGATCGATCGCCGCGAATGGCGCGGGGGTGACCCTCAACGGCAGCCATCAGGCCGATGGCGCGCTGAACGTGACCAGCTCGCAGGATGTGGAACTCAATAACAGCACGCTCGCCAGCAGCGGCGACATGCGCCTTTCCGGTGAGGGGAAAGTGCAGATCGCGGGCGGCAGCGTGACCAGCAAAGGCGCGCTCAGCGTGACGGCCGAAAAGGATATCGCGCTGACCAATACTCGCATCGGAAGCGATACCCGCACCACGCTGACCGGCGGCGACACGCTGTCAGCCACGGACAGTGCGATCTCGGCAGGCGAGAACCTGACGCTGAGCGGCGGGCAGCTGGTGCTGGACGGCCAGAGCCGGGCCGACGCCTCGGGCGATATTCGCCTGACGGGCAGCACCGTCAGTAACCAGGGTCAGGTAAATGCGGGGCGCGACGCTGCGCTCTCCGGCGACAGGGTGTCAAACGGCGGCCAGCTGGCGGCGAAAGGCCATCTGGATGTGAACGCCGGAGACCTGACGAACGGCGGCACGTTGCAGGGTAACGACGTTACTTTACGGGGGCAGACGGTCACCAATAGCGGTACTTTGCAGAGCGCGGGAACGCTGGCGTTAAACGCCGATACCCTGGAGCAGCAGGGCACGCTGAGCGCGAAAGGGGATGCGAAAGTCACGGCGCGGCAAACCCTGCGTAACGGCGGCAGCCTGCTGGCTGACGGCGCGATGAACGTGACCGCAGGCACCCTTGAACAGAATGGTACCCTGTCCGGCACGACGGCGCTGACGGCGCAGGCCGATACCTTGACCAGCGGCCAGGCATCCCGCACCACCAGCCAGGGCAACGTCCAGCTTACCGCCAACCGTAGCGCCAGCCTGAACGGGCAGACGGACGCTGCGGGGGCATTAACCGTTTCCACCCGCGATCTGATCACCGATCGGGATGCCCGCCTGCAGAGCGGGCAGGCGCTCACCCTCCAGGCGCAGAATGCGACGCTGAACGGCACCCAGGCGGCGAAAGGGGCGCTGTCGGTGACGGCGGGCACGCTGGCGCATGCCGGGAAATCCACTGCTAACACCCTGAGTTTTAACGCGACCAACGACCTGACCAGCAGCGGAGAACTTTCCGCCGGTACGATCGGCCTCAGTGGAGAGAACATCCTCCACTCCGGCGTCGCAAAAGCGGACCGCATGACCCTGACGGCTGCTGACCGCATCACCACCCGCGGTTCGCTGGTAGCCGATAGCCTGTCGCTGGACGGTGCGTCGGTAGAGAACGGCGGTTTGCTGCAGGGAACCACCCTGCTCAATCTGAAGACCGAATCGCTCGCGAACCTGACCGGAGGCTCGGTCTACAGCGCGCAGGATTTAACGCTGAACATACCCGTGCTGGCTAACAGCGGGCTTATCACCACCGACGGCACGCTGCGCGTCAAAGGCGATGCGCTGACAAACCAGGGTGAAATCAACGGCGTCAGTCTGAGCAGCGATTATCTCAACCTGAGCAACAGCGGACGCCTGCTGGCGGACGAGCGGATCGCGCTGAACGGCACCACGCTGGTTAACGCGGGCAATATTGCGGCCAGCGACCTGCACGTGACGGCGAACAGCCTGCACAACCAGGGCACCGTTCAGGGGGAAGATACCCTGACGCTCGGCGTGGCAGACATCACTAACCGTGGCGCGCTGCGCAGCAGCGGAACGCTGACGCTTAACGGCGACACGCTTGCCAACAGCGGCGAACTCAGCGCCACCGCGCTGCTGCTGAACCTGACCCGCCAGGCCGCAAACGATGCCGATGGCCGGGTGATTGCCCGGGACGGCCTGACCCTGACCGCCGCCAGCCTGACGAACGGCGGGCTGATGGCCGGTACCGACGCGCAGATCAACAGCGCGGCGGTCACCAACGGCGGCACGCTGCAGGGAACCCATTCCCTGACGGCGACGGGGGCGCAGCTCAGCAACCAGCAGGCGGGCATGCTGCTCTCCGGTGGCGCGCTCGAACTGCACCACACCACGTTAAACAACGCCGGGCTGCTGCAGGGCAAAACGCTAAACCTGGCCACCGGCGAGTGGACCAACACCGGTAACGCGCTGGGGGAAGCGGGCGTGACGGCGGCGGTAACCGGCGCGCTGACCAACAGCGGCAAGGTGCTCAGCCAGCAGGCGCTGGACGTGCAGGCCGGCAGCACTGATAACCGGGGCCAGCTGCTGGCGAAAGTGCTGACCCTGCGGGGCGATCTGCAGAACAGCGGCCTGCTTCAGGGCAGCAGCACGCTGGCCTGGTCCGGCGATACCTTCGCGAACCAGACTCAGGGGCAGGTGACGGGTGGCGAGACCCTGACCCTGAGCGGAAAAAACCTCAGCAATGCGGGCAGCCTGCAAGGGCGCAGCGCGACGCTTGGCGCAGAAAACCTGAGCAACCAGGGCAGCGTTCAGACGCTGGATGCCCTGACGCTTTCCACGACCGGCAGGCTGGACAACAAAGGGGCTCTGCTCAGCCAGAACCTGTTTACGCTGACGGCGGCGCAGCTGTTTAACGACGGCCAGCTGGCCGGGAAAGCGCTGGCGGTGAACGCCGCGCAGCTGACCAACTCCGGCATTCTGCAGGGTAACGACGCGCTGGCGCTGACCACCCGCACGCTGAGCAACGGCGCCACCGGACAGCTGGTGAGCGGAAGCGGCCTGAACGTGTCCCTCGATACGCTTGATAACGCCGGTCTGCTGCTGGTGAACGGCGGGTTCACCCTTCGGGGAACTGACCTGACTAACCAGGGTGACATTCAGGCGCAGAACCTGGATCTTGGCCTGAGCAACACCCTGACAAATACGGGGAACCTTGTTGCCACTGACGATGCCGCGCTTAACGCAACGACGCTGAACAACAGCGGCACGGCGGCGGGCAAAACGCTGACCGCAGGCGCAGCGGAGCTACGCAACAGCGGCCTGATGCAGGGCAGCAACGCCGTTAACGCCACCGCCGATCGCTTTATTAACGATCTGAACGGCAAATGGCTCTCCGGCGGCGGCTTCACGCTGAAGGGCGGGCAGGTGACGAACGCCGGTACGCTGCAGGGCGCGACGCTGGGCATGACGGGCAGCACCCTGACCAACAGCGGCACGGTGAACGGGCTGACGGGACTCAGCGGTACCCTTAGCGGGGTGTTAACGAATACCGGGCTGCTGCAGAGCGGCGGAACAACGAGCTTCACCGCGGACACCCTGGCGAACCCGGGGCGCATCATGGGCGGCACGCTGTCCCTCAATGCTCGCGATCTCAACAACGGCGGGCTGATGCAGGGAACGAACGGCCTGGCGCTCACCGGCACCACGCTGACCACGGGCACGAATTCGCGCACGCTTTCCGGCGGCATGCTGACGCTGGATGCAGGCCAGCTGACCACCCAGGGCACGCTGCAGGGGAACGGCGCAGAGATCGGCGCTACCGACTGGTCGCACGGCGGGTCACTGCTCAGCCAGGGAACGCTGACGGCAAATGCAGGCGGCACGCTGACGTCAACCGGCTCGCTGATGAGCCAGGGCGGAGCGGATATCACCGCCCGGACGCTGGATAACCGCGGGCAGCTTCTCAGCGAGGATAACGTCACGCTCGGCGGCAGCACGCTCAAAAACAGCGGCACCGTGCAGGGGAACAGCCTCACGCTGGGTCAGAGCAGCATCAACAACCAGGGCACCTTAACCGGCCTGCAGAGCTTGACCCTGCAGGGGCAGCAGCGGCTGATGGCGCGCATGGCGATGGCCGCGCCGCAGCAGGAACTCATTAACGGCGCAGGCGGCAAGCTGCTCACCCAGGGCACCCTGACGATAACGTCCGGTGCGGTGACCAACGCCGGAAGCTGGCAGGCACAAAACATTCTGCTTAACGCCCAGTCGCTCACCAACAGCGGTGCGGTGCAGAGCGCCGACGCGCTGCAGATGACGCTGGCCGATACGCTCAACGGGACCGCAGGCAGCAAGATCACCGCGCTGGGCAGCGCGACGCTGCAGGCTGCCACGCTGGTGAACCAGGGGCAGTGGGCGGCGAAAAACCTGACGCTGAAAAGCGGCACGCTCAGCAACAGCGGCGCCATCAGCGGCGTGAATGGTCTGACCCTCAGCCAGACCGGCGCGGTGAGCCAGCAGTCAACCGGGACCCTGCTCTCCGGCGGGGCGCTGAACGTCACGGCGGCGTCCGTTACCAGTGACGGGAAGATTCAGGGGAGCACGCTCGGTATCACCACCGGGGCGCTCACCAACGGCGGACGTCTGCAGGGCGATAACGGCGCGACGCTGGCCCTCAGCGGTACGCTGACCAACAACGGCGGGGGCGAAATCGTCAGCCGCGATGGCCTGACGCTGACCACGCCCACATTATTTAACTACGGCCTGATCCAGGGCGGCGGCGAGACGCGGGTGACCGCCTCCTCGCAGGCGCGTAATGACGGCAGGCTGCTTTCCGGCGCGCGCCTGACGCTCGGCACGCCGCAGTTCACCGGCACCGGCTGGCTGCAGGCCACCGACCTGATCCTCAATGCGGCGAACGCCACTAACGGCGGCACGTGGGTGGCCGATCGCGCCACGCTGACCGGTACCACGCTTGCCAGCCAGGGCACGACCCAGGCGGGCGAGCTGACGGTCAACTACGGCCAACTGAACAACAGCGGCACGCTGCTCGGCAACGCGCAGCTGAATATTAATGCCGACCAGGTGACCCAGAGCGCGGGCGGCAAGCTCCTGAGCGGCGGCAACCTGTGGCTGCAGAGCAAGGGGCTGGACGTCGTTGGTCAGCTGGTGTCTCTCGGTGATTTAACGCTGCAGCTGACGAACGCGTTTACCAGCAAAACCGCCGTGGCGGCGGGCAGAATCCTGACCATCAATAGCGGTGGCGACATCGATAACCGCAGCGTGCTGCAGGGGCAGGCGGTCAACCTCAATGCAGGTGGGCAGCTCAGCAATAACGGACAAATCACCACCGGCGGCGGTGCCAGTACGCTCTCCGGCAGCAATGTGGCGCTAAACGCCGCGGGCTCGGTGCAGGGCGGGGGCGACATTACTGTTGCCAGCCGGGGCAATATTACCGTCGACGGCTTCACCGGCACGCGCGGCTCGCTGACCCTCAGCGCGCCGGGCTCCATCGTTAATACCGCGCTGCTGTACGCGGCGAATAACCTGGCGCTGTTTGCCGACAGCATCACCAACCAGCGCGGCGACATCATGGCGGGGAACAACCTGTGGATGCAGCGGGATGCAGCGGGGAATGCGAACAGTCAGGTGGTGAATACGTCGGGGAATATTGAGACGCAGAATGGTGATATTGGGATCAGAACAGGGCATTTGCTGAATGAACGAGATGATATGGAGTCAAGCGGTAATACTCAGACTTTAACCAATCCAGCTTACGTGGGCACGGCATCATATCAGGTATCTCTGGATGACATGCCAAAAGACAATTACGACATCGTTTATACCCGTACAGACGTTTGGGTGGGGAGTTGTGGGCCTACAGGAGCATGTACATCGGATGAACCATTTTACAGGAAGTCCTACAAACTCACAGAAGCAGGAAAAACTCAGCGTTTTGCCATCTCCCGTACAACGATGGACATTTCAGGAAATAGCGCGGCGGCTCGTATTGCTTCAGGTAAAAACCTGAACATAAACGCCGCTACGCTTGATAACAATGCAAGTAATATTCTGGCTAATGATAACGTCTCGTTAAGCGGAAACGTTCTTAATAACAATAGTTATCAGTCAGGTGGTTATACCGATTATCTGATCTATTCATCCTCTTATGTCGGTGCTGGAGGTGCTCTTTACGCGCTGACGGGTCAAGAGCGGGTTCAGGATGAAGGAGGGGCTATTGTTCGCGCCGTCATCCAGGCTGGCGGCAACGTCACCGCAAACTTCACCAGCAATATCAGCAACACCAATACCACCGCCAACGCCGGCGGCGTTAGCACTGTTATCTCCACGCCGTCCTTGAACAGCCTCAGCAACCAGACCATCGGCAGCGGGGTGCAAAAACAGGGGCTGAGCAATACCGGCACCGTGGCGGTGAACTCGCTGCAGTGGAACGATCGGCTCCAGGGGGCACTGCAGCAGCTTAACGGCGGTGGCGCGCTGGAAAACAGCGGCGCGTCTGGCACCTCTCTCAGCAACATTGCCACTACGCAGAAAGGCAACGCCAGCCTCGGCCAACTGGGCGCACTGGCTAACGCCGGGGCCACCACCGCCGATCTCAACA
This sequence comes from Enterobacter sp. 118C5, assembly GCF_034107645.1. Classification (NCBI taxonomy): domain Bacteria; kingdom Pseudomonadati; phylum Pseudomonadota; class Gammaproteobacteria; order Enterobacterales; family Enterobacteriaceae; genus Enterobacter; species Enterobacter sp. 118C5. The sequence goes on along the minus strand of NZ_JAWNEU010000005.1, from coordinate 175,694 downwards.
CCGCTCAGGGCGGTGCCGTTGGGCATTATCAGGGCCAGCGCGTCGATACCAGCGCTTACCCGCTGCCGTCGGGCAACAGCGGCTATTTTGTCTTCAACGACAATCCGAAAAGTCCGTACCTGATCAACATCAACCCGAAACTGAACGATCTCGGGCAGCTCGATCCCGCCCTGTTTGCCGACCTGAACGCCATGCTCGGGGTCAAGCCGTCGTCCACTGCGCCGCAGGAGACGCGGCTGGCGTTTACCGACGAGAAGCAGTTCCTCGGCTCGTCTTACATGCTGGGCCGCCTCAACCTGAACCCGGACTACGATTACCGCTTCCTCGGCGATGCGGCGTTCGATACTCGCTATGTTTCCAACGTGTTGCTCAACCAGACCGGCAACCGCTACCTGAACGGCATCGGCTCCGATCTGGATCAGATGCGCTATCTGATGGATAACGCCGCGGCGGCGCAGCAGTCGCTGGGCCTGCAGTTTGGCGTTTCGCTGACTGCGGATCAGATTGCCGCGCTCGACCGCAGCCTTCTCTGGTGGGAGAAAGCCACCGTCAACGGCGAAACGGTGATGGTGCCGAAACTCTACCTGTCGCCGAAGGACGTCACCGTTAATAACGGCAGCGTGATCGCGGGCAATAACGTCACCCTGAAGGGCGGCAGCATCACCAACAGCGGCAGTTCGCTGCTGGCGAATAACAGCCTGACGCTCGACAGCCAGAACAGCATCAGCAACCTCAACAACGGCCTGATGAAAGCGGGCGGCGACCTGAACCTGAGCGCCATCGGCGATATCAATAACATCAGCTCCACCATCAGCGGTAAAACGGTCGCGCTGGAGAGCCTGGACGGCAGCATCAACAACCTGACCCAGGTTGAGCAGATTGATATCAACGCCAAAGGGAAATACAGCAACATCGGCCTGAAAGACACGCTTCTGGGCAACACGGCGTCCATTACCGCGCAGGATGGCCTGTCGCTTGAGGCGGGGAAAAACATCACCGTGACCGGGGCGAACCTGGCCTCCGGCGGCGACATGCTGCTGAACGCGTGGGGCGATATTGCCGTCAACGCGAATCAGATCAACGACGCGTACAGCTCCAGCCGGGAGAAAACCGGCCGCTCGTCCGTCACGTATCAGGGCAGTAGCGTCACCGCGGGCGGCAACATGCTGGTGAATGCCGGGCACAACCTTGACGTGACCGCCAGCGACCTGAAGGCGGGCGGCAGCGCGGGACTGAGCGCGGGCAACGATCTCAACCTGAACGCGGCGCAGACCAGCGAAAATAGCCGGAAAGGGAAAAGCGAATCCCACAGTACCGGGATCGACCGCACCACGATTTCCGCAGGCGATAACCTGGTGCTGAAGGCCGGGCAGGATATCAACGCGCAGGCCGCCGCGCTGGCGGCGGAGAAAAGCGCCGGGCTGCAGGCGGGGCGCGACGTGAATCTGGCTGCGGAAGAGACCACGCAGGGCGACAGCTACAGGTCAGGCAAGAAAACCGTTATTAACGAGTCGGTGCGTCAGCAGGGAACGGAGATCGCCAGCGGGGCGAATACGCAGATCCTCGCCGGACGCGATGTCACCACTGAAGCCGCGCAGGTGACGGCGAAGGGCGATATTGGCGTGGCAGCAGGCCGCGACGTCAGCCTCGATACCGCAACCGAAAGCGATTATCACTACAAAGAGGAGACCAAAACCAAGAAAGGTTTCCTGAGCAAGAAAACCACCCACACCATCGAGGAGAACAGCGCGACGCGTGAATCCGGCTCCTTGCTGAGCGGCGACAACGTGCAGGTGGTGGCGGGCAATAACCTGCGGGTGTCAGGCTCCGCCGTGGCGGGCGATGGCGACGTGCAGCTTAAGGCGGGCAACAACGTTGATATCGTGGCGGCCACGAACACCGACACCTCCTGGCGCTTTAAGGAAGAGAAAAAATCCGGCCTGATGGGCTCGGGCGGGATTGGCTTCACCATCGGCAGCAGCAAAAGCACGCACGATCTCCGTGAGAAGGGCACCACCCAGAGCCAGAGCTTCAGTACGGTGGGCTCGACGGGCGGTAACGTCGCGATTTCTGCCGGAAACCAGGCCCATGTCGGCGGTGCGGATCTTATCGCCGGGAAGGATTTAAGCCTCAGCGGCGACAGCGTCATCATCGAGCCGGGGCACGACAAGCGCACCCGGGATGAGACCTTCGAGCAGAAGAAAAGCGGGCTTACCGTGGCGCTCTCCGGCACCGTCGGCAGCGCTATTAACAATGCCGTGAGCGCGGCGCAGGAGACCAAAGCGCAGAGTGACGGCCGTCTGAAAGCCCTTCAGGCCACCAAAACGGTGCTGTCCGGCGTGCAGGCCGGGCAGGCAGCGGATATGGCGGCAACCACCGGCGACCCGAACGCAATGGGGGTGAGCCTCTCGCTGACGACCCAGAAGTCGAAATCACAGCAGCATGCTGAGAGTGATGCGGTGGCAGGCAGCACGCTGAACGCAGGCAATAATCTCACCATCACCGCGAACGGCAAAAACAACGGCGTGAACAGCGGTGACATCGTGATTGCGGGCAGCCAGCTGAAAGCCGGGGGCGACACCACGCTGGATGCACAGAACGATATTCTGCTGTCCGGCGCGGCGAACACCCAAAAAACCAGCGGCAAGAACAGCAGCAGCGGTGGCGGTATCGGCGTGAGCATCGGTGCCGGAGGTAGCGGCGCGGGTATCAGCGTGTTTGCCAACGTCAACGCCGCGCACGGCAAGGATAAAGGCAACGGTACCGACTGGACCGAAACCACCATCGACAGCGGCAAAACCGTCACCCTTAAAAGCGGGCACGACACCGTGCTCAACGGGGCCCAGGTTAACGGCGATAAAATCGTGGCAGATGTTGGTCACGATCTGCTGATGCGCAGCCAGCAGGACAACAGCGACTACGACAGCAAGCAGACCAGCGTTGCGGCGGGGGGCAGCTTCACCTTCGGCACCATGTCCGGTTCAGGCTATATCAACGCCAGCCAGGACAAGATGAAGAGCCGCTTTGATTCGGTGGCCGAACAGACCGGGCTGTATGCCGGGGACGGCGGATTCGACATCACCGTGGGGCATCATACCCAGCTTGATGGCGCGGTTATCGCCTCTACCGCCACGCCGGACAAAAACAGCCTCGACACCGGGACGCTGGGCTTCAGCGATATCCACAACGAGGCGGACTTTAAAACCTCGCACTCCGGTATCAGCCTGAGCGGCGGCGGCAGCTTCGGGGATAAATTCCAGGGCAACCTGCCGGGCGGCATGATCTCCGCTGCGGGTAATAAAGGCCATAAGGAGGGCACCACGCAGGCCGCTGTGGCGGAGGGCTCCCTCACCATCCGCGACAAGGCAAACCAGAAGCAGGACGTGGCCGATCTGAGCCGCGACACCGAACATGCCAACGACAGCATCAGCCCGATCTTCGACAAGGAGAAAGAGCAGAACCGCCTGAACGCAGTTGGGATGATCAGCGATATTGGCAGCCAGGTGGCGGATATTGCCAAAACCCAGGGTGACCTGAACGCGCTTAAGGCGGCACAGAAAGCATCCGGTGAGACACTTCCCGAAAATGCGACAGAGGAACAGCGCCAGAACTATCTTGCGAAGCTGCGTGATACCCAGACATACAAAGATGTGATGGTGACGTACGGAACCGGCAGCGATCTGCAGCGCGGCATCCAGGCGGCCACGGCAGCGCTGCAGGGTCTGGCGGGTGGCAATATTGCCGGTGCGCTGGCGGGGGCATCGGCACCGGAGCTGGCGCATATGCTTAAATCTACCGAAGGCGATCCGACCGTCAATACCGTTGCGCACGCTATTCTGGGCGGCGCTGTGGCGGCTCTCCAGGGGAACAGCGCTGCCGCGGGAGCTGCGGGGGCCGCGTCAGGGGAGCTGGCTGCGCATGCTATAGCCAGCGTGCTCTATCCGGAAGTGAAAGACCTGTCGAAACTGAGCGAAGATCAAAAGCAGACGGTCATTACGCTTGCTTCAGTATCGGCGGGGATGGCGGGTGGATTGGCGGGAGGTAGTACGGCTTCGGCAACTGCTGGAGCGCAAGGGGGAAAGAACGCGGCTGAGAATAATGCAACCTCCATTCCGCTCCCCTCCGGCCTTGATAACTACATGAATGCCGTGGGGTCATGGAATCAATATGCTGAAAGCCAGGGCTTATCTGTAGAAGAAAAACAGGCCGGTCTGGATAAACTGGCGAAAGGCGACTTACCTGAGGGCGCTAACATCACAAAAGTGATTGTCGAAGGTTACCAGGATGGGGTAATGATCGGAGCTGCCTGGTATTTAGGACCTGCAGCGTCCGTGGGTAAAGTTGTTGGCGGGGGAGTGATTGCGGAAATCGCTAACGGAGGGTACCAGTGGTTTAGTCTTAGTCAGCCTGGCAATGAAAATAAATCATGGGATTATAAAAGCAGCATTAGTGCTGGCGTAGGAGGAATGCTTGCTCCGGGAAGGAATACCTGGCAAAACGTCGGCATAGCTATGGGCGGGGCATTCTTTACTGATGGCCCAGATACGGGATCGCTTATTGGTTCAGCATTAGGTTCATGGGCTGGCGGTAAATTCGGTGAGCTGGCACCTTTCCCTGGGGAAGTTAATGATCTGATTGGTGGTTTGGGAGGGGAGTTAATCGGCGATAAAGTTAAGGATAAAGTTAATGGCAAATAAAAAGACGTTTCATCGGGCTACGTTTTTGGTTTTTCTGCTTAGTACCCTTTATTACGGCGTATGTTTTTTTGCGCTTATTTTTATTGTAAACAATGTGCTGATCGAGTTTATAAGCTCTGGAAAGATTGATTTTTCATCAAAATCATTAAGTTATTTGTCTGTGGTGAGCGCTATTGTTGGCGTCGCCGCAGGTGCCAGAGTATGGCTCTTTGCAAAGGTAGATGAACGCAAAGCCAGAAAATCATCTTCAATAGATCGCCACTAATTGACAGGCCCATCCGGGTTGTATGGACATTTGATATGCCTGGGAAACGTTCTTTCCAGGCATAACTTCGCTACAAACGAGATCTTCCTGACGATTTTTTCTTACCGACTACCCCAGCCTCTCCACCCTCGTCTCCCCCTCCGCCATCGACAGCTGATACAACGAGAACGATCTCTGCTTCTCAATCAGCTTCGCCAGCTCCGGCGAGTGGCTGGTGAGCCAGATCTGCGAGTAGCGGCTGGCCTCGGCGATTAAGCTCGCCAGCGCGGGCAGCATCTGCGGGTGCAGGCTGTTTTCCGGTTCGTTCAACGCGATAAACGCCGGTGGGCGCGGGCTTAACAGCGCCACCGCCAGGCACAGAAAGCGCAGGGTGCCGTCGGAGAACTCCGCCGGTTCCAGCGGCCTGCTTAGCCCCTCGCGCTGCATCATCATGCGAAAACGTCCGCCGGTGTTGTCGCTGTAAAACACGCAGCCGGGGAAGGCCTGGTCGAGAATGCGCATCAGCAGCAGTTCGTCGCCAATCTCGACGATGGTCTGAAACGCGGCCGCCAGGTTAGCGCCGTCGCTGGCCAGTACCGGAGAGCGGAAGCCAACCTGCGGGGCGCGCATCGCCGAGCCGGATGAGACGGAAAACTCATGATAAAAGCGCCAGTTACGCAGGGACTCGCGCATCTGCGACACTTCCGGATAAAGATGCGGTTCGCCGAGCTGCCCGAATACCGATTCGTTCTCGTACAGCGTGCCGCTGTGGGTCACTTTCTCGTGATGCACGTTGTTCAGAAACACGGCCTGATTCCTGCGCTTCATCAGCTGTGACGAAGGCCGACGGTGCTGGCCGCTCAGCCAGATGGACTCCTCTTTGATCACCGGGTCGAGTTGAAACTGCGAGGGATACGGCAGCTTCTCCACAAACCCGACCTGCAGCTCGTATTCGTAGGATTCGGTTTCCACCGCCAGATTCATCCGCCGCAGCTGGTCGCTGCGGGTTTTGCCCGCCCAGAACACCTTCAGAATGCCGCCCTCGTTCGCCAGCGCCTGGGAAAACTGCCCCTGGGCGGCGCTGTGCATCAGGTATATCGCCTTGTAAATATTGGATTTTCCGGTACCGTTCGGCCCGAAGACGATGTTGAGCTGCTCCAGCTCCAGCGACATCTCGCGGATGGAGCGGTAGTTTTGAATGTGCAGGGTGTTGATCACAGGCAGGCCCCTTTTGCAGAATAAGCCTGTATATAATCACAGTCTTTGAGATGAAATGCAAAAAAGAGACGACAGTGAGGATGTCGTCTAAACGGGGTACTGCTTTGGGCCTCTACGGGTCAATGGGGCCTTCGCATTTTTATGATCACTTGACTGCCAGACGCAGACCCAAATCATCAGGATAGGGATCAAAGTAGTTTTGCGTCATCAGATACCGGTCGGGGTATTCTGCCAGGTAGTGCTTCAGCAGCGTGATCGGCGCGAGGATAGGCAACTGTCCGTTGCGATAGTGCAGGATCACGTCGCGCAGCTCGCCGCGCTGGCGGCTGTTCAGCTGGTTACGGAAATACCCCTGAATATGCATCAGCACGTTGGTGTGATTCTTCCGTGAAGCAGGTTTTTTCAGGATGGTCATCAGCTTTTCCCGGTACGCCACGAAAAAGGCGTCCAGGTCTTCCCACTCGTGCAGCGAGGCAACGAACGGACCGATTTCACGGTAACCCGCCTGGTGGTGCGCCAGCAGCTGAAGCTTATAGCGGCTGTGGAAGTCCAGCAACGCGCGGCGCGTGAGGCCATTTTTACGCAGCGTGTTCAGTTCGTGCAGCGCAAAAACGCGCTCGACGAAGTTTTCCCGCAGCACCGGATCGTGCAGGCGTCCGTCTTCTTCCACGGGCAGCCACGGCAAGGTTTCAAGGAGGGCGGCGGTGAACAGCCCGACCCCCTCCTTGCGGCCCCGGTTGCCGTTTTCATCGTACAGCCGCACGCGTTCCATGCCGCAGCTTGGGGATTTTGCGCAGACAACAAAGCCTGCGAGATCGCCGATTTTCGGCAAATAATCTGCCGCAAAGTCAGCCATTTTCTGCGTAACGTCGTCGTGAGGGGCGTGGCTGAAGCGCATCTGCGTTTCACCGTCTGTCGTGACGATCAGACGCAGCGCCGGGCGAGGCGTCGGCAGGCCGATGGCCATCTCCGGGCAGACGGGCCTGAAGTTCACCCACTGGGCCAGCTCATCCATGACGAAGCCCATGCGTTTATGTCCGCCGTCAAAGCGAACGGCGGATCCGGTCAAACATCCGCTAATACCGAGCACAGGTTTCGTTGTCATGGTGTAGTCCTCCCGTTCATATAACTAAAACTTACACAACATGACTAATTTGTCCAAGTATTCGCGGAACTATTTTTTATAATCCTTTAAAATCAATGCGTCTTAACTGCCCTTGTAGGTCGAGTAACCGTACTGGCTCAGCAGAAGCGGGATGTGCAGCTTCTCGTTGGTGCGGGTCACGGTAAACAGCACCGGGATCTCCGGGAAGAAGGTGTCCAGCTTTTTGCCGTGGAAGTACTCTGCGGTTTTGAAGGTCACTTTATACACGCCGGGCTGCATGTCCTGATCCTGCGGATAGAGTGATTTGATACGGCCATCGTGGTCGGTTTTGCCGCTGGCGACCTGAGTCCATTTATCCTGCTGCTGCTTTTCCAGCGTAACGGTCACGTCTGATGGCGGCATTCCGGTTTGCTGGTCAAGAATGTGGACGCTTAGCGTGCCGGCAGGGGCGCTAAAGGCGGCAGGGGCAAAGGCCATCGAGGCCAGGATCAGCAGAGGGGCAGTTTTTTTCATGGTGTTTTCCTGTTGAGTTAGTCGTCACAGGAAAACGTTAGCATCTGCGGCGCGGTAAAATATTCAACTTTTCGTGAATATTCCCGCAGGAGAAAATTATCAGAGGATAATCACTTCAAGCGATACCTGCTGCTGCCACTGTTCCACCTGCTTTTTCCGCCCGGCGGTGAGCTTGCCGCTGGTGACCAGCAGCCATTTCCGCTCCGGGAAAATCTCCGGTGCCAGCGCATCAGGGGGAACCGGCAGGATGTCGATCCGGTGGCCCTGGCCGGTGCGCGTTAAGGCTTCGAGCCAGATCTCGCACGGGTCGTTCAGGTGCCAGCCGCTGAGCAGAATGTTATCGCCCGGCGCTTTTTTATCGCCTTCGAGGCAAAACGAGGTGTAGGCGATGATGATGCCGTCGAGGATCGCGCGCAGGGTCATGGCGGCGGCGACGTTGGCCGAGACCTGGCTGCGCAATGGACGCAGTACGTTCGCGACCAGTTCGGGTCTTGGGTATTCGCGTCCGGCGTCGTAAATCATCTGGCGCAGGGACTCGACTTTGCCGTCCTGCAGCCGTTGCAGCATGCTCTGCTGCAGGGTTTGCCAGTTGTTGGTCCGCCCCAGCGTCGGACGTTCCAGCAGCGGTTTCACCTGGCCAATCGGGACGCCTTTTTTTACCCAGTCGAGGATTTTGAGCGCCTGCTGGACGTCCTCATCGCTGTACTGGCGGTGGCCGCCTTCCGTGCGCTGGGGCTTGAGTAAACCGTAGCGACGCTGCCACGCCCGCAGGGTGGTGGCGGTGATGCCGCTGAGTCTGGCGAATTCGCCGATGGAGTAAGCCATGTCCGTGTCCAGAGTGGAGGAATACTCTCAATATACTACGAATTTTCCCGAACGGGATGAAGCGCCGAAAGGGTGCACTACACTTAACTTCCAACCGTGCAAATGAAAGGAATTCTCATGAAGCTATGGCCTGTTGTGACCGGTGTTGCTATTGCCCTGACGCTGGTCGCCTGTAAATCCCCCACGCCGCCGAAAGGCGTGCAGCCTATTACCAACTTTGAAGCCAGCCGCTATCTCGGCAAATGGTACGAAGTCGCTCGTCTGGAAAACCGCTTTGAACGCGGTCTGGAGCAGGTGACGGCGACCTACAGCGAGCGCAGCGACGGTGGCATCAGCGTGCTGAATCGGGGTTTTGATCCGGTGAAGAACAAGTGGAACGAGAGCGAGGGGAAAGCGTACTTTACCGGCGAGCCGACCACCGCCGCGCTGAAGGTGTCGTTCTTCGGCCCGTTCTACGGTGGGTATAACGTGATCAAGCTGGACGATAAGTATCAGTATGCGCTGGTGAGCGGCCCGAACCGCGACTACCTGTGGATCCTGTCGCGCACGCCGTCCATCCCGGATGCGGTGAAGCAGGATTACCTGAACACTGCGCGCAGTCTGGGCTTCCGGGTTGACCAGCTGGTGTGGGTGAAGCACTAGCCCCTACTGGTAGGAAAACGTAATGCTGGCCAGCGCATTGGCCGAGCCGGGGACCAGCTCTCCGGTTCGGATGTACTGCGCCTGGAACGGCAGGGTGAGCGTTTGTGCTGCGGCAGTGCTCTGGATAAAAAACTGGCCTGTCGCGCCCGCTGCCGAGCTGTCCGGCCCCATCATCAGCGGGCCGGTGCCGTTGTAGAAAAATTGCACCCCAACGCCGGACGCCGTGGAGTCTCCGGTCAGCGTCACCACCGATGACGTATTTGACGGCGTGGTCTGATCGGTCATCACCGCGTGAACCGCCACGTTCGCGTCGCAGGTCAGGCCGACGGTAAACGTCCCCGATGGCGACGTGCTTCCCACCGTGGGCAGGGTACGAATATCAATGGTGCCCAGCGCCACGCTGGCGTTTTTACTGCCGACCGTGCACCCGCTGGCGGTCACCGTGATGGTGGTCGGGCTGATAATCACCCGCGCCGTTTTCGTCTCGTTGTTATAGGCGGTTAATACCGCGGCTTCGATGGTGGGGATTTGATAGACGCCGGATTTCAGGGCGGCACCGGTTTTAATGAAAGTGACCTTTGCCGACCAGCCCAGATCCTGGGCAAACCCACTGGTGCCCTCTGCCGGATAGCTTTGCGTGATACCGGTTTGCAGGGGGATGTATGTTGTACTCTTAAAATCCTTCAGTCCGATGATATATCCCACGCCCGGTACGCCGGTCTCAAAAATGGTGTAGTTCACGCCGTCGACGGTGACCGTTGCACCGCTCGTGATGGCGCTGCTGCTGGGCTGCAGCGTGCCTTTGTTGCAGGTAAAAATAAGCCCGCACCAGAACACCTGCTGTACGCTGGCGGTGGCGCTCCAGGTCGAGCCGATAATGCTGCCCGGCACAACCGAATCCGCCGGACCGCTGTAGGTCATCGGCTGAGGGGAGAGCGTAATGTCCGATTTCCAGTCCAGCGCCTGCACGCTGGCGCAGAAAAATAACCCGCTGATAAAAAACAGTAAACGCATCACAAATACTCCGTTGTCCAGGTGGCGAAGGCTGACACGTCCCCGGCGCTCACGGGTGCGCCGGTGGCCACCAGCTGCGCGTAGAAGGTCATCTGTACGCTGTCATCCCCCGCCGTTCCATACGCGGTGGTTTGCGTGTTGAGAGGAACGAGCACGTTCTCTTTGTCGAGGAGCTGCACCGCCACGCCGGTGGCACCGCCGTCGGCAATTTTTAGCAGCTGTGGATTAGTGTCATCCGGCGTGCCGCTGAAGCGAATTTTTACGCCTGCAAAAGTCGGCCCGCACGCTTCGAGCCTGAGCGTAAAGGGCGTTTTAATATTGCTTACGGCCCCGGCCCGGCTGAACTGCTTAATGCCGATGGTCCCCAGCGGCACGTTTTGCTCCTCAGAGCCCTCCGCTACCACGCAGGTATTGCCGATCAAATTGCCGGTGACGGAGACCAGCACGTCATAGCCGCGAACGGGAAGGGTGCAAACCAGCAGCAGCGTGATGCAGCCGATTCGAAGCATTACTGGCATACCACCTCCTGAGAATAGAGACCGATGCGGGCGTTATAGTTTTGCTTGCTTAACGCATAGGAAATGGCGCAGCGCTGGCCGCTGCCGCGACCCCACTCGGCGTTCAGCGTGCCCTTCGCGGGCAAACCGGAGAGATACAGGCTGCCGCCATCGCCAACGATGCCGCTGGTTTTGTCATCATCGAGCGAGACCAGCGTGCCGAAGGGGAGCACGTCGTTGCCGTGACGCACGATAAACATCGCTTTTGCCCCCCGGTGCGTGGTGAAGGTGGCGCGAACCAGGGCGCCGTCGGTAGGCGTTTTGTTGGCGATGGCATTTTCCAGCTCCACGTCGTTGCCGACGGTCGTTACGTCCAGCGCGACCTGGTTGACGCGGTATGGCGTGGCGTACGGGATCACCGCGTAGCCCCGGCTGTCCGTTTTGATGCCCTTGTGGTTAAGTACGGCGACGTTGCTGGCCCCCGGGGCTTTCACCAGAATATTTGTGTTCCCGAGCGGCTGGCTCAGCGTCAGGCCATCTTCATGCAGTACCGCGCCGCCGCTGATGCCGTAGCTGAGGTTGCGGGAGTCGCTGGCGTAGCTGTAGCCCAGGTTGTAGTCTCCCCACGCGCCTTCGTATTGCAGGTTGGCATCGCCGCCGTAGTGCTGCTGTGCGCTGTAGCGCTGGTTGACGCTATAGAACAAATTCTCCTGGCCCGGCAGGTAGCCGCTCACGCCCGTACTGGCGGTTGTGCCGGTTGAGTCCGCATGGGTTGTGGAAAAGCGCGCGCGGGTCGACAGCGCCGGGTTGCCCAGCGGGACCGAAATCGACATCGACAGGATGTTATCTTTCTTGTCGTCATACAGGCTCGAGCTCCGCTGGGCGCTGACGCCAAGCGACACATTACGAAACGTGGCGTTCCATGCAAACTGCAGGCTTTGCGTGGTTTTCGGCGTGTTCCAGTAGGTCTGCTGGTCCCAGGAGAGTGACAGCGAGCCGTATTGCCCCATCGGCTGCGACAGCAGCAGCTGGTTTTTTGCTTTGCGCGACATATGCAGGTTGTACACGGTGTCGTAATGGGTGGTCACGGTGCCATCGTCTTCCACAGTCTGCTTTGGCGCTCCGCCCGTCATCCCTTTGTAGGTGGTATCGCTGAGGGTATAAAACCCTTTCGTGGAGTAGCGCAGCGAGAAGAAGTTAACCCGCGTGCCGATATCGTTCAGCAGCTTGCTGTAGCGCAGGCGCACCGAATCACCGGTATAGTGCCGATCGTCCGCCAGCTGGCTGCGGGCGTGGGTCATGTCGATGGAGTAGGCGCCAAAGCGGCCAAGGTTCTGCCCAAACCCGAAGGCCAGGCCGTTATAGCGATCGGCAAACTGCGCCCCGCCGTAAAACGTGAGGCCGTATCGCCAGCCGTAGAACAGCTCGCCCTGCGCGAAAGCGGGCGCATCCTGGTTGCTCGTCGGACGGTATTTCCCTGCCCCCAGGGCATATTTCACCTGTCCGTTACGCACCAGGTTCGGCACGCTGGCAAAGGGAAGCGTGTATTGCGTTTTGCTGCCGTCGTTCTCCTGAATGGTGACCGCCAGATCGCCGCCCGAGGAGGTCGGGTAGAGATCTTTCAGCACAAACGCCCCCGGCGGAACGGAGGTTTGATAGATGATGTTGCCGTTCTGGCGAACCGTCACGGTGGCGTTGCTGCGCGCGATGCCGCGAACTTCAGGCGCGTAGCCGCTGAGGCTGGCGGGCAGCATGTTGTCATCGGTTTTCAGGGCGATGCCGCGCAGGCCCACGGAATCGAACACCTGCGCCGAGGTATACGTTTCCCCGGCGTAAACCTGCGCGCGCAGGGCGCGTATATCGCGCTGCAGCCAGGTTTGCACGTGGGTGAGTTCATTGCTGTCTTTGGTCCACGTGGTGAAATCACGCAGACGCCACGCGCCCAGGTTGACGCCGCTGTTAAGGCTCGCAAACAGCTGCTGTTCCCGCGTGCGCGTCTCGCCGCGATACTCATTGTTCGAGCCATTGACCACATAATTCAGCCACGCGGCAGGAATGCCCGTCTCCCAGCTTTCCGGGCTGATGTACCCGCGCGGCAAATTGCGCATCGCACTTTGCGGTACGGTGAAGCTCAGGGTGAGCGTCTTCTGGTCCAGATCAAACTGCGCATCCGCAAACGCCTTCGTTAAGAAGATGCAGCGTTGCGCCAGCGCCAGCGCGCCGCCCTTCGCCTGATGACTATCGATGCCCAGCGCGTCGAATTGCTCTGGCGTGAGGCAGGGCAGCGCTTCACCCGTGCCGTCTTCAGCAAGGCGGAACGTGACGTTACCTGTGAACGCGTAGCTGGTATTGATGTACACGTTGAGGTTGTAATCACCCGGCGGCAGCGCGCTCCCGGCGTTGACCCAGGCGAGATCGGCGCTGTTTGCGCTCTCGCCGTTGAGGAACGCGGGGTTAAAGCGCAATTCGCTTTCAGCAGCCACGGCTTGCCGAATCACCAGGGCGATCGCCGTGGCGCACAGGATTTTTATTTTCACGTGGTCACGCCTTACTGTTTTTATTAGTGGGATAACGACGCGCGCGTGGCGGGCGTCCATGCCCCGTAATCGTTAATGGTCTGATAGCTCATGCTGCCCGCATGGCTGAAGGTTTCGGCTAGCGTCACGCTGCTTTTCGGGGGCACCATCACCGGCTGCACCGGCATCCCGTCAATTTTCACGTTGATGGTGGTGAGGTAGTATGGCGTGGGGTTGCTGAGCGTGACCTTTCCGGCCCGGTAGGCACCGGCCAGTTTTTTCCACGCTTCTCCCGGGCTCTCACTGAGTCCCGCCGGGCGATAAAAGACCTTGATGCGGTTTGCCGACGCAAACTGCAGCGTATTTCCGGCGCCGCTTTTAGCCTGCTGTGGGATGGCTTTCACCGTCATCCAGTAGAGCGTCTCCCGATCCTCTGGCAGAGCTTTGCCGTTAAACATGATTTTCACCGCGCTTTCGCTGGCCGGTTTTATGACGTACAGCGGTGGTGTTATCACGAAGTCGTTGGTGCGTTCGCCTTTCTCGTTCTCCATCCAGGACTGGATCAGGAACGTGGCGTCGGGATGGGTGTTTCTCACCTGCATCATGGCCTGATTGGTGGCGCTGGAGTAGACCATTCGCGTTGCGCCCAATCCCACGCCACCGGCAGAGACGGCGGATGAACATAACGCGCCCGCCAGGCAAATCCATGTATTTACGCGCATAGTGCGTCTCCTTAACGCTAAGCCAGGCCCGGCCCGCAGACCGGGCCTGTAAATTACGAATAGGTCACGGTGTAGGTCGCGACGGCGCTGGCATCACCTGCGGTAGCGCTGCCCTTCGGCGAGTAATATTTCGCGCTGAAGTTCAGGGTGTTGGCACCCTTACGCAAAGGAATGGCCGCAGCAGGTTCACCCAGCTTCACCACGTTGCCCTGTTCGTCATAAAGGCGAATGGCCACGTTTTGCGCAGAGCTGGCGCTGCCGTTTGCCCCGACGGACAGGCTATTAACGTCGGAACCGTCCGGCGTTCCGCTGAAGGTGACCGCTACGGTTGTTGCGGCAATCGGGTTCTCTTCCGTTGAGGCCGAGGTATCGGCGATTTCACAATCTTCCAGGGTGATGGCAAAGGCTTTTGCCGTGCTGGCTTCACTGCCTGGGCTCGCCAGCGTCGCGGTACGCACTTCACCCATATCCACGTCAATGTTGGCGCTTCCTGCGCTGATGGCGCAGGCGGAGGTCACCACTTTGCCGCTAAAGTTCACCGTGCCGCCGCTGGTGCCGGCAGCCAGCGCCGTGCCTGCTGGCAGTAATGCAGCAATAGCGATCGCAAGCAGCGTTTTAGTATTGAATTGAGCTTTCATTGTCCTGATTCCATTATGTTGTTATGTCGAGATTTGCTCTGAAAGCAGCAGGTCTAACTGGTTAAAAAGACCAGCAAATCTGTCTTGTTCCTGAGCCCAAGTTTTCTTATCGCTGAGCTTTTTAACGCGCTGACACGACGGTAAGAAAGCTGCTCTGTTTCGGCGATGTAACGCATATCCAGACCCTTGCGGAGCTCCTTCAATACCCTCCATTCACCCGGCGTCAGCGATAACGCCGTGGGTTTCTTTGTTGGGCGATAACGGCTATCGACCATTTTTAATACGCTGGCTCGCCAGTGATAAAGCGGGTCCTGAAGCGAGATATAGGCGTCTATATCGCCACGTATCCACAGCCAGGAATTTGCCGGTGCGGAATACATGCAAATAAGTACGCCGGGATAGAGGACTTTCATCTTCCTGATATATTTCAGGCAATCATATCCCGCGTGATATTTCTCCGTGCCGGATAAGAAAATCACGTCTACCGGTTTTGCCGCGAGTATTGTTTCGATCTCCGCGTAATTATCGATCGATGCTGTAATCTGCATAGTCGGGGCAATGTTTTTTAATAACGCAGCGATCCCCTGGCGCGCAAAGTGATCCCCACCCAATAGTGCGATATTTAAATGACGTGTATTGTTGAGCTTATTCGCCATGTCATTCCCTCGATTTATAATTGTAATGAGACTCGTCCGGGCAGAACGATGCCTGTATTTTCGAAGCAATTAAGCATTGCACGGTGTGAGCCCACTATACCCAGGGCGTAAAAGAGGTAACCTGAATTAATCTTAATTTGTTTTAAGTGCAGTTTAGGTGTAGCGTCAATTTCTCCTCGCTGAACCGGCTTTTGCTTATCTGCCTGTAAATAATCATACCGATAGTTTTTATTGAAAAGTTAGCTTTAATAAATGTTTTGTAAGGAAATAGTCTGAGGACGTCATGCGAGGCGGGTGGTTACTGACGCTGGCTAACAGTTTAGTGCAGAAATTATTAATCAGGACGACAGCTTTCGAATGAGCCGTAATTTCGAAACCCGCTGACAGAGCGCGTCCTCTCTGCTTTTTGTTAAAAAAACAAATTAAGCACGCTGAATAATTCAGACAATGATGACTAAAGCGTTCAACGGGTGACTTTGTCGAGTTTTGTCAGTGTCAAGAGGGCTTTAAATGGCGGTTAAGAAAACTTCAGGCCAGTCAGATAAACAGAAAGGAAAAATAAGATTTTTCGCCAGGCGCCAGGATATACAGTTGCGCATTTATCCGTCACATTAATCCTTACACAGGCGAGGGATACGCAGGTTAACCATGAAGGGAATCAACTGGAGCAACAGGCGTTGACCGGAGGTATTTAGCCCATTCTATGCATAAGCATTACATTATTAATGGCCTGGTAGAGTTTCACCCAGCCGCCAGCACATTACGCAATCTCAACAATCCTGACCAGGTGGTGGTATTAAATTCCCCGGCGGGCCGCTGCTTGTTGTTATTAATTGAGAGAGTCGGAAGTATTGTGACCCAACAGGAGTGCATGGATATTGTCTGGCAGCGCCGGGGGATGCTGGTTTCGCCTAATACCTATTACCAGAACATTTCTATTCTGCGTAAAGGGCTGAAGAAGGTGGGGTTTGAAACCGATCCGATTGTCACTATCCCGCGCATTGGACTGACGCTCGCAAGCGATACGCAAATCACCATTAAAGAGACGCAGCCGCAGGCTGAAGAGGAAGGATGTGCTGCTCCGGATGTCTGCGAAGAGGCTGTCGCCCCGACTATCTCTGCACGCCGCTTCTGGCTGCCGGGCGCGCTGGTGGTATTGCTGGTACTGGCTGGTATGAGCGTTATCAGCCATAGCCTGCTGCATGACAGCTATTTCGTAGACGGATACCGCTTCGCGATGAAGATGGGCGAGTGTCAGCTCTATTTTTCTCGCGATATAGAAACGCAACGCGATCGGGATAAAGCCTTGTCCTATGCCACCCCGTTTAAGGACCAGTGCGCGAACTATCCCTGGATATATGTGAGCGGATACATCCTGCTGCCTCGCGCGTCGGTCATTCGTTGTGACAGGCCGATGACGGAACCCAACCGCTGTATGTCTGATTATTTTATAGAGGATCGCTAGTATGGTTCGCTATCGCCAAACGTTTATTGCGCTCTGTCTATGCCTGTTAATGGGAGCTGTCGTGGCGGCGTATTACCTCTGGCATCGCTATTACATCCAGCCTTTTGCCTGTCAGGTGAACTTTATCCAGCATCACCGTGATGAGACGCTCTCTCTGTGGCTGAATTACACCGTGGAGGGTAACAGCGGAATACTCAGTATGAATGGACGGGTGAAAAGTGACCCAGCGAAGACGTTGAACCGCAAAGTATTCTTTCAGATTGAGCGCAAAGACAGCGTCTATAATCTGACGTCCATACGCAATATGAAATTTCCGGATGACAACATCAGCGACAGCTGGCTGGAGAAGTACGAACCCTTATTTTTTATCTATCCGAATAAGAATATTTATATGCGCATTAAGAAACAGCAGAATGAGAATTATTTATTTATTCTGGGAACGCTACCGACCTATGTGTGCCACACGTCAAAAAACGGATAGCGACAGGGAGAAATGTTTTTAAGTTTTTGCGGGCATCATTTATGCTTGATTTAACAGCCAGGACCTATCTTAGTAAAATATAACAGCAACAATAATGTTGCGATAATGTAATTATTAATTCTTCGGCAAGTTAATGAAAACTTTAATTGATGATAGCGTCAGAATGACGCCTGCACGGAATAAATCCCTGCATATGGGTTTACTCCTGTGGCCCCATTTCTCTCTTTTGGCATATTCAGGATTGATAGAGGCGTTACGTATTGCATCCAGCGTCCAGAAGCGTAGTCAGAAAATACGCTTTAAACTCAGCCTGATAAGCACTTATTCCGACTTACCGGTAGTCAGCAGTTCGGGGCTCAGCGTGCGGCCAGAGGCCGCCCATGCGCCGCCCGGTGACTTTGACTATATTGCGGCGATCGGTGGAGGTCTGGAGCATCTTCACCAGGGACACCGTGGCGACAGAGCGTTTCTCACGGATGCTCATCACAGCAACGTTCCTCTGATAGGTATTGGTACCGGGAGCTTTATTCTGGCGGAGGAAGGCTTACTGAACGAGCGCCGCGCCTCGATCCATCCTCATCATCATGGCGTTTTCACGCAACGGTTCCCGCTGGTTTATGCTGAGCAAGGCCTCGATTTTATCGACGAAGGTGATGTGCTGACCTGCCCGGGTGGGATCTCAACGCTCACCCTGGCAACGGCGCTGATCCGCGCCCACGGGGGAGACGACATTGCGGCCATAACCTCCCGGCGTCTTTCACTTCCTCCACATGACGCCGCCACGCCACGGCCTGCGAATATCGCCATGATCCCTGATTCACGGCTGCGCAGGGCGGTGATGATTATCGAACAATATCTGACTTACCCGCTGAACGCCGCCAGGCTCGCCCAGGACGTTAGGCTGAGCGAACGTCAGCTCAACCGCCTGTTTCACGCCGAGTTTGGCAAAACGGCGCGGGAATTTATTCGCAGCGCCAGGCTGCGCTATGCCTGCTGGCTGCTAAAGAACTCTCAGCAAAGCGTCACGGATATTGCGCGACGGATGCGTTTTAGCGACTGCGCCCACTTTATTCGTCATTTTCAGGCCGAGTATGGCTGTACGCCGGGAGTATGGCGCACGTCGCAGAACTGATGTGCCGATTTCGTGCTTTCTTCGTAGGGTGTTACTGGCTCGCCTGGATAGACTTCCGTTAAAAGCCTAACGGAGGGAAGACGATATGAACTGGCAGCCTTTTCGCGGCGATGTACCGGAAAATATGACGATTTTCAGTGCGTCCTTTCCCGACGTCAGCGACCAGTGGCCGATGAAAGACGATGCTGCCCGTGAAATCGCCACCCTTGATCGCGCCCTGAAAGCCGAGCCAGCGCTCCGGCCCCCGCGGGTGGGATACGACGAAGGGGGGCAGGCCGTGCTTGTCCCCCAGAACCGCTATTCCGAACAGGCCTTCCGTAACCGTCCGGCGCTCGCCGCGTGGCGCACCCGGCTGGTGCCCTCCGCGCTGGCGCTGTTTGTGGTGCAAAACCCGCTGGAAGATCGCCTGCCTGACGGCACTAAAATGGACAGCGATAGCCGCCAGTGGTTTATCCACGCTAATGACGCGGTCGGCGTGCGCTCCCGCGCCCGCGTGCTGGCCGCGCTGGTGGAAAAGTACATTCATAATGAGAGCGAGAACAACTGGATCAGCCTCGCGAGCGGTGCCGCCATCCCGGTGCTGGAGGCGCTGCGCGAAGCAAAGCTCGACGGCCAGAAGGTGTATCTTACGCTGGTGGACAAAGACCCGGTGGCGCTCAGTTGGGCCGAAACCATGGCGGCGCAGGAGGGCATCGTGGTGGGCGAACAGCTGACCCTGCTCAGGCGCAACCTGCTCCATACGCTGGTGCGTAACGAGGACCTGCTGCTGGAGCTGGGCGAGCATCAGGCCGAACTTGTCGACGCGCTGGGGATTTTCGAATACTTCAACGACACCGACGCGGTGATTTTTCTCCAGCGCGCGCTGCGGCTGGCCAAGCCAGGTGGGGCGTTGATTGTGTCGAACATGCTCAACAGCAGCCCGCAGATTGATTTTGTGCTGCGGGGCATCGGCTGGGAGGATATTTACCCGAGGTCGTTACAGCAGCTGAAGGATATACACCTCGCGGCGGGCGTGCCGGTGGAAAACGTCACCGTGGTAGTGCCGAAGGACGGGGTGTACGCGGTGATGGAGATTAGGGTAGGGTATGAAAAACCGCACGTTCAGTTCCCTCTCCCCGTGGGAGAGGGTTAGGGTGAGGGTGGACAGAGCGCAAGGAGTGACTTGAATTAACGTTCTAAACCGCACATGATCCCCCCATGAAAATAGAAACCGCACACCCCAAACACTTCGAACGTCTGGTCGCGATCTGGGAATCCTCCGTCCGCGCCACCCATCACTTTTTACAGGAAAGCGATATTGTGGCGCTGCGCCCGCTATTGCTTAACGCCTATCTGCCTAACCTTAAGGTCGTGATTGCTCGCGATGACGCAGGCGTTATTCACGGCTTTTTAGGCGTGGATGAAAATCGCATTGAAATGCTGTTTGTTGACGACGCGAGCCGGGGGAAGGGTGTCGGGAAATTGCTGCTGCAACACGCCATCGCAGCGTTCGGTGCGAACGAGGTGGATGTGAATGAGCAGAATCCGCAGGGCGTCGCGTTTTATCGCCATATGGGGTTTGAGCAGGTCGGACGCTCGGAACTGGACGGGCAGGGGAATCCGTTTCCGTTGCTGCATATGCGGTTGTGTGAGTATAAATAATCAGTAGATAAATTTAAACGTTAGCGTAATTTCTGAGAAATATAATTTCACTCTTGTCATTCATTAAAAAAATAATTGTATTAAGTTACGGTGATATTAATATAGCTCTCGCAAAAGGAGAGCGCAAATGAGCGATGGAATAAAAATTGGCGGAGTGCGACTGCTAACGCTCGGTGAAATTAACCTTGCTAAAACGCTTTATGGTTTAAGTATTCGTTATAATGAAGTTTGGATTCATCGGGGAAGTTATTTGCCCTTCAATATGCAGAACTTCAGAACCGCAATGACGCCAAATGGTGAGATTTACTTCATGGAAGGCACGTATGAAAACGACTTTTCCATGTCCCATCAAAGAATGTCTCGTATCGTCGGAGCACATCTTTTTCTGCATGAAATGATGCATGTCTGGCAGCATCAGCACGGTATGATGGTACGCCTTCGTGGAGCATTCTCATGGGCTGTCGACTATTCTTACCATTTAGATAAACATCACTTGCTTGATTACGGTCTCGAGCAACAAGCCTCTATCGTCAGTGATTTCTGGCTGCTCAATACCTATGGGTTTGACCCCCGCAGTAACCTGTATAAACTCATCGATTACGACCCATCGGAACCAAAACAGGATCTCCTCAGGCGGTATGAAGCTGTTTTAGGAGACTTTCCACAGTGAAACTAAAAATTCTATTCATTCCAATTATCTCAATGTTGACCGGTTGTCCGGGTGAAAACCTGAATATTCCTGAGCAGCGAACTATCATGATAAATGGCAATCATTTTTGTTTTAGTGTTGATGAAAAAGATATATTGAGTGGGTATTCAATTTCGTCTAGGCAACATGGTGTTTATAGAGAAATTGCTGCCGCCGAATTTCAAGGTCGTTCTTATCCAGATAGTTGTATTGAGATCGCCCTGCCACCTGGCTATGCCTATGAAATGTCTTATACCTTGAATGAGCGAAATTATTACTATCCATTTTTCAAGGATAATGACGGCAGAGTTATAAATTATCATTAAGAGGAAAATCAATGTCATTACCCGCATACATGTTTCTTTATGATGAAAATGGAAACCCGATCAAAGGCAGTTGCAACGTTTCGGGCAGAGAAGGCGCGATTGAGATTCTTAACAGCAATTACCACATCCATCAGGTTTGCAGCGCCAGTACGGGCAATCTTATGGGGGCCAGAGAACATGGGGCATTTACTATCCATAAGCAGATCGACAAAACGTCCCCTTTCTTTGCTGATGCCTTGTGTCAAAGCAAAAGGCTACATAAAGCTGTTATCCATTACTATGATGTGAACGAAGCAGGATTCGAATTCGAGGTGTACCATATAACGCTGGATAGTATCGTGATTATGTCTGTCGATGCTGCACATACCTGGGTTCCAGGGGCGCCTGGTCATAATATGATGGAAAGTATCGGGATCCGTTACAGCGGTATCGAGTGGTTTTATCTGGAAGGGCATATTAAATATGAGGATCACTGGAATAAGGTGCCTCAGGGAGGCCGTTATTGAAGATTGGATCCCTCTCCCTATAGGGAGGGATTAAATGATTTAGTTAGCGCACTGAACTTAATAATCCTAAAGAGCAGTTATGTTCTTTTTGATAAAAGAATGTATAAGCCTACGATTGTAACAAAAATCCATATTAAATTCATTGCGGTTTTTTCTTGTAGCCATGTTACGGCAAACAAAGCAAAAATTATGACACATAATAATGGTACTAAGCCTCGAAGAATGAAGAGAATTTGTTCTTTTAACCAGAGCTTGATACTATTCATTACAGTCCACTTTTAGTATGGCCATCTTAAATGTTCTCATAATTTTTACCTCGTATTTTATATGGTGAATTTTCCAAAATAAAAATTATCCGTCTATGTTGGTCTCATTAAAAAGCTTAATATGCGAAGTGAAATTAAACTGTGATTGGCCTTGCAAAACCTCCAGCAATAAATGCGATAAAATATTAACAATTAGTGCAATGAATATTTTCTATCTATCAATAGATAGAAAGAATGTGTGAAAAATTATTGAAAAATAAAAAGTCTTTCATGTAGGGCGACATCTCATATGTCGCCTCCCTCTTTTTAAAAGATTAATCCAACTCACTTGTAGTATGTCAGAATCAACCGCTAAGCCAGGTGGCTTGTATTTGATTTTGCAAGGCGCTTTCCAGGACGTGGAGTTTGGATCGCTGCAAGCGCATTCTCAATCTTGATGAGCTTTGCCTTCGCCCGTTTATAATCATCCTGCAACCGCTGCTCCTGCTCGTTATACGCCACCAGAACGATGCATTCTTTCATGACCTTTACCGTGACCTGCTGTCCGGTATCAAAACCCGCCGTGCGCAGCCACTTGCCGGAAAGGATGATTTTCGGCGTGGATTTGTCGAAAACATTCGGGCGGTACCCCACAATTAACGAATGCTCGGTTCCGGATTGGTCGGTGTCTGGGGTAGAATGCGAATCAGCTATAATCAACATCTTGATAGTTGGTAAGGTTAGCTCTCGTCTGGTATTGCGAGTACCTGGCGAGAGTGTTTCATTTTGAGGTTTTCGTATGTTAAGGTACGTACATGTCAACAGCTAAACGCGACCCTAATAAATCTAAATCCGAAAAAGCACCAACTTTTCAGATTCGAATTACACCGGAGTTGAAGGCACAGTTTGAGGCTGCTGCGAAGGCTGAGGGAATGAGTTTAGTAAATTGGCTTAAAACTCTAGGACGTCAAGAACTAATTCGTTTAGGTCATAAGCCATTTTCAGGTGATGATATTTAGTTTTTATTTTTATCTTGTTTGCCAGTTAATTCGACCTTAATGGGATTATCTCCTGTAAGGAGAGAGGCTAAACCTTTTCTTATTTTAATTTGATCAAGATTCATATCACCATGCGCAGTGGGAGAATATATGGCGTTCTGCAAATGGACCTTGTCAAAGTCATATCCAATATCATTTGCCATCTCATAAAGCAAGTTCAAAAAAAGTTGATTGCTTTTTTGATTCCATAATTCTGCCCCAGATTCCGTTAGGGGTACGGTTGAACAAAGGTGAGCGAAATATTCCTTCCAAGCTAATGTGACTTTTTTTTCTGAATCAGAACGCTTTACTTTTCCGCGATTTATATCTCCATAAAAGGCTAAGTCAATCATATTTAATGCTTGAACATGCTCAGGGAGTAAACGAGATGAAATAGCTCGAGTAGCCATAAGTTGCGAGAATATTTTAACTTTTATTGTTTGTTTTTCTGATTTCTTCTCTAAATATTTTTGTACTCTAACAGCTATTAATGGGCTAAAAAGGGTAGCAAAGACAGTAGCGATAGCTAGAACTAAATTCATTTTTTATTCTCTCTAGTCAAAAATTAATTTAAGAGAATAATAGACGATGTTTATTTACGTGAGTAGGGTATATTTTTGGCGGAAGATCACAGGAGTCGAACCTGCCCGGGAACGCTGGCGCCCCCAACTGGATTTGAAGTCCAGCCACCTCACCGGAGATGACGATCTTCCGCGCCTGCATTGCTACATGGAGGCGGGGCGCATTATAGCTACTTTCAGGCATTTACCACATCCCCCCGCACACTTTTTTCACCTCTCTTTTGACCTGTACACCCCTGTTTCAGTTAATTCTTAAGAAAATCCTCAGGTTAGCCTTTCGTGCTCTCCGACATTTACCGCGATCACAAAAAACAAGAAACGTAATCTGCTAACCAGAAAACGCAATACCCGCCTTTGAAACAATGGTTTAAAACCAATGCAACCGGTCTCAGCGCCCCCTACAGCGTGAAGGATAAAAAAAGATGAGCGAAGTATTGTCAGTAAAAGAGAAGATTGGCTACGGCATGGGAGACGCCGCCAGCCACATCATTTTTGATAACGTCATGTTATACATGATGTTTTTCTACACCGATATTTTCGGCATTCCCGCCGGGTTTGTCGGCACCATGTTCCTGCTGGCGCGCGCGCTGGATGCGATCTCCGACCCGTGCATGGGGCTGATTGCCGACCGCACCCGCAGCCGCTGGGGCAAGTTCCGTCCGTGGATTTTGTTCGGCGCCATCCCGTTCGGCATCGTCTGCGTGCTGGCCTACACCACGCCGGACCTTAGCCTCAACGGCAAAATGGTTTACGCCGCGGTGACCTACACGCTGCTGACCCTGCTCTATACCGTGGTCAACATTCCCTACTGCGCGCTGGGCGGCGTGATCACCAACGACCCGACGCAGCGTATCTCCCTTCAGTCCTGGCGCTTCGTGCTGGCGACGGCGGGCGGCATGCTCTCCACGGTGCTGATGATGCCGCTGGTGAACCTGATTGGCGGCGACGATAAGGCATTCGGCTTCCAGGGCGGGATCGCCGTGCTGTCGGTGGTCGCGTTCCTGATGCTGGCGTTCTGCTTCTTCACCACCAAAGAGCGCATCCAGGTGCCGCCGAGCACCACCTCCATGCGGGAAGATCTGCGTGATATCTGGCAAAACGACCAGTGGCGCATCGTCGGCGTGCTCACCATCCTCAACATCCTCGCCGTCTGCGTGCGCGGCGGCGCGATGATGTACTACTGCACCTGGATCATGGGCTCGCCGGAGGTGTTCGTCGCCTTCCTCACCACCTACTGCGTCGGCAACCTGATTGGCTCCGCGCTGGCGAAACCGCTCACCGACTGGAAGTGCAAGGTCAGCATCTTCTGGTGGACCAACGCCGCGCTGGCGGTGGTCAGCGTGGCGATGTTCTTCGTCCCGATGCATGCCACGGTGCTGATGTTCGGCTTCATCTTCGTCATCGGCGTATTGCACCAGCTGGTGACGCCGATTCAGTGGGTGATGATGTCCGATACCGTCGACTACGGCGAATGGACCAACGGCAAGCGCCTGACCGGCATCAGCTTTGCGGGCACGCTGTTCGTGCTGAAGCTCGGCCTGGCGCTGGGCGGGGCGATGATCGGCTGGATGCTGGCAGGCGGCGGCTACGACGCGGCAGCCAAAACCCAGAACAGCGCGACCATCAGCATCATCATCGGCCTGTTTACCCTGGCCCCGGCGGTCTGCTACGTGCTGAGCGCCATTATCGCCAAACGCTACTACACGCTGAAAACCCCCTTCCTGACCAAAATCCTGGGCGAGCTGGCGCAGGGCGCGCGCCGCAATCAGCAGGAGTTTGAAAACCTGCCGGTCAGCAAAGAATTGCAGAACTAAGAGGACGAAAGCATGAAAATCAGTGATGGAAACTGGCTCATTCAACCGGGCCTGAACGTGATGTATCCGGTTCAGGTGTTCGACGTGGAGCAGCAGGGCAACGATCTGGTGGTGTTTGTTGCGCCGCGCGACGTGCGCGAACGCACCTGGCAGCTCGACACGTTGATGTTCACGGTGCGCCTGTTTTCCCCGCAGGAAGGCATAGTTGGGGTGCGCATCGAGCACTTCCAGGGCGCGCTGAATAACGGCCCGCACTATCCGCTGAACGTTCTGAAGGATGTAAAGGTTGAGATTGAAAACAACGCCGATTTTGCCGAGCTGAAAAGCGGCAGCGTCAGCGTGCGCGTCACCAAAGGCGAGTTCTGGGCGCTGGATTTCCTGCGCAACGGCCAGCGCATTACCGGCAGCCAGCTGAAAAACAACGGCTACGTACAGGACAGCAATACCGATCGCAATTACGTATTCGAGCGGCTGGATCTCGGCGTGGGGGAAACGGTCTACGGCCTGGGCGAGCGCTTTACCGCGCTGGTGCGCAACGGCCAGACGGTCGAGACCTGGAACCGCGACGGGGGCACCAGCACCGAGCAGTCCTACAAAAATATCCCGTTCTATCTGACCAACCGCGGCTACGGCGTGCTGGTGAATCACCCGGAAAACGTCTCGTTTGAAGTGGGCTCCGAGAAGGTTTCCAAAGTGCAGTTCAGCGTGGAAGGGGAGTATCTCGAGTACTTCGTGATCGACGGCCCGACGCCGAAAGAGGTGCTCAACCGCTATACGCAGTTCACCGGGCGTCCGGCGCTGCCGCCTGCCTGGTCGTTCGGCCTGTGGCTTACCACCTCGTTCACCACCAACTATGACGAAGCGACGGTAAACAGCTTTATCGACGGCATGGCCGAGCGCGACCTGCCGCTGCACGTGTTCCACTTCGACTGCTTCTGGATGAAGGCCTTCCAGTGGTGCGACTTCGAGTGGGACCCGGTGACCTTCCCGGACCCGGAAGGGATGATCCGCCGCCTGAAGGAGAAAGGGCTCAAAGTCTGCGTGTGGATTAACCCGTACATCGGCCAGAAGTCGCCGGTCTTCCGTGAACTAAAAGAGAAGGGCTACCTGCTCAAGCGCCCGGATGGCTCCCTGTGGCAGTGGGACAAATGGCAGCCGGGTCTGGCGATTTACGACTTCACCAATCTGGACGCGTGCCGGTGGTATGCCGACAAGCTGAAAGGCCTGGTGGCGATAGGCGTCGACTGCTTCAAGACCGACTTCGGCGAGCGTATCCCGACGGACGTGCAGTGGTTCGACGGGTCCGATCCGCAGAAGATGCACAACCACTACGCCTACATCTATAACGAGCTGGTGTGGAACGTGCTGAAAGAGACGGTGGGTGAGGAAGAGGCGGTGCTGTTTGCCCGTTCGGCGTCCGTCGGCGCGCAGCAGTTCCCGGTGCACTGGGGCGGCGACTGCTACGCCAACTATGAGTCGATGGCCGAAAGCCTGCGCGGCGGGCTTTCGATTGGCCTGTCCGGCTTCGGGTTCTGGAGCCACGATATCGGCGGGTTTGAAAACACCGCCCCGGCGCATGTCTACAAACGCTGGTGCGCGTTCGGGCTGTTCTCCAGCCACAGCCGCCTGCACGGCAGCAAATCCTACCGCGTGCCGTGGGCGTACGATGACGAGTCCTGCGACGTGGTGCGTCACTTCACGCAGCTCAAATGTCAGCTGATGCCGTACCTGTACCGTCAGGCGGCGCTGGCCCGCGAGTTTGGCATGCCGATGCTGCGCGCGATGATGCTGGAGTTCCCGGACGATCCGGCGTGCGATTACCTCGACCGCCAGTACATGCTGGGGGATGCGGTTATGGTCGCGCCGGTGTTCTCCGAGGCGGGGGACGTGCAGTTCTACCTGCCGGAAGGCCGCTGGACGCACCTGTGGCACAACGACGAAATTCAGGGCAGCCGCTGGCATAAGCAGCGGCATGATTTCATGAGCCTGCCGGTCTACGTGCGCGACAACACCCTGCTGGCGCTGGGCAACAATAACCAGAAGCCGGACTACGCGTGGAACGAGGGGACGGCTTTCCAGCTGTTTAACCTGGACGACGGCGCAACGGCGGCGAGCGAAGTGCCTGCGGCGGACGGCTCCGTGGCGTTTACGTTGAAGGCGTCACGTCGGGGCGACATCGTGACCTTTACCGGTGAGGGATACGCGAAAAACTGGTCGGTGTGCTTGCGCAACGTGCAGAAGGTGAGCGGCGTCAAGGGCGGCTCGCACGCGGGCAGCGAGTGGGGCGTAGTGGTGAAAGCCGAGGGGGATGAGGTGGTGGTTCACCTTTAATTCCCCTCACCCTAACCCTCTCCCCAAAGGGGCGAGGGAACGGTTTACTCCCTCTCCCTTTCAGGGAGAGGGCTGGGGTGAGGGTGGTGTCGACACCACGCCGCCCGTCATCGTCTGCTGCACCTGCTGTTTATCCATATTCACCGCGTTCAGCTTGCCGTTCACCGTCGGCTTCAGCGGAGCATTCGCCTGCACGCTGCCGCTGGCGGTCATCTGAATATTGCCGTCGCCCGTAATCGGTAACGCAGGCCATCCCCACTGCTGCAGCACGTTGAGCGGTACGCCGCGCCCGTTCAGGCTCACCGTGGTCTGCCGCTGTGGCAGCTGTGAAACCGTCGCCGTGGCTTCCAGAATCCCTTTCTCGGTAAAGGCGCTCAGGTCGGTAATGTTCACCGTGGCGGCGTTAGCATTCAGCGCCAGCGACGGCCGGCGCACGTCCACGCGGTTAAAGGTCGCCGCCGCGCCGTTTAATGTTGCGCTGCCGCCCCAGACGCCCCACTGGCGATCTTTCGCCAGCTGCAGGTTTGCGCCATAGCCGTCCAGGGAGGTGATCTGCCACGGGAAAGCGGGATCGATGTCGATCACCAGGTTGCGGCTCAGGCCGAATTTTTGCAGCGTGACGCTGTTCAGCCACTCCGGCAGCGGTTCCATCCACAGCGTTTTCCAGTTCTGCGGCAGGGTGTATTCCAGCCCGGCGATGGCAACATCGTCCAGCACCAGCGCTTTGCCGTCGCGCAGCCAGTTGCCGGACGTGCGCACCATGCCGCCCTCCCAGCGGGAGGTGAACTGACGCAGCGCTATGCCCTGCGGGGAAAACTCCGCATTCAGGATCGGGTCAAACAGATGCAGCGAGCCGTAGATAAACTCGCTGGCGTTCATGGACAGGCGGCCTTCCTGGCTCTGCCAGTCGCCTTTGCTCAGCGTCAGGTTGCGCAGGCTTAAGTCGAGATCGGTCACCGCCCAGTCCGGGCCCTGCAGGCGGGCGTCGGTGACTTCCAGACGGCCAATCTGTAAAGAGGGAATGGTGGCCAGCGGCGCGAAGAACGCCTTCAGCGTTTTGTCGCTCTGCAGGCGGATCTCGTTCAGGCGCATGGTGTCGATAATCCAGCTTCCGTCGGCGTTGCGCAGGGCGGAGCCGGTGAGCGAGCCACGGGCCATATCGGCACCAATGGTGTTCAGCACCACCTCCTTGCCGTTCAGCCGGCCTTCGATCAGCACGTTGGTGGCCGGTACGCCGTTCAGGGTGAGCGAGCCTGCGCTCATCTGGATGTGCGCGTTTTTACCCAGCACGTTGCCTGCTTCCGGCTGCCACGGGCTGACGCCGCCCGTGACCTTCTGCGCGCTCAGGTCCCATTCGGTATTCGGGCTGTTAAAGGCCATGTTGTTCAGCTGCAGACGATCGGCCTGGAAGGGCAGCGGCGCCGTTTGAGGCGAGAGATTCAGCGTACCGTCGAACAGGGTGATGGTGCCCATATGCAGCGGATCGGTGATCTGACGGCTGCTCAGGCCAATATCGACTTTTTTGGCAACTAATGTGGCGGGTTTACCGTCCCGTCCAAAGGTGACATTTTCCAGAATGAGGTGGGAAGGGGACGAAAAGCGGTGATTCATCTTATCGAAACTGAGTTCGTAGTCGGTATTCACCGTTATCCAGCTGCTGACCTGAGCCGCGCCCCAGCGGGTCTGGAGCAAAATATAGAACGCCAGCAGCACAATAAGCAGGGCTACCAGAAGATAGACGAGTAGCTTTCCAATAAATTTCATGGTCTTCCATCCCGCGAAACGAACATAAGGGAGTTATGCACGATTTATGCGCAATGCTCAAGGCGGGAATGGTGTAATTAGATGTCACGGCAGGCATTGACTGCCTGCCGTGAGGGAGATCAGTTCTTCTCAGGCGGGAAAACGAGGTTCAGCACGATAGCGGTGATGCCACCGGCGGCGATGCCGGACGAGAGCAGGTTTTTCACCCAGTCAGGCGCAAACTGCAGGATCAGCGGCTGCTGGGAAACGCCCAGACCAACGGCCAGCGACAGCGCGATAATCATGATCGCGCGGCGGTTCAGCGGCTCGCGGGAGACGATACGCACGCCGGAGGCCGCGATAGTCCCGAACATCACCAGCGTTGCGCCGCCCAGCACCGGCTCAGGGATGTGCTGCACAAAGCCGCTCACCGCCGGGAACAGGCCGAGGACGATCAGCATCAGCGCCACCACGAAACCAACGTAGCGGCTGGCCACGCCGGTCAGCTGGATCACGCCGTTGTTCTGGCCGAAGCAGGAGTTCGGGAAGGTGTTGAATACCGCAGAGACAAACGAGTTCAGGCCGTTCGCCAGCACGCCGCCTTTCAGGCGCTTCATGTACAGCGGGCCGGACACCGGCTGCTCGGAGACGTCGGAGGTGGCGGTGATATCACCGATGGTTTCCAGAGAGGTGATCATAAAGACCAGCATCAGCGGCAGGAGCAGGCCCCAGTCAATGCCCAGGCCGTAGTAAAGCGGCGTTGGGACGGTGATCAGCGCGCTGTTGGTCGGCGCGGTGTTTTCCGGCAGCATGCCCAGCGCCCACGCCAGCAGATAGCCCGCCGCCATGGCGATCACCAGTGAGGCCACGCGCAGGTAAGGGTTACGCTGACGGTTAAGCAGAATGATAATCGCCAGCACCACGCCCGCCAGCAGCAGGTTTTTCGGCGCGCCGAAGGTGTGGTCGCTCATTGCCGCGTAGCCGCCGCCGATGGAGGTGAGGCCCACCTGAATCAGCGACAGGCCGATAATCATAACGACGACGCCGGAAACCAGTGGGGTGATCACGCGGCGAGCCAGGTGCAGCACGCGGGAGATGACCATCTCCGTGCAGCTGGCCAGCATCAGCGTGCCGAACAGCGCTGCCATCATCGTCGGGACATCTGCGCCGCCGGTTTTCAGCGCCGTACCGCCCATGATCAGCGGCGCCACGAAGTTAAAGCTGGTGCCCTGAATTGACAATAATCCAGAGCCCACCGGACCCCAGGCTTTAATTTGAATAATGGAGGCCACGCCGGAGGCGAACAGAGACATACTGATAATGTGCTGCGTGTCCTGAGCCGGTAAGCCGAGCGCCTGGCAAATCAGCAGCGCCGGGGTGATTACCGCGACAAACATTGCGAGAAGATGCTGGCAGGCGGCGAAAAGCGTCTGCGGCAGCGGCGGGCGGTCTTCAAGGCGGTAAATCAGTTCGCTATTTTGCTTCTGCGCAATCGGTTGCGCATCGGGCGACTCTATGCTGTTAACGGACATCGGCGGCAATCCCACGGTGGAAAAGCGGGCATTTTATCTGACCATCTGGTAAAAGCAAACGATTGCCAACAAAAAAAAGGAAGAAAATCTGCCGATGTGAGCAGGTTTTTTACAACCCATCGGAAAAAAAAATTACACTTTTTGCGCCGGGGGCTCATGACGAGCGCAACCCGGCCCAGGATAACGCCGCGTGTGTATGGAACACGCGCATAACAGGAGCCTTTTATGATTCATCTCGATACGTTGTCGACCCTTGTTGCCGCAACGCTGGTTCTTCTGCTTGGTCGCAAGCTGGTCCACAGCGTTTCCTTTCTGAAAAAATACACTATTCCTGAACCTGTCGCCGGCGGTCTGCTGGTGGCGCTGGCCCTGCTGATACTGAAAAAAAGCATGGGCTGGGAAATTGATTTTGATATGTCCCTGAAAGACCCGCTGATGCTGGCTTTCTTTGCCACCATCGGCCTGAACGCCAACCTGGCAAGCCTGCGCTCGGGCGGTAAGGTGCTCGGCGTGTTTCTGATTGTGGTGGTGGGGCTACTGCTGATGCAAAACGCCATTGGCATCGGTATGGCAACGCTGCTGGGGCTGGATCCGCTCATGGGGCTGCTGGCGGGGTCGATTACCCTTTCGGGCGGTCACGGTACCGGGGCCGCGTGGAGTAAGCTTTTCATCGAACGCTACGGGTTTGAAAACGCGACGGAAGTGGCGATGGCCTGCGCGACCTTTGGCCTGGTGCTGGGCGGCCTGATTGGCGGCCCGGTAGCGCGCTATCTGGTGAAGCACTCCACCACGCCGAACGGCAGACCGGACGATGAAATGGTGCCGACCGCGTTCGAAAAGCCGGACGTTGGCCGCAGTATTACCTCGCTGGTGATGATTGAAACCATCGCGATGATTGCCATCTGCCTGACCGTAGGCAAAGTGGTTGCGCAATGGCTGGCGGGCACTGCATTTGAACTGCCAACGTTCGTCTGCGTGCTGTTTATCGGGGTGATCCTGAGCAACGGTCTGGCGCTGATGGGCTTTTACCGCGTGTTTGACCGCGCGGTATCGGTGCTCGGCAACGTCTGCCTGTCGCTGTTCCTGGCGATGGCGCTGATGAGCCTGAAACTGTGGGAGCTGGCCTCGCTGGCGCTGCCGATGGTGGCGATTCTGGCGGTGCAGGCGCTGTTTATGGCGCTGTACGCCATGTTCGTGACCTGGCGCATGATGGGGAAAAACTATGATGCGGCGGTGCTGGCGGCGGGTCACTGCGGGTTTGGTCTGGGGGCTACCCCAACGGCTATCGCCAACATGCAGGCGATCACCGAACGGTTCGGGCCATCGCATATGGCGTTTCTGGTGGTCCCAATGGTTGGCGCATTCTTCATTGATATCGTCAACGCGCTGGTGATCAAGCTGTACCTGATGCTGCCGATATTTGCCTGAGATCAGGCGTTGGAATAGCGTTCGGTTTCCGGCATCCAGCGCTCAATTAACGCTGCCGCCTGTTCGGGGTAGCGTTCATGAATATGGCGCGCAAGGCGCTGAACTTCGGGGATCATGGCCTGATCGCGCAGTAAGTCCGCCACTTTGAATTCCGCATTTCCCGTCTGGCGCGTGCCCAGCAGTTCGCCCGGGCCGCGTATCTCCAGGTCTTTTTGCGCAATCACAAAGCCGTCGTTGCTGTCGCGCAGCACCTGCAGCCGCATCTGGGCGGTTTTTGAAAGCGGTGCTTTGTAAAGCAGCACGCAGTGCGACGCTACCGCGCCGCGGCCGACGCGCCCGCGCAGCTGGTGGAGCTGAGCAAGCCCCAGACGCTCCGGGTTTTCGATAATCATCAGGCTGGAGTTGGGCACGTCAACGCCCACTTCGATGACCGTCGTCGCGACCAGCAAATGCAGCTCCCCCTGTTTGAAGGACTGCATCACCGCCTGCTTCTCGGCAGGCTTCATGCGGCCGTGAACCAGGCCAACCTTCAGCTCGGGCAGCGCCAGCTTGAGCTCTTCCCACGTCGCTTCGGCGGCCTGCGCTTCCAGCAGCTCAGACTCTTCAATCAGGGTACAGACCCAGTAGGCCTGGCGCCCTTCATGGGTACAGGCGTTGCGCACGCGGTCGATGATATCGCTGCGGCGCGTATCCGGTATCGCAACCGTCGTCACCGGCGTTCGGCCCGGCGGCAGCTCGTCGATGGTGGAGGTATCCAGATCGGCATAGGCGGTCATCGCCAGGGTACGCGGGATCGGCGTGGCGGTCATGATCAGCTGATGCGGGTGGAAGCCCTGCTGCAGCCCTTTTTCCCACAGCGCCAGACGCTGATGCACGCCAAAGCGGTGCTGTTCGTCGATAATCACCAGCGCAAGGCCGTTAAACTGCACCTGCTCCTGGAAGATAGCGTGCGTGCCGACAATCATCTGCACCTGGCCGCTGGCGATGGCTTCCTGCTGCGCAAGTCGCGCTTTGCCTTTTTGCTTCCCGGCAAGCCAGCCCACCTCAATCCCGAGCGGCGCGAACCAGGCGCGGAAATTATTGGCGTGCTGCTCGGCCAGCAGTTCTGTCGGCGCCATCAGGGCGACCTGTTTGCCGTGGGCGATGGCGCGTAACGCGGCCAGGGCGGCAACCAGCGTTTTACCGGAGCCTACGTCGCCCTGCACCAGGCGCATCATCGGCACGTCGAGCGCCATATCGCGTTCAATCTCGGCGGTGACGCGCGTCTGCGCGCCGGTGGGCTTAAAGGGCAGAGAGGCCAGCAGCTTATCTTTGAGCACATCATTCGGGCTTAACGGCTGAGCGTGGAAACGCTGTGCGCCGGCGCGAAGCGCCAGCATGCTCAGGTTATGCGCCAGTAATTCCTCAAGGATAAGACGCCGTTGGGCGGGATGTTTGCCGCTTTCTAAATCGCTGAGCAGCAGCGTTGGCGGCGGGCGGTGCAGGGTGCGCAGCGCTTCTGGCAGGCTCATCATCCCTTGAGCCAGTTCTGGCGGCAGCAGCTCGGTAATGGCGCAAGTATCGAGCAGTTCAAGGGCCTGATCGGTGAGCTTACGCAGCGTCGCCTGCTTAATGCCTTCGGTCGTCGGGTAAACCGGCGTGAGCGTCTCCTGCAGCTCCGGCGTGCTGAGATCGCCCTGCACGCGGTACTCCGGGTGGATCATCTCCGCGCCGTATTTCCCGCGCTTGGCTTCGCCATAGGCCAGCACCCTGCGGCCCGTCGCCAGGCTGTTTTTCATCGCCGCGCTGAAGTTGAAAAAACGCATGGTGAGGATGCCGGTGCCGTCGCTGATCTGACAGGTCATCATCCGGCGTCCGCCGAAAGTGATATTGCAGTTCAGGACTTCGCCTTCAACGGTGGCGTAAATGGCGGGAAGCAGATCGCCAATCTTGTAGAGCTGGGTGCGGTCTTCGTAACGCAGGGGAAGGTGAAGCAGGAGATCCTGCACGGTGTGCAGGCCAATTTTTGCCAGCTTATTGCTTTGCGCCGCGCCCACGCCCGTCAGGCTGTTGAGCGGGATAGCATCCAGCAGGCGGCCTTTCATCGGTTACCCGGCGTATTGCATGGTGGCCCACCACTCGGCATCGGCTTCAATCTCGCCCTGCGCGTTGACGTGGGGGTAAGGCAATTTTTTCTGCTTC
This sequence comes from Enterobacter sp. 118C5, assembly GCF_034107645.1. Lineage (NCBI taxonomy): Bacteria > Pseudomonadati > Pseudomonadota > Gammaproteobacteria > Enterobacterales > Enterobacteriaceae > Enterobacter > Enterobacter sp. 118C5. The sequence goes on along the minus strand of NZ_JAWNEU010000005.1, from coordinate 141,276 downwards.
GCAACGCGTGCCAGCACCGGATAACCTCCTTCAAACAGCAGGCGCTGCTGTTCCTCTTCCGGCAGCATGCTGTTGCTGCGCTCGTACATCCCGGCATTCTGACGCTGGCGCTGCGCTTCATACAGAATGAGCGCGGACGCCACGGAGACGTTAAGGGACTGGACCATGCCGATCATCGGAATGATGATGTCCCGATCCGCCAGATCCAGCGCTTCCTGGGAGATCCCGGTTTTCTCCTGACCCATCAAAATGCAGGTCGGGCGGGTGTAGTCGATCTCGCGGAAATCCACGGCCTTAACGGACAGGTTTGTCGCCAGGATCTGCATCCCGCGTCCTTTCAGATGCGATACGGCATCGCCAATCGTCTGGTGAGATTTGACGGATACCCAACTGTTACTGCCTGCGGCAGCAGAGACCATGGTTCGCATCCGGTGACCCGGCCAGACGGAGTGCACTTCATGCACGCCGACGGCATCTGCGGTACGGACGATGGCAGAGACGTTATGAGGTTTATGCACCTGCTCCATGCAGACCGTCAGGTCAGGCTGACGTCTGGCGAGCATTTCGCAGATACGGGCATAACGTTGTGAATTCATAAACCTAGTTTCGGTTTCGGGTGACTTTAATCACGTCCGGCATGACGCGGATCTTGCGCATAATGTTCGCCAGATGCACGCGGTCACGAGCGGTCAGACGAATAAAGGCGCTATAGACGCGGCCGTCTTTTTCTTCCGTATTCAGGCTCTGAATGTTGGACGAGGCCGTGTTGATTGCTGCCGTCAGGTTCGCCAGGGCACCCTGGTGGTTGAACATATCCACCTTAATTTCGGTGATAAACTCCTGCGCTGTCTCTTTATCCCACTCGACCGCCATAAACTTCTCGGCTTCTTTCTGGTAGCCGCGAATGTTACGACAGGATTCATGGTGGATAACCAGCCCTTTGCCCGGGCTGACGTGCGCAATAATCGGGTCGCCAGGAATTGGACGGCAACATTTTGCGAAGGTGATCAGCACCCCGTCCGCGCCTTTGATCGGCAGATGGGCATGGCCGGATGCGCCTGGAGCAGAAGGCGTCGCTTCACCCTGCTGTAGGTTTTTCGCTACTACAACGCTCATCGCGTTACCCAGACCAATTTCCGCCAGCAGATCGTCCAGAGACGTGAGCTTCATACGGTCGAGTTCACGCTGGATATGCTCCGGTGGGATCTCAGCCAGCTTGCGGCTGCCGCCCAGCGCGTGGTTGAGCAGACGACGCCCCAGGCTGACGGAGTCATCGCGCTTGAGGTTTTTCAACAGCTGACGAATTTTGGCGCGCGCTTTGGAGCTCACGACAAAGTTCAGCCAGGCCGCGTTCGGACGTGCGCCCGGTGCGGTAATAATTTCGACCGTCTGGCCGCTGGAGAGCGGCTGTGACAGCGGATAAGGCTGTCTGTCGACGCGTGCGCCCACGCAGGCGTGCCCGATATCGGTATGCACGGCGTAAGCGAAGTCGACCGGCGTTGCGCCCGCAGGCAGTTCGACAATGCGGCCTTCTGGGGTGAAAACGTAAATCTCATCCGGGAAGAGATCGGATTTAACGCTCTCGATAAATTCGAACGAGCTACCCGCACTCTGCTGAAGCTCCAGCAGGCTCTGCATCCAGCGCTGGGCGCGGATTTGTGCGGTCGTGCTGCTTTCTCCACCGTGCTCTTTGTAAGCCCAGTGTGCGGCTACACCCATCTCTGCCATCTGGTCCATGTCTTCGGTGCGGATCTGCACTTCAACAGGCACGCCGTGCGGACCGATCATCGAGGTATGCAATGATTGATAGCCGTTCGCTTTCGGAATGGCGATGTAATCTTTCATGCGCCCCGGACGCGGTTTGTAGAGGCTATGCATCTGCCCCAGCACGCGATAACAGGTGTCCGAGTCATGGACGATCACGCGGAACGCGTAAATATCCATGATCGAGTGAAAACGCTGCTCTTTGAGCACCATTTTGCAGTAGATGGAGTACAGATGTTTTTCGCGACCGCTGACGCGGCACGGGATTCCCGCTTCCTGCAAACGCCCTTCAATTTCAGAGAGGATCTTTTGAATCATCTCTTTACGGTTACCGCGTGCGGCTTTCACCACCTCTTTAATCACGCGATAGCGGTTCGGGTACAACGCTTCAAAGCCCAGCTCTTCCAGCTCGGTTTTAATGTGGTGGATACCTAAACGGTGCGCCAGCGGACTGTAAATTTCGAGGGTTTCACGGGCAATGCGGCGACGTTTATCCGGGCGAAGTGAGCCCAGCGTGCGCATATTATGGGTACGGTCAGCGAGTTTGATGAGAATGACGCGGATATCCTGCACCATCGCCATAATCATCTTGCGGAAGTTTTCGGCTTGCGCCTCTTTCTTATCGCGGAATTTCAGCTTATCAAGCTTAGAGACCCCTTCCACCAGCTCGGCAACGCTTTTGCCAAACAGCTGTTCCATATCCTGGTAGGTGGCAGGGGTATCTTCGATCACGTCGTGCAGCAGGGCGGCCATCAGCGTTTCGTAGTCGAGTTTCATCTCGGCCAGAATACAGGCTACCGCAACCGGGTGCGTGATGTAGGGTTCACCGCTTGAACGTGTCTGGCCCTCGTGAGCGTCACGTGCAACGAGATACGCCTGCTGAAGACGCTTAATCTGGTCTTCAGGCAGGTAGGTTTGAATCAGTTGATTCAGGCTTTCAAACAGATACAAGGGCGACCCGCAGGTTTAATTAACGACGACCTTCAGCAATGGCGGTTACGGCCTGCAGTTCTGCGGCTTCCTGCTCTTGCTGCTCCTGGCGCTCACGCACGTCGAGGATCTGGTTGTTGATCAGACCTTCTTCGATTTCGCGAAGTGCAATAACGGTGGTTTTATCGTTTTCTTCCGGTACCAGCGGATCTTTACCGCCTACCTGCATCTGACGAGCGCGACGCGCGGCGACCAGCACCAGGTCAAAACGGTTACCAATTTTCTCTACAGCGTCCTGAACAGTTACGCGTGCCATACTTAAAATGCTCCACAGGTGAAGAAATGACTGGGCATGATACTGAAAGTGGGTTCAGTCTGCCAACAGTTTGGTGATTAATGCGTCATGTCGCTGCTTCTGGCGGCTCATACGCAGTCGTTCTGCGCGAAGAATGGTTTTGAGATCGCTCAGCGCGGCATCAAAATCATCATTCACAATAAGGTAATCATATTCCGCGTAATGGCTCATTTCTGCAACTGCCTGTTCCATACGCTTTGCGATGACTTCTTCACTGTCCTGACCGCGGCCACGCAGGCGGCGATCCAGCTCATCTTTCGACGGCGGTAAAATAAAGATACTGCGCGAGTCAGGCATTTTCTTGCGAATTTGCTGTGCGCCCTGCCAGTCGATGTCGAGGAACACATTCACGCCCGTCGCCAGTACCTGCTCAATGGTTTCACGCGAGGTGCCGTAGTAGTTACCGAACACTTCAGCGTGTTCAAGAAACGCGTCTCTGCCGATCATTGCTCTGAACTCGTCGTGATCCACAAAGAAATAGTGTTCACCGTGCACTTCACCCGGGCGCGGCGCTCGCGTGGTGTGAGAAACAGAAACCTGTGTGTCGTACAACGGTTGGGTTTTTAACAGTGCCTGAATAAGGCTGGATTTACCCGCGCCACTAGGGGCAGAAACAATATAAAGCGTGCCTTGAGCCATGAGAGTCTTTTGTATGTGTTAACGAAGAAGTCCTACATACGGGCTTATTATACACGTCGCCGCAGTGTGACGTAGCCTTTGTCACACTTTTTACCCTGGATTATTGAATTTTGCGTACCGTTTTCAGGTTTTACCTGCGGTTTGCAGCAATAAAAATTAACGCTGGATAGCGCCTCGCAGCGTGAAAGGTTGCTATTAGCGTCGTTTCTCACGCCAGGTTATATCTCCTGCATTGCAAAGGAGGGGTAGCGATGTGGCGATGGATAAGCGGGTTAATGCTGTTGTGGTGTGGTTACGGGGCGGCGGTGTGTCCGGTGTGGTCACAGGCAAAAGCGGAAAAAGAGATTGCGTCATTAAGCGCACAAATCAAACGCTGGGATGAGGCTTACTGGAAGCAGGGGGTGAGCGAGGTCAGTGATGAAGTGTATGACCAGCTCAACGGACGTTTAAACCAGTGGCAGCGTTGTTTTGGCAACGATTTTGTTGAGAGCACCCTTCCTGCGCTGGAGGGAAACGTAAAACATCCTGTTGCCCATACGGGGGTACGTAAAGCAGCCAGCAAAGAAGCGCTGGGTCACTGGATGCACGGTCGAAAAAACCTCTGGATGCAGCCAAAAGTCGACGGCGTGGCGGTGACGCTGGTGTATCGCAACGGAAAGCTAGCGCGGGCCATTAGCCGTGGTAATGGGCTAAAAGGCGAGGACTGGACGGCCCGCGTGCGTTTGATCCCGTCCGTGCCTAAGGAGGTATCTGGCGCGCTGGCAAATAGCGTCTTACAGGGGGAGCTTTTCTGGCTACGCGAAAACCACGTCCAGCGGCAGATGGGTGGAATGAATGCACGCGCAAAAGTCGCGGGTGCGATGATGCGACAAAAGGACAACGGGCTTCTGAGCCAGACTGGAATATTTATCTGGGCCTGGCCGGATGGACCGAAGGGAATGGAAAACAGGCTTTCTGAGCTGTCCAGCGCAGGCTTTTCCCTGACGGCACGCTATACGCTACCCGTACAAACTATTGATGCTGTTGAAAAGCAGCGTTTGGCCTGGCAAAACACGGCATTACCCTTTGCCACGGATGGCATAGTGGTTCGGTCTGCGGAGTCTCCTTCAGGGGAGGGTTGGCTGCCCGGCGAAGGCAACTGGGTCATCGCATGGAAATATTCGCCTGCGGCGCAGGTCGCAGAGATCAGGGATATTCGTTTTTCCGTGGGGCGCACGGGCAAAATTTCTGTCGTGGCGGCACTTGAGCCTGTGCAGCTGGACGATAAACAGGTGCAGCGAGTGAGCCTGGGGTCGGTTGGGCGCTGGCAGAGGCTGGATATTGCCCCGGGCGATCAGATCCTGGTCAGCCTGGCCGGGCAGGGTATCCCCCGGTTTGATAAGGTGGTCTGGCGAGGAGCGGACAGACAAAAACCAGAGCCTCCGGCCTCGCGTTATCACTCCCTGAGCTGCTTTTATGCCTCGCAGGAGTGTATGGAACAGTTTTTTGCCCGGCTGACGTGGCTCAGTTCTAAGCAGGTATTCAACATTGAAGGGTTAGGTGAGTCAGGCTGGCGGATGCTCTGGCAGGCGCATCATTTTGAACATCTCTTTTCGTGGCTGCTGTTAACGCAGGAGCAGCTGCAGTCGACGCCGGGGTTCTCCGCAGCGCGCGGGCTAGCGCTCTGGCATCGCTTTAATCAGGTGCGTGAGCAGCCTTTTACCCGCTGGATTATGGCGCTGGGTGTTCCGCTACCGCAGGCGTCGCTGAAGGCGTTGGGGGAGGTGTCCTGGCAGAAGATGAGCGAACGTAGCGCAAAGGCATGGCAGACCTTACCGGGGACGGGAGAGGAGAAGGCGCGGCAAATCGTTAGCTGGCTGCACGCGCCAGAGATTGATGTGCTGGTCAGGTGGCTTGCCCGGCAGCACATCAACGGATTCTGAGATTAGTGAGCGCCGTGCTTGTAGTGAAAGACGGGCAGCCCGAGCTTCAGACGCAGCGCCAGCATGCGGGCCGTAAAGCCAAACAGCAGCGTGGAGATGACCACCACGTCGTGGTTTGAAACGTAATGCTGCAGGGCAATGTAGAGTACCGCTGCGGCGAAGGAGATGCCGGCGTACAGCTCTTTTTGGAAGACCAAGGGAATGCGTTTGCAGAACATATCGCGCAGCACGCCGCCGAAAACGCCCGTTACCACGGCAGCAATGGTGGCGATAACCGGGCCTTCCCCCATATCGAGCGCGATTTGCGCGCCGATGATGGAAAAGACGATCAGCCCCAGCGCATCAAGCACCAGGAACAGACGGCGAAGATGAGGCATAACGGGTGCCACTATGGTGGTTAATACGGCAGCCGTTGCGACGATAATCACATACTCAGGATGCTTCACCCAGCCGAGCGGGTAATGGCCAAGCAGGATGTCGCGCACGGAACCACCGCCCAGCGCGGTTGCAGTGGCAATAATGATCACGCCGAAGGTGTCCATCCGGCGACGCCCGGCGGCGAGAGCGCCAGTCATGGCTTCTGCGGTGATACCAATGAGATAAAGAATGTGAAGCAGCATATACCCTCCGGTGTGAACGCGGAAAGGTTAGCGATTTGTGCGCAAGATCACGATTGAGATTTTCTAAGGTGATGGGATTTCACCTATAAAATTTAATCAATACACGTTGAATATCTTTGATACTTGGCTGGTGAATTAGAAAAGAGAGGGAAATTCGGATTAGAAATAATAATGGGTGGCGTCAGCCGACACCACCCAAAAAGCGATTACTCAATATTCTGGATCTGCTCGCGCATCTGCTCAATCAGAACCTTAAGTTCAATCGCTGAGTTGGTCACTTCAGCATTGATAGACTTAGACGCCAGAGTGTTCGACTCGCGGTTGAACTCCTGCATCATAAAGTCCAGGCGGCGGCCTACAGCTTCCTTCTTCTTCAGGATGTTATAGGTCTCTTTCACGTGCGCTTCCAGACGATCCAGCTCTTCGGCCACGTCAACGCGCTGCGCCATCAGCACCAGCTCTTGTTCCAGACGGGTGTTTTCCAGCTGAACTTCCGCTTCTTCCAGCTTGGCGACCAGACGCTCGCGCTGCCATTGCAGCACTTCCGGCATGTGGGTGCGGACTTTGGCTACTTCAGCGCTGACGCCTTCAAGACGCTGCTCAATCATCGCTTTCAGCGCCTGGCCTTCGGTTTCGCGGGCAACGATAAAATCGTCCAGCGTGCCGTCGAGGGCTGCCAGGATTTCAGCGGCAATGGCATCCAGATCCTGCTCACCGGCGGCCATGACCCCAGGCCAGCGCAGAATATCAACCGGGTTGATTTCGCCTTCATCGCTCTGCATTTTGACCCAGTTCGCCGCATTCACAAGCTGTTTCGCCAGCTTTTCGTTGAGGATCAGTTCGCCCTGCGCGCTGGCATCTGGCTCAAAGCGCAGGTTGCATTCCACTTTCCCGCGGGTCAGACGCGTACGGATACGCTCGCGCACCACAGGTTCAAGGCTGCGGAACTGTTCCGGCATACGGAAATATGTTTCCAGATAGCGCTGGTTTACCGAACGCATTTCCCAGGTAGCGCTACCCCAGCTACCCTTGATTTCACGCCGGGCGTAGGCGGTCATACTGCGGATCATAGACATTCCCGTTTTTAAAGGAGAGATGGGGGGATTATAGCTTTCGGGGGCTTCTCAGGATAGGAATAAGCGTCCTTTATCCGTATAATGCGCAGCCACATTCGTTTCAAGCCGGAGAATCCATCATGCGTCCATCAGGTCGTAGCGCCAATCAGGTGCGTCCCGTCACCCTGACCCGTAACTATACAAAACACGCTGAAGGCTCCGTGCTGGTTGAGTTTGGTGACACCAAAGTGCTGTGCACCGCGTCCATCGAAGAGGGCGTTCCGCGCTTTCTGAAAGGTCAGGGCCAGGGCTGGATCACCGCCGAGTACGGCATGCTGCCGCGCGCGACCCATACCCGTAACGCCCGTGAAGCGGCAAAGGGTAAGCAGGGTGGCCGTACTATGGAAATTCAGCGTCTTATCGCGCGTGCGCTGCGCGCCGCCGTTGACCTGAAAACTCTCGGTGAATTCACGATTACTCTGGACTGCGACGTGATTCAGGCAGATGGCGGCACGCGTACCGCGTCCATTACCGGTGCCTGCGTGGCGCTGGCCGATGCCCTGAACAAGCTGGTTGCAGTCGGTAAGCTGAAAACCAACCCTATGAAAGGGATGGTCGCGGCGGTTTCCGTGGGGATCGTTAACGGTGAAGCGCTTTGCGATCTGGAATACGTTGAAGATTCCGCCGCCGAGACCGACATGAACGTGGTGATGACCGAAGATGGCCGCATCATTGAAGTGCAGGGCACGGCGGAAGGCGAGCCGTTCACTCACGAAGAACTTCTCTCCCTGCTGGCGTTGGCCCGAGGGGGAATCGAATCCATTGTAACGACGCAAAAAGCGGCGTTAGAAAATTGATTTTAAAGGCGACCAGTGAGTCGCCTTTTTTTTGCCTGTAAGACAGAAAAAACCAAAGGAGCGAATCCATGAAATCGTATCAGCGCCAGTTTATTGAGTTTGCGATTAATAAACAGGTACTTAAGTTTGGCGAATTTACGCTGAAATCCGGGCGTAAGAGCCCCTATTTCTTCAACGCCGGGCTGTTTAATACCGGGCGCGATCTGGCACTGTTAGGCCGTTTCTATGCCGAAGCGCTGGTGGATTCCGGAATTGATTTTGACCTGCTGTTTGGCCCGGCCTACAAAGGCATTCCAATTGCGACGACCACTGCAGTCGCGCTGGCAGAACACCATGACCGTGACGTGCCGTACTGCTTTAACCGCAAAGAGGCCAAAACCCACGGCGAAGGCGGTAATCTTGTGGGCAGCGCGCTGCAGGGCCGCGTGATGCTGGTCGACGACGTGATTACCGCAGGCACCGCGATCCGTGAATCTATGGAGATTATCCAGGCCAACGGTGCGACGCTGGCTGGCGTGCTGATTTCTCTGGATCGTCAGGAGCGTGGTCGCGGCGATATCTCTGCTATCCAGGAAGTAGAGCGTGATTACAGCTGCAAAGTGACCTCTATCATCACCCTGAAAGACCTGATTGCGTATCTGGAAGAGAAGCCAGAGATGGCGGATCATCTGGCGGCGGTTCGGGCGTATCGCGAAGAGTTTGGCGTGTAATTGAATTGCCCGGCGGCGCGACGCTTACCGGGCCTGCGGTGCTACTGCAGCTGCGCTGCCACTAACGGCCAGCGGGCGTCAAAATCGTCCGTTGGTCGGTATTTAAATTCGCTGCGCACAAAGCGGGAGAGCATGCCTTCACAAAACGCCAGGATCTGGCTTGCCAGCAATGTCTCATCCGTATTGTATCCTTCGCCTTCACGCATTTTCTTCTCGCGCAGCACCTGGCGCAGCTGTGCTTCAATACGCTCGAAAAGCTGATTGATGCGGCCCTGCAGCCTGTCCTGCTCAAACATCAGCGCGTGGCCGGTCAGGATACGGGTTAAACCCGGATTGCGTTCCCCAAAGCCCAGAATTAGCAGCACAATCAGACGCAGACGCGCGGTGGTGTCTTTTTCGTCCTTCAGAATCAGGTTAATGCGCGTAATCAGACTGTCTTCAATAAACTCGATCAGGCTGTCGAACATTTTTGTTTTGCTGGGGAAATGACGATACAGCGCCGCCTCAGACACGCCCACAGAGGCGGCCAGTTTGGCGGTGGTGATGCGTTGACTGCCATCGCTGGATTCAAGCATCAGAGCCAGAGATTGAAGTATTTCTTCGCGACGATTCCTTTTCGCGGTTTGTTTTTCTGCCATGTTACAAAATACCCCTGAAAAATAAGCACTTGCCAGGCTGGCATCCACACAGCGACCGCAAACTGACGTTTGCGGTTTGTTATTGCGTTATGGCGCTGCGAGATACGTGTGTGTCGGGCGGTTATTTGCGCCCGGAATGGCCGAAGCCGCCTTCGCCACGGTCGGTGGCATCAAAGTCTGCCACCAGGTTAAATTCTGCCTGTACCACCGGTACAAAAACCATCTGCGCGATACGCTCGCCCGGTTCAATGGTGAAGCTATCCTGGCCACGGTTCCAGACGGACACCATCAGCTGACCCTGGTAATCGGAGTCGATCAGGCCGACCAGGTTACCCAGCACAACGCCGTGCTTATGGCCCAGACCAGAGCGCGGCAGGATGACTGCCGCCAGAGACGGGTCAGCAATGTGGATCGCCAGGCCCGTCGGGATCAGGGTGGTGGCACCGGGCGCCAGTTCTACGGCGTCATCGAGACAGGCGCGCAGGTCAAGTCCGGCAGAGCCGGAGGTGGCATAGGTTGGCAGCGGGAATTGCTCGCCAACACGCGGGTCCAGAATCTTAACGTCGATTTTTTTCATCATAACGGGTAACGATCTCGTCCAGTAATTGTTGGCCCAGGAGTTCCTTGCGCTCAAGCGGTAAGATTTTATCTCCATCCTGCCAGAAAAGGTGCAGTGCGTTGCTGTCGCTATTAAATCCTTGCGTGGCCAGCGATACGTCGTTCGCGCAAATTAAATCGAGGTTTTTGCGGGTACGTTTTTGCCGGGCATATTCTTCCACATTATTCGTTTCTGCGGCAAATCCAACAACGTAAGGACGATGGCTTTTTAATGCGGCGACACCGGCAACAATGTCCGGGTTTTTCACCATTTTCAGTGTTAATTCATCGCCTTGCTTTTTGATTTTAGACTCGGCGATGGTCTCGGCACGATAGTCTGCCACGGCTGCACAGCCGATAAAAATCTGCTGGCGTTGCGCATGAGCCTGCACGGCGGCTTCCATCTCCAGCGCGGTGGTGACATTAATGCGCTGCACAAAAGGTGGCGTAGGTAGCGAGACCGGGCCGCTGACCAGCGTGACGTTAGCACCGCGTTTTGCCGCTGCGGCAGCAATTGCAAAGCCCATTTTGCCGGAGCTGTGGTTGGTGATGTAGCGCACCGGATCCAGCGGCTCGCGCGTCGGGCCCGCGGTAATCATGATGTTGAGATGTTGCAGGTCGTTGACAGGCGAGAAATGGGCGGCGGCCATATCGACAATCGTCAACGGGTCGAGCATACGCCCTGGGCCAACGTCGCCGCAGGCCTGGCTGCCGCTGTCCGGGCCCCAGATAAGCAGGCCGCGCGAGGCCAGCGTCTCCAGATTATGCTGAGTCGCGGCATTGCGGTACATCTGCTGGTTCATGGCGGGCACAACGGCGACGGGCGCAGGCGTCGCGAGGCAAATGGTCGAAACCAGATCGTTCGCCATACCGGCCGCCACGCGGGCAATTAAATCTGCCGTGGCAGGGGCAAGAATCACCAGATCGGCCCATTTACCAAGCTCAATATGCCCCATCGCGGCTTCGGCGGCCGGGTCGAGCAGGCTGTCAGATACCGGGTATCCTGAAACCGCCTGCAGGCTCAGAGGGGTGATAAAGGCTTTACCGCCTTCGGTTATCGCTACCCGCACGTCCGCCCCGCGCTCGCGCAGACGACGCACCAGCTCCGGCGCTTTATAGGCAGCAATGCCGCCGCTCACGCCAAGAACGATTTTTTTACCGGCCAGGCTCATCATGATTCTTTCCTGTTGGGTTTCACCAGAGAGCGGGCATTTTATCACAATCCCATATAGGGGGTGATGAAGTCCTTTATTCACTTTGCGAGGCGCTACGCAAGAACGAAACCTCAGCGTCGAGCCCCGGATTTGCCTGTGGCAGCATAATGGCAAACAGAAGGAGGCCGGGCATGGAAGAGACTGAACTGCTGCTACCACGCGAAAAATTGCTGCGTCATGGCGTCACGTTATTAAAAGACGACGAACTGCTGGCGCTCTTTTTACGTACAGGTACGAAGGGAAAAACGGTATTTACGCTGGCGAGAAATCTGATAGACCATTTTGGTTCACTACATGGTCTGCTGACAGCCGAACTGGAGGAATTTACGCACGTAGAAGGCATTGGCGTCGCGAAGTATGCCCAGTTACGGGGTATTGCTGAACTTGCCCGGCGATTTTATAACGTGCAGATGGAGGAGCAAGATCCGATCCTTACCCCTGACATGACCCGTGAATTTTTGCAAAGCCAGCTATCCGGTCTGGAGCGGGAGATCTTTATGGTGATCTTTCTCGACAACAGGAACCGGGTACTGAAGCACAGCCGCCTGTTTTCGGGTACACTGAGCCACGTTGAGGTACATCCGCGTGAAATTGTGCGTGAAGCGATAAAAGTGAATGCAGCGGGCGTGATCCTCGCGCATAATCACCCCTCTGGCTGTGCAGAACCGAGCAGAGCTGACAAAGAAATCACCGAACGCATTATCAAATGCTGTCAATTCATGGACATTCGTGTGCTGGACCATCTGATAATTGGCCGCGGAGAGTACATTTCTTTTGCAGAACATGGCTGGATTTAGGCTATTTCTCGCGATCCATCGGGATCTTTGTCTGTTCGGGACTTGAGCACACCGCCGAGTCAGCGTATACTACGCCACCTTTGAGAATCTCGGGTTTGGCATTTGGGCCTGGCAATCGAGAGTTCACTTAGAACTACGCGATGACCGGGCTGTAAAGCCTGACGAGGCGCCGATACCCCATACGAAGCTCGAGCTAATTTGATTTTTGGAGAATAGACATGTCCCGAGTCTGCCAAGTTACTGGCAAGCGTCCGGTGACCGGTAACAACCGTTCCCACGCACTGAACGCGACTAAACGCCGTTTCCTGCCGAACCTGCACTCTCACCGTTTCTGGGTTGAGAGCGAGAAGCGTTTTGTCACCCTGCGTGTATCTGCTAAAGGTATGCGTGTAATCGATAAGAAAGGCATCGATACAGTTCTGTCTGAACTGCGTGCCCGTGGCGAAAAGTACTAAGTACTTAAAGAGGAAATAAATCATGGCTAAAGGTATTCGCGAGAAAATCAAGCTGGTTTCTTCTGCTGGTACAGGTCACTTCTACACCACCACGAAGAACAAACGTACTAAGCCGGAAAAACTGGAACTGAAAAAATTCGATCCAGTTGTACGCCAGCACGTACTGTACAAAGAAGCTAAAATCAAATAATTTTAGCCTCCTTGTATTGAAAAACCCCGCAACTGCGGGGTTTTTTGCATTCTGCATCTCAACGGAGGAACCATGCCTGAATTACCTGAGGTAGAGACCAGCCGTCGCGGCATTGAGCCCCATCTGGTCGGCGCGACTATTCTTCATGCTGTCGTTCGCAATGGACGACTGCGCTGGCCGGTGTCCGATGAGATCCACGCGTTAAGCGACAAACCCGTCCTTAGCGTGCAGCGCCGCGCGAAATACCTGCTGCTGGAGCTGCCTGACGGCTGGATTATTATCCATCTGGGAATGTCCGGGAGCCTGCGCATCCTGACCGAAGAACTGCCTGCGGAAAAGCACGACCATGTTGATCTGGTAATGAGCAACGGCAAAGTGCTGCGCTACACCGATCCAAGGCGCTTTGGCGCGTGGCTGTGGACAAAGGAGCTGGAAGGTCACAACGTGCTGGCGCATCTGGGCCCTGAGCCGCTTTCAGACGCGTTTAACGCGGACTACCTGAAAGAGAAGTGCGCGAAGAAAAAGACCCCGATCAAGCCCTGGCTGATGGATAACAAGCTGGTGGTCGGCGTGGGGAATATTTACGCCAGCGAATCGCTGTTCGCGGCCGGGATCCATCCCGATCGGCTGGCTTCGTCGCTGTCCGCGCAGGAGTGTGAGCTGCTGGTTCGGGTCATTAAAGCCGTGCTGCTGCGCTCGATTGAGCAGGGCGGGACCACGCTGAAAGACTTCCTGCAAAGCGACGGTAAACCGGGCTATTTTGCCCAGGAGCTGCAGGTGTATGGCCGTAAAGGTGAGCCATGCCGGGTATGCGGGACGCCGATCGTTGCCGCAAAGCACGCCCAGCGCGCCACGTTCTACTGCCGCCACTGTCAGAAATAGCGCTACTTTAGCTTTTCCATCAGCGCCAGGTGGACGTTATCCGGCAGGAAATGGGTAACGTCCCCGTGATGGCGCGCCACCTCTTTCACCAGTGTGGACGAGATAAACGACCACTCTTTTGACGGCATCAGGAATACGCTTTCCAGCTCCGGCATCAGGTGGCGGTTCATATGCGCCAGCTGCATCTCATACTCGAAGTCTGCCACCGCGCGCAGGCCGCGAATCAGAATATTGGCCTGCTGGGCGCGGGCGAAATTGGCCATCAGGTCGCTGAACCCGACGACTTCAACATTCGGCAGGTGAGAAATGGCGTCAGTGGCAAGCTGCACGCGCTCGTTGAGATCAAACATCGGCTTTTTGCTTGGGCTGGCGGCAATCGCCAGGATCACCTTGTCGAACATGCCCGCCGCACGGGTAATGATGTCAAGATGACCGTTAGTGATCGGATCGAAGGTACCCGGATAAATCGCTTTTGTGCTCATGGCTCACGTTTTCTCTGAGTAGCCGCGGCAGAGCGCCCACAGCTCGGTGTATTTGTTGAAAGTATACTGGGCATTCACTACCGCCAGTAACCAGCCCTGCTTACCATCCAGCACGCCACCGCGCAGCAGCAGCGTTTTCAGAAACGCGCCCAGCGTGTGGGTGAAGATTCCCGTCAGCGAAGCCTTCTTGCCCCTCTGGTGACGCTCCTGCGCCCATGCGGTGGCATAGTTGAGCTGCTTTTGCTGGAAGCTGGCGAAATCACGGCAGGTCAGATGCAGCAAATCACCCGTCAGGGGGATGACCTTGGCGCCGTCGCAGGCCAGTGACTCATGGACAAGGTTGTCGTTGTACTGATAGCGCTCGCGCTCGTAGAGGCGCATTACGCGATCTGGATACCAGCCGCTGTGGCGCATGAAGCGGCCAAGGAAGTAGTTGCGACGCGCGATGCTGTATACGGCGCCTGGCTGGGGTGAGGAAAGCACCGCCTGAATAGCCTGCTGAAGCTCCGGCGTGATGCGTTCGTCGGTATCGAGCATCAGCACATAATCACCGGTGGCATACCCCTGCGCGCGCTGGCGCTGGATGCCATAGCCTTGCCAGTCAGTATCGGTAAAAACTTTTGCGCCCGCAGCCCGGGCGATGTCCACCGTGTTGTCCGTGCTTCCGGAGTCGAGAATAACAATTTCGTCAGCCCAGGCGACGGAGGCCAGGCAATCCGGAAGCAGGTCGGCGGCGTTTTTGGCGATCATGACGACCGACAGACGCGTAGACATTAGTGGCTCCGCTGAGGCAGATAAGGTTGCAGAAGCTGCAGCAAACGGGTGAGTGCGCCCTGATTCTGGTGCAGCACTTCGACGGCGTGGCGACCGTACCACAGGCGGTAATCTTCGTCCGTCAGCAGGGTCGATACTTCTTTGACGACCGAGTCCGCATCGGTCACGGTAATTAAACCATCGGCCTGCTGCAATTTAGCGCAGATATCTTTGAAGTTAAACGTATGTGGACCCATCAGCACAGGAATGGCGTGGGCTGCCGGCTCCAGCGGGTTATGGCCTCCGCGCTCCACCAGGCTGCCGCCAACAAAGGCGAGATCAGCAATGCCGTAGAGCAACATCAGTTCGCCCATCGTATCGCCAATCACCACCTGGGTACTGCCGGAAGGGATCTCTCCGCTGCTGCGCAGGGTGAAGCTGAAGCCGCCTTTCTGCACCATTTCGCGGGCGTCTTTAAAGCGTTCAGGGTGACGAGGCACCAGAATCAGCAATAGGTCCGGGAAGGTTTCCAGCAGCTTGCGGTGCGCCTGCAGGATAATCGCCTCTTCGCCCTCGTGAGTACTGGTCGCGATCCAGACCTGCCGACGCGGAGCCCACTGGCGGCGCAGCGTGATGGCGCGAGCGGCCAGTTCAGGGGTAACGGAAATATCGAATTTCAGGCTACCGGTCACGGCAAGCTGGTTGCGCTTCAGGCCCAGAGAGATAAAGCGCGCCGCGTCTTCTTCATTCTGCGCGGCAATCAGCGTGATTTTGCTCAGCAGGCGGCGCATAAATTTGCCCAGCTTGCCGTAGCCTTTCGCCGAGCGCTCAGACAGGCGCGCGTTGGCGATCACCAGCGGAATTTTACGGGCATGCAGCGCGGAAATCATGTTCGGCCACAGCTCGGTTTCCATCACGATCACCAGCTTCGGGCGAACGGTATTCAGGAAACGATTCATAGCGCAGGGCAGATCGTATGGGAGGTAGACGTGATGAACGTCTTTGCCAAACGCGGATAACGCGCGCTCCGAGCCGGTTGGCGTCATGGTAGTAACGGTAATCGGCAGAGACGGGTAGCGGTGGCGCAGAGCGCGAACCAGCGGGATCGCCGCCAGCGTTTCACCGACAGAAACGGAATGCAGCAAAATACCGTCCGGGGCGACTTTATTGCGGCAAAAACCATAGCGTTCAGCCCAGCGTTTACGATACGCAGGCGCTTTACGGCTACGAAGCAACAGTCTCAGCCACACCAGTGGCTGAATGATATAGAGCAGGGCGGTATACAACAATTCCAAGCGATTATCCGTCTTTTTAGTTTCGGCGGGCAAATTCTAAGCATTTAAGCCAGGTAAAGCTATCTCTTATGCCAGATACCGTTTTAAACGGAAGTAGCGTCGGCCCAGGCGCCAGCGCAAACGCGGGCTTTTGGCACTTTTCCAGATAAGCTTCCAGATCCCGGTGTCGAAGAATTCTTTGATAATCATTGTTTTCTTCGTCTCATCCTTCATGTTGTCGAAGGTATGAATGATCCCGAGCCCCTCTTTGGCGATTTGCCAGTGGCAGGCGGGGATATTTTTCACTTTATCCGGATAACGCTGGTTAATGGCATCAAGCATCTGCAGGATTTTCATGTAGTGGCGCGCGGAGCGAATCAGCGTGTCGTCGTTATCCGGCGTATGTGATACCGAGGCAGAGTGAATGTAATAGTCATAAAAGCGTTCGCTGGTGTACTGAACGCGCTCTGCGGCAAGCAACACCTCGGTGGTCCACGGGATATCCTGATGACGCAGGCCGGGTTCGAAATGGAAACTGTGTTTACGAATAAAATCGTGGCGATAGATATTAAGCCAGGTCACGTGCAGGAACTTACGTGAATCCAGCGCCATCTTTAGCCATGCCGGGCCCGTCATGACGCCCGTCGAGGCGAGTTTATCCTCAGGGAAGATAGGACGAGACGGTTTCTTATCATTTTCCCAGACGTAGTTGCCGTTGCAGGTGGCGACGTCCAGATCCTGCGTAACGGCCATATCCAGCAGACGCTGGTACATGCCAGGTTTGAAGACGTCATCAATATCCGGGAAAGAGAGATACTGACCGGTTGCAACGGCCAGGCCGGTATTCCGCGCGATGGAAACGCCCTGGTTTTGCTGTTCAATCACCTGCATCTGCGGCAGTTTTTCACGCCAGCTTTCGACGATCTGCATTGAGCGATCGGTCGAGCCGTCATTGACAATGATGACTTCCATGCTGTCGATGCGTTGATTCACAAGGCAGGTAAAGAACTGATCCAGAAAAGCTTCGCCGTTATAAACGGCAACCACCACGCTTAATAATGGCGCTGAATTTTGCATAAGAAACCTGATTATTTTTGATTGTCGACCAAAGCAATGTACTGCTGGCAAATGGCATTGATACCGAACGACGCAATCGTTGCATCGCCAACGACCGGCGGGGCGGTATAAATATCTACCAGGGTTTTTGCCAGTGACGCGTCATTTAGCTCTGCCAGCCCGCGCGCTAAGTCGCCGGTGAGGATTTCTGCGGGGCCACCCGGACAATTGGTACTGACCGGTGGCGTCTGGCAGATAATGGATTCCACCAGCACATTACCAAAACCTTCGCAGTCAGAACTTAACACTAAGAGGCGTGCCCCTTTTATCCAGGGGTAAGGGTTGGAGTCGAAGGGACGGAAAACCGTTTTGTTTTCAATACCCAAGTCGCGGGCAAGCTGTTTGAGCTTTTGAATTTTGGCTTCGGAGCCATTGCCCATCATGACAAGCGTAGTGTCAAGCTGGCTCTGCGCGAACGCGCGCAAAAGGCGGTCGTGGCGTTTGTGTTCATGGAAGCGGCCGACGTGGATGATGTAATCCTTCCCTTGCATCTCGAAGGGGGCATCCGCCAGACGCTGAATTTCAGGGATATCAAAAGGATTGTGGATAACCGCTTTACGCCGGAGTTTGAGAGCCAGCGTCTCGGAAAGATCTTTCAACACGGCGCCTGAGACGGCGACAACGTTTCGGTTTTCGTAGGTATGACGAATTTTAAGATGTTTAAACCAGCGCGAAAGCCCGCTGCGATGGCGAAGATAAGAGAACGAGAACATGCCATGCACGCAGAACCAGACCTTATCGCGTTCCAGCGCGCGGCAGTGCGCCACAATGCGGTCCGTTTTGTGCAGATGAGAGAACACAACGTCAAATTTTCCGCTGCGCTCAGCCCGCTCAATTGCCCGATCCAGCAGGCGGGCCCGGCGTGGGATCTCCGTCAGCTTGCGCCACGGTTTTTTGCAGGTATCCTGAACCACCTGATAATCAATGCCTTCCGGGATGGCGTAATCACACACTTTCCGCAGAGAGAAAAGGGAGACCTGATGCCCCATTTCCGTTAATCCGCTGGAAAGTGTAAGAACTGTTTTTTCAGCTCCCCCACCGGGTAAACCATCAATAATCATTAGGATGCGCATTTTTAATCCAGTAATTTTTGATAAAGCGAAATAAGCTGACTTGACAGTTTTTCGGGGGTGGCGTCTTTTACCCGTTCACGTGCCGCCTGCCCCATCGTGTTATTTTTTCCCAGAGAAGGGGTGGCTGCAATTGCCTCCTTCAATGTGCTGATATCTAAGGCGTCACAATAAAATCCGTTCTGGCCTTGCTGAATAAATTCAGCGCCTCCGCAGCTCTCTGAAGTAATGACGGGCAAGCCGCAGGCCATCGCTTCAAGAATGACGTTTGGAAAGGGATCATACAGCGTTGGCAACAGTAAACCATCGGATAGCTGATAAAAAGGCAGCGTTTCTTTCTGCATCCCCAGGAAACGGATTTGCCCTTCGCAGCCTAATGAACGGGCGAGGTCACGATAACGATGTTCTGCTTTATCCTGTCCAACCACAATCAGCCAGGCTGAAGTTCCTGCGATAGCGCGTATGGCGCTGGCCAATCCTTTTCGTTCAAATCCCGATCCTACAAAACAGAACACCACGGCATCGGCTGGCAAACCAAATTGCTGACGCAGCGCGGCACGCTGTGCTTCCTGGGCCGGAACGAAGCGGCTGGAATCAATTGAATTATAAATCACATGTATTTTTTTTGCGTCAATATCAAAGTCTTCAACGATTTCGCGTTTAATCATCTCCGCATTACAGATAACCGCTTTCAGCTCTGGCGCCTCATACATTTCACGCTCGGCGCGCATCACGTAGCGGTGATAGCGATCGACCATCAGCATCTGCGCGCGCCAGGCGGGCAGAATGCGCGCACGCTGCAGCAGCCAGCGGCGATGGACGCCATCGCCTGCGCGGTAGATATCACAGCCCGGAATACGCTCGTGGCTTTGCACAATATCAAATTGCTGCTGTTGCCACAGCGCCCGGGCGGCATGGGCAAAACCACGCTCGCGGCTGATGCGGCCCCATTTGCGCGGGTCGCAAATATGGATATGCCAGTCGTCCTGCTTTTCGCCCTGCCATTCACGCGTAATGACGTTGAGTTCAAGATTCTGGTTGCTCAGCGCGGTGAGAGCACGTGAAACGAAGCGCTCCGCCCCGCCATCAGGGCGATACTTTTGGCGAACAATCGCCAGACGATGGTGTTTCATGACAGATATCTCCTTGCAGCGGAGACGACAGCATCAACAGGAATGGCGTCGAGATAGCGTTCTTTCGTTTTGGTATCAATAGCGTCGGGATCGGGAAGGGGACCGTAGTCGCCAGCCCAGATAACTTCCCCGTTGACCTGCCATGGAGACCAAAACGTCAGTTTGGAAGGGCCAAACAGCGCCACGCATGGCGTCTGCAGCGCGGCGGCCATATGCATCGGAACGGAGTCAACGCCAATAAAAAGACACGCGTGATCGATGAGTGAGGCCAGCTGACGCAACGTGAGCTGGCCCGCCAGCGAGACGACTCCCGTCTTCGGTGAGGCGCCGAGAATGCGATCGATCATCGCCAGCTCTTTTTTATCCGGCCCGGCCGTGAGGACGACGGTATGCCCATCCTGCTGCAGCGCGGTGATAGTTTCCGCCATTTTGCTCTCATCCCAGCATTTGAAGAACCAGCGTGACGTTGGCTGAATGACGATGTAGTTATCGCTCACTCCTTTTTGCACCAGCTGCTGGCGGGCGTGGTGCCAGTCTTCTGCGCTGTAGGCCATGGTAACAGCTGGCTCAGGCGCGACCTGTAATGGCGACAGAATGGAGAGATTTTGTTCGACGGTGTGCAGGGATTTGTGATTTGCAACAGAGACTAAATCGCTATGACAGAAACGCCAGAATGGATTGTTGCGTTTGTTAAAGGCGAATCCGAGGCGAACCGGCGCACCGGTGAAGCGGGTGACGATAGCGCTACGCCACTGATCGGCAAGATTAATCACCAGATGATAATGTTGCTTTCGTAACGCGCAGAGCAGCTGCCACTCCTTTTGGAGATGCTTTAGCGTGCCCAGCTGCTTCCATTTACGATCGATGCCATAAATGGTGCCAATTGCCGGATGTGCGGCGAGCATATCGCGCGTTTCTTCATACAACAGCACGTCAATTTGCGCGTGTGGCCATTTTTGACGTAACGAATCAATGACGGGAGTGGTCAATAACATATCGCCATGATGGCGGAGTTTGATCAGTAAAATGCGCAAATCAGGCGTGTCAGGTAAGTTATTCATCATCATCTTATCGGCGTTGTACTGTTGGCAATTCTAATAGACCTGGTAGCGACTTGCACTCTTTCTCCATAATCTCAGGAATTTCCCAGGAAGGGTTTACTCAGGCTTTGGAGAGTGCGTAACATAGCGCTAACTTCCCTGTCATGCGGACTCATTATGAAAAAACCAGCGTTTATCATCACGATTGATACTGAGGGCGATAATCTCTGGCAGAATCACCGCGTCATTAAAACGGAAAACGCGCGCTACCTGGCCCGGTTCCAGGCCCTTTGTGAGCGTTTTGGGTTTAAGCCCGTATGGCTGACAAACTATGAGATGGCAATCGAGCCCGTTTTCATTGAATTCGCCAGGGACGTGATTGCTCGCGGACAGGGGGAGGTGGGAATGCACCTTCACGCATGGAATAGCCCCCCTGAGCACGATCTCACGGGAGATGACTGGCGATGGCAGCCGTATCTGATTGAATTTTCAGACGAGGTGATGCGTGAGAAAGTGCTGTTCATGACCCGCCTGCTGGAAGAGACATTCCAGACCAAAATGCTGAGCCACCGCGCCGGTCGCTGGGCATTTGATAGCCGCTATGCAAAATTGCTCGTTGAGCTGGGCTACCAGGTTGATTGCTCCGTGACGCCGCGCGTGAACTGGCGCAACGCGAAAGGCGCCCCGCAGGGGAATGGCGGAACGGATTATCAGCATTTCCCCGACCATGCCTATTTTATGGATTTAGATACTATTTCCCGGGCGGGCAATAGCCCCTTACTCGAAGTGCCGATGAGCATTCAGTATAAACATCCGGCCTGGCTGAATACGATCAAACAGGGATACGATCGGCTTCGCGGTAAATATCGTTCGCCCTCCGTGAACTGGCTACGACCGACCGGTGGCAATGCCTCGCAGATGATTCAGGTGGCGCAGCAATGCCTGTCGCAGGGGCAGGATTACGTGGAGTTTATGCTGCATTCCTCGGAATTTATGCCGGGTGGAAGTCCTACGTTTAAAGATGAGGCGGCGATCGAAGGGTTGTATCAGGATCTGGAAGTGCTCTTTAGCTGGTTATCCGACAAGACGGTTGGGATGACGCTGGCGGAGTTTTATCAGTACAAGAAAAAATAATGCCCGCATGGCGGGCATTATCGCTTATTAACGTTGTCTGGTTTGCGAGAACGGTGTGCTCAGGGCAAACACGGTAACAAAGAAGATTAAGGCTTCTGAACTCAATAGTATGACGTCCGTCAGGCCATAAAGTAATAAAAGAAGCATGGTCGTCAGCAGCAGGCCATTTCTGTTCTTCAGCGCGTACGCGATCATCGAGACGAAGAAAAAGAGTAATATTGCCAGGCCCGGGATCCCCTGCAGGGAGTATTTTTCAATAAACTCATTGTGTAAGTGCACCCTGATAAACTCTAGCGCGGCCGCGAGATGCGGATGCCCATTTTTTACATACTGCTGTGTCCACACTTCGCGGTCTTCGACTGACTGCCCCAGCGGGTGTGCAAGTCCGTTCTGAATACCAATTGTCCACATGGAAAAACGCGCGCCGAGCGACGTCGCGTCATGCCCCTGCTGGTAGCTTTCCAGTTCCATGTGCGTTTGAGTTATCTTTGGCGAGATCAACGGCTTGTAGCTAACGATAAAAATGCCCGCCACAACACATAAAAAAATCAGCGTTGATTTTAGGTGAATTCTTCTGAAGTGGTAGAGCGTGAGTACAATCGCAAGGAGCAAATATAATCCCATTGCAGCACGAGTCCCCGTTAAAAGAATAACGAAGTAAGATATTAAGATGGTAAGACCCGCGACTACATATAATGTTCTGTTTTTTTGAAGATAAAGGCTGTATACCAGCGCCAGTGACAGTACAGAGTAAACATAGGCAGACACGGTGGCGCGATTTATGGCCATCTCAACACGATCTACACCCTGCGTCGCCTGCCACAAGCCATATCCCGTGGCGAGGACAACCCCCGCACCTGCCGCGTACAGGAAGTACTTCTGGAAAGTGCTTTTATCGACATAAGTTTTAAACCGGTCAAGATAGAAAACGAGAATGCTCGCTAAAATCAGTTTCTTACTGGCGCCCAGATAATCGCTGTAAGCATTTAAACCTTCGCTGTGATATTCATACACCATATACCAAACAAAATTGAGCAGCCCTATCAGCAATATAGGAAGCGCGATTGAAAAGGGGCGCAGGGTAATTTTTTTATATTCGCAAGCTAAGCCGATAATGCTGGCATAAACCGCAATATAGAAAAATTCGCGTTGTTTTCCTGAGCTCAGTAGCGCCAGTGCAAACGAAATGAGGCTCAAAATCAGCGTCAACTGATAGAGCCGCAGTTTTACTTTTTCCATAATGCCTCAATGACCCTTTTTTTGTAGCTGAAACGTACATCTCTGGAGAAGAAAAAAGAGAAAGAATAAAGTGCATTTACCCGCTGCTTAACCAGTTTGAGCTGGGGGTCGGTCAGATATTGTCGGTGATTACTGTAGATATCAAACCAGTGGCAATTAATAAGATGCTTAAATGATTGCGGGAATGTATTTTCCATCTGTAATGTGCATTCAACCAGCGTAGCGATTTTACTGGCGTCAAGACGGCTCGACAAACTGTCGCTGCGTTTGATGTAATAATAGTGTCCCTGACGCTGAAAGAATATTTTACTCGATTGCATCAGCATGCCGGGAAATACCGCGAAATCTTCATAGCAGACCATAGAAGGAATCGGGTTAGTTGCGTACAGCCTGCGGTGTACGAATTGCCCGATGAGATGCGCCTGAAAATCTTTGTGCTGTAGGAAACGCTTTATTGCATCGCTTTGCGACAATATGGCAGGCGTGAATCCCTGCCAGTCGGAGGTGATTTTCCGCATGTCCCGTATTTCCAGCAGGCGCGTCAGCAGCATATCAGGCCGCTCTGCTTTCAGGAATGCGACGGCGTCCCGGATGCTGCCTGGTTTCAACAGGTCATCGCTATCCAGCATCGTAATGTATTCGCCTGATGCGAGAGAGACCGCACCGTTTCGAACATGTCCTACGTTACGATACTCAACGTATTGGGATTGCGCATGCGGAAGCTTTGGCAACCACGCCTCAATAATATCCTGTGTGGAATCATTGGAACTGTCGTTAACGATAATAACTTCTACATCATCGCCTGTATTCTCGATCGCGTTTTGCAGACTTTCCAGCGTGGCGTGAAGCGTGTTTTCGGCATTATGTGCGGCAATAATGATGCTGAGAAAAGCCATAGTAATTAGTTTCCTTGAGCATCAAAGGCAGAATTTGCTGTTAGCAGTTCGCAAATGAAATGTTTGAGTTCGTCCAGCGATTCATCTGTTACCGCGAAGAGTTCTTCCCGGCCTTGTGAGAAATAATAACGAGTTTCAAAAACATACGAGCAAATATTGTCATCGTTGCCAATCAGCAGCACGTTGCCAAGCGGGCGCTGCTCATAGTGACAGCACGGACCGAACAGTAAGACGACCGGCACTCCCACTGCATCGGCGATGTAGACATTTCCGGAGTCGGATGCGATATAGCAGTCCATTTTAGAAATGGCCCACGGAAGCTCTTCAAGCGAGAACTTACCAATCAGATTAATAAAGTTGGGCAGTTCACCGTAAGCGCGGGTGATGTCATCCATCCACGACTGTTCATTCGGTGCGCCAAAGACATAAAACTCGCAGGGCAGGTCGGCGAGACGATCGGCAATTTGCTTCCAGATGACCGGCGGAACGGTTTTTGCTTTATTCCCCGCGGCCACGCTAATGCCAATGCGGATCGCGCCGGGTTTATCAAGGATTGCCGGGTAAGTCGCGGGTTTAAACAGGGGCTTTGTGGCGTGCTTGGGAGAGTCCTGCCACGTCAACGAACGGTCGGCCAGCTTCAGGTAATTGGTCACTGATAGCGTTTTTTTGCCGTGCTCAACGGTACCGTCGGCGGTGAGATAGAAAATCCCGTGATACCACCTGCGCGTGTAAGTGCTTAAAAATTGTTTGTTTTTGGCGTTACAAACGGAGGCGAAAAAGAGATTCACGCTGTTAGGCTGCAGGAGATAGACGTTGTCATAGCGGTTCATGATCCTGCAGGCAAATCGAAGCTTTCGCCACAGGTTACGCTTATGCTGCTCGATAAAAAAAATCTCTTCGATCGTCTCGTCATGCTTCGCCAGCGCACCCACGCTGCGGCTGATGAGCACGTCGCTTTTCTGCAGCCAGGCCAGTAGAGGCGTTGCATTAACAAAATCGCCGATTTTGGCTGTCTGAATGACCAGGTTTTTCCCTGTCTCTTTGCGGAACAGCTTCCGGAGAAGCTTCACCGGAAAGAGTAAAATCAGCAGAAATACATAACTCATGGGTTAAATATCCCTGTTGGAAAGCCAACGGCTGCCCTGTAAAAATGAAAAAATCTCATCTGCGCTGATATCCTTCGTTTGCTGAGTCGGGCTGGCCATCTGATGCTGGTTTTTGCCATAGCCCCCGATCAGGCCGGGATCGGTCGGGCCAAAAAGGGTGATATTTGGACGATCCAGCGCCGCGGTTAAATGGCTTAAACCCGTATCCACGGAAACGACGGCGTTAGCACCTGCCAGCTCTGCGGCAACCTGCGCCAGCGTGAGTTTGGGTAAAACCTCAACGTGGGTAAAGCCTGCTGCCAGACGCTCCGCACGCTGCCGCTCATGCTCAGCGCCCCAAGGGAGTTTAATATGGATACCGGAGGGTTGCATTAGTTCAATCAGCCTTCGCCAGTGCGTTTCCGGCCAGTGCTTATCGTCACGCGTTGTGGCATGCAGGAAGACAAGATAAGGCTGAGCACAGGGATCTGTATTGCGCAAAAAGTGCTGCGCAATGGCGTAGTCGCCCTGCGCTTCCGGTTTCGCATAGCCGAGGCTTTTCGCAAACAGCTCGCGGGTGCGTTCTACGGCGTGTTGCTGCTTTGCGATGTGGTGGCGGCGGTTATAGAACAGGCTCGCCAGCGGTTCGCGGGCGGTGTGCCAGTCCATGCCGTGCTTTACGCCATGCGCCAGACGCGTGACCAGCGCGGCGCTTTTCACCAGCCCCTGGGCGTCGATGATTGCGTCGTAGCGCTGCGCCTGCACCGTTTCACGGAAGGCTTTACGCTCGGCTTTAATCGGCGCGGAGAACCACGCTTTGCGCCAGCGGCGAATCGCGACCGGGATCACATGGTCAACCGCTTCATGCCAGGTGGGGATCTGCGCGAAGCCTTCTTCTACTACCCAGTCAAAACGGATGCCGGGAATGGCCCGCATGGCGTCCGTCAGCGACGGTAGAGTATGCAGCACATCGCCCATTGAGGAGGTTTTAACGATCAGTACCCGCATCCGTTATCCTTCTTCGCTCAACAGCAGTTCGTTGAGCTCTTCGAGAACGCGCTGCGGGGTAATATCGATCAGGCTCTGATGGTAGCCTTCTGCGGCATCGCCTTTACGTACCTTGTGGTAGCCGGTGATCAAACGGATTACGCGCGCCTTGTGCGACAGCGGCGGCGTGAAGTCCGGGCTGCTTGGGCCATATAGCGCAACCAGCGGACGATCCAGCGCGGCGGCGACGTGCATCAGGCCAGAGTCATTGCTGACCACGGCCTTACAGGCGGCAATCAGGATAACCGCCTGCTCGAGCTGCGTTTCCCCAGCCAGGTTACGGCACCAGGCCTGCTGCTCGTTGCTCAGCGTGGCGAAAATTTCGTTGCCCGCCTCGTGGTCCTTCGCCGAGCCAAACAGCACAATCTGGTAGCCTTCGTCGATCAGCTGTTTCGCCAGTTCGGCGTAGTGGTAGTGCGGCCAGCGTTTTGCCGGACCAAATTCCGCGCCGGGGCAGAAGCCAATCATCGGACGTTCAGACGAAATGCCAAACGCGTTGCAGGTGTGGGATTTCTCCCCGTCGTTAACCTGCAGCTGCGGCCACAGCAGCGGCTGAGGCAGGTCTTTCGCGCTGCGCATCACCCCTTTGTCGTAGGCCAGCGCCACGTAGCGCTCCACCATCAGCGGCCAGGCCTCTTTATCCAGCACCCGCGCGTCGTTCAGCAGGCCGTAGCGCATTTCGCCGCGCCAGCCGGTACGGTGCGGGATGCCCGCAAAGAAAGGCACCAGGGCGGATTTAAAGGAGTTTGGCAGGACATACGCCCGGTCGTAGCGCTTCTCGCGCAGGCTATGACCGAGCTTGCGGCGTTCGCCGATTTCCAGCGCCCCGTGGCCAAGCGGCATCGGGATCGCCTCGTTCACTTCCGGCATACGCGATAGCAGCGGACGGCACCATGCGGGTGCCATCACGTCGATTATCGCCTGGGGATAACGCGCCTTGAGCGTGCGATAGAGACTTTGCGACATCATCATGTCGCCCACCCATGACGGGCCGATCACCAGAATCTTCATACTTATGCGTCGCGGTTCAGCCAGGCCATATATTCCGTTACGCCTTCGGCAACGGTCTTGAACGGCTTGTCGTAGCCTGCGGCGCGCAGGTTGGTCAGGTCAGCCTGGGTGAACGCCTGGTAGCGGCCTTTCAGCTTATCCGGGAACGGAATGTACTCGATGCTGCCTTTCTTGTGGTACGCCAGCGTTGCGTCAGCCACCGCCTGGAAGGATTCCGCGCGGCCTGTGCCGAGGTTGAAGATGCCGGACACGCCGTTTTCCAGGAACCACAGATTGACGGCTGCCACGTCGCCCACGTAGACGAAATCACGCTTAAAGCCATCGCTGCCTTCGAACAGTTTCGGGCTCTCGCCGTTATTCAGCTGGGTATTCAGGTGGAATGCCACGCTCGCCATACTGCCTTTGTGGCCTTCGCGCGGCCCGTAAACGTTAAAGTATCGGAAGCCGACAATCTGCGAGTTCGCTTCTGGCAGAACCTGACGCACGTACTCGTCGAACAGGAACTTGGAGTAGCCGTAGACGTTCAGCGGCTGCTCGTACTCGCGGGATTCGATGAAGTCCGAGGTGCGGCCGCCGTAGGTTGCCGCGGAGGAGGCATACAGGAACGGAATTTCACGCTCCAGGCAGTAGTGCAAGAGCTCTTTGGAGTACTGATAGTTGTTGTCCATCATGTACTTGCCGTCCCACTCGGTGGTGGAGGAGCACGCACCTTCGTGGAAGATGGCTTCGATCTCGCCGAACTCTTCACCTGCCATAATCTGGATAAGGAAGTCTTCTTTATCCATGTAGTCAGCGATGTTCAGATCCACCAGGTTAACGAACTTGGTGCCGTCTTTCAGGTTGTCCACCACCAGGATGTCGGTGATGCCTTTGACATTGAGGGCCTTGATAATGTTGCTGCCGATAAAGCCCGCGCCGCCGGTAACGATGATCATAACTGTAACCTTTGAAGTGTGGAGCCCGGGGACAATCCCGGACGCTAATATTCATATCATATCATTAGTATGGCGACCCTTCAGCCATTCACCGATATGCAGCAGGGTTACACGTGATTTATGCTGCAAAAACGAGAAGAGATACTGCGTCATCTCGTCATGAACTATAGGTTTGGGTAATATGTGCCGAAATTTGCCGAGTCTGGAGAATTGCAATGCGTGGTGATTTTTACAAACAGTTAAACAGCGACCTCGACACCGCACGTGCGGAAGGGTTGTTCAAGGAAGAGCGTATTATCACGTCTGCTCAGCAGGCGGACATCACCGTTGCCGACGGCAGCCATGTGATCAACTTTTGTGCGAACAACTACTTAGGTCTTGCTAATCACCCTGAGCTGATTGCCGCTGCAAAAAACGGCATGGACACCCACGGTTTCGGCATGGCCTCCGTACGTTTCATCTGCGGTACGCAGGACAGCCATAAGCAGCTTGAGCAAAAGCTGGCGAGCTTCCTTGGGATGGAAGACGCGATCCTGTACTCCTCCTGCTTCGACGCCAACGGCGGTCTGTTTGAGACCCTGCTCGGCGCAGAAGATGCGATTATCTCCGACGCCCTGAACCACGCCTCCATCATCGACGGTGTACGCCTGTGTAAAGCGAAGCGCTTCCGCTACGCCAACAACGACATGGTTGAGCTGGAAGCGCGCCTGAAAGAGGCCCGCGAAGCGGGTGCTCGCCACGTGCTGATCGCCACCGACGGCGTGTTCTCCATGGACGGCGTGATCGCCAACCTGAAGGGCGTGTGCGACCTGGCGGATAAATACGACGCGCTGGTGATGGTCGATGACTCTCACGCGGTCGGCTTTGTCGGCGAAAACGGTCGCGGTTCCCACGAATACTGCGACGTAATGGGCCGCGTGGACATCATCACCGGTACGCTGGGCAAAGCGCTCGGCGGCGCGTCCGGCGGCTATACCGCCGCGCGTAAAGAGGTGGTTGAGTGGCTGCGCCAGCGCTCTCGCCCGTATCTGTTCTCCAACTCCCTGGCGCCGGCGATTGTGGCCGCCTCCATCAAGGTGCTGGAGATGGTGGAGTCCGGGGCCGAACTGCGCGACCGCCTGTGGTCCAACGCCCGTCTGTTCCGTGAAAAAATGAGCGCCGCAGGCTTCACCCTGGCCGGTGCCGATCACGCGATCATTCCGGTGATGCTGGGCGATGCGGTCGTCGCGCAGCAATTTGCCCGCGAGCTGCAGAAAGAAGGGATCTACGTCACCGGGTTCTTCTTCCCGGTGGTGCCAAAAGGTCAGGCGCGTATCCGCACCCAGATGTCTGCGGCGCACTCGCCTGAACAAATTGAACGTGCGGTGGAAGCCTTTACCCGCATCGGTAAACAGCTGGGCGTAATTGCCTGAGGACGTGTGATGAAAGCGTTATCCAAACTGAAAGCGGAAGAAGGGATTTGGATGACCGACGTGCCGGAGCCGGAAGTCGGTCATAACGATCTGCTGATCAAAATTCGTAAAACGGCTATCTGCGGTACTGACGTTCACATCTACAACTGGGACCAGTGGTCGCAGAAAACCATTCCTGTCCCGATGGTTGTCGGTCACGAATATGTCGGCGAAGTGGTCGGTATCGGCCAGGAAGTGAAAGGCTTCAAAATTGGCGATCGCGTCTCCGGCGAAGGCCATATTACCTGCGGCCACTGCCGTAACTGCCGCGGCGGTCGCACGCACCTGTGCCGCAACACCGTCGGCGTGGGCGTAAACCGTCCGGGCTGCTTCGCGGAATACCTGGTGATCCCGGCGTTTAACGCGTTCAAAATTCCGGACAATATCTCTGACGATCTGGCCTCCATCTTCGACCCGTTCGGCAACGCGGTACACACCGCGCTCTCCTTCGACCTGGTGGGTGAAGATGTGCTGGTCTCCGGCGCGGGCCCAATCGGCATTATGGCGGCAGCCGTGGCGAAGCACGTGGGGGCACGCAACGTCGTGATCACCGACGTGAACGAATACCGCCTGTCGCTGGCGCGCAAAATGGGCGTCACCCGTGCGGTGGATGTCTCCAAAGAGAGCCTGACCGACGTGATGGAAGAGCTGGGCATGACCGAAGGCTTTGACGTGGGTCTGGAGATGTCCGGCGCGCCACCGGCGTTCCGCACCATGCTCGACACCATGAACCACGGTGGCCGTATCGCGATGCTGGGTATTCCGCCGTCAGATATGTCCATCGACTGGAACAAAGTTATCTTCAAAGGGCTGTTCATAAAGGGCATCTATGGCCGCGAGATGTTCGAAACCTGGTACAAGATGGCGGCGCTGATCCAGTCCGGTCTGGATCTGTCCCCGATTATTACTCACCGTTTCTCCATCGACGAGTTCCAGCAGGGCTTTGACGCGATGCGTTCCGGCCAGTCAGGGAAAGTGATCCTGAGCTGGGATAAGTAATAAAAAAGGGGCCTGCGGCCCCTTTTTTTACTGATTCTTTTTCTCTTCGTCCGTCAGGTAACGCACCTTGCGGGTGTAATCCTGACCTTTAAACAGCAGCTTATTATCCGGCGATTCAAGATACTTCTGCCATTCGGAAAGCGGGAAACCACCGTGCGCGCCAATCACCTCTTTTGGGATCATGGCTTCTTGTCCACCAATCTTCTTGGATACCGGCCAGTTTACCCAGTCCCCCAGATTAACCGTTTTTAAATCCAGCATGTCCAGCAGGGCAGTAAGCGGCAGCTGATCGGTTGGCGGCTGACTATCATCCATCAGTTCCCAGGTATCCTGAAACAACGACAGCCACAGAGGGCAAATACGACGCCATGTCTTTTGGGTAGCCACGAGGAAGGCGCTGTTAACATGATCAACCAGATATGGGCGCACCATACCTTTGTAATAGGCAGGGACTTTATCTGATGGCGCGCCGTCCAGTTTGGCAATCATTTTACCCTGGCGAAAACTCGAGTAGAGATGCATATCTGCCACCTTAATTTCAGGCATTTTCAGCAAATTGAGATCGGAGTCGATCATCAATACCCCTTCGCCGCGCGCCTGCAGCGGAGCGTTCAGCTTCACCAGACGGCTGAGGTAGATCTGCTTATAGCGGTAACTTTCCTCGCGTACCGGAAGGGTAAGCGTAACGACGCGGGTTTTTGGCGGCAGTTCGCCGAAAGCGGATTCAGGCTGATCGCTGACGATAACAATTTCGCTGACGCCGGTGGCATAACGCTCTGCAAAGGTCGCTGACAACAACGCTTCTTCTACGAAATCCGCGCCCGTACACGGAATCACGATGGAATCCACCGCAACGAGATCGCGCGTGACCGGAAGGGAAGCGTACGGAATGTTATGTCGCCCGGTGATGTGGCGGTAGCGAGCATTCAGGAATTTAAACATGTTTTTCTCGTTTGGTTATTGCGCGCCAAGAACGGCCTCGACACCGTTAACATAGCTTTCAATGGCATACACGTTGCAGACATTCTGATGCGCGGCCGCGGCGAGCCGGGCGCGCAGATCGGGATCCTGCCAGATATTATCCAGATGTTGAGCAAGTTTCGATACATCGCTCCACGGGAAAAGCAGCCCGGTCGACTCGTGATCGATCAATTCTGCCGTACCGGTCACCTTTGAACCAATGACGGGAATGTTCAGCAGCATCGCTTCCAGCACGACGCGGGGCAGGCCTTCGCTCTGCGAGGCCAGAATAAACGCGTCAAAGGTGGCGAGATAGTCAAAAGGCGTGTTCTGGAAACCGGTAAAAATCACGTGTTCAGCAATACCCAGCGCGTCAGCCTGTGCCGCCAGCGCGCCGCGTTCAGCCCCTTCACCGACCAGCACCATCTTCCATTTTGCCTGCGGATGCTTCTGGCTGAACTGGGCCAGCGCCTCCAGCGTGTGGTGGTTGGCCTTGCGAGGGATAAGCGACCCAATGCTGCCGAACACAAAGGTGTCGTCATCAATGTTCAGACGCTGGCGCATGGCGCGTCGGTCGGGCAAAGGCTGGTGGATGTCGATGGCGTTGTTGACCGTTGTACACAGCTCGGGCCGGACGCCATGCTGAAGTAACACGCGCTCAACGCCGTACGAGACGGCGATGATTTTTGTGGCATGGGCATTCACCAGCTTCACCAGCGGCGGCGTCAGCACCGGCTCAATGCGGCAGTGCTGGATGATCCGCGCATGCAGCTTCGCGCCCGCCAGATAACCCTCTTCGTTAGAGCCTGGCTGGTTGTTCATGTACAGCGTATCAAAACCGCCTTCCCGAAAAATCGTCTCGATCTTGCTGACGTTGGGGCGAATGCGCCAGAGGGTATCAATATGGCGCGTAAACGCCTTCCGGGCGCTGCGGGAGAAAAACAGCAGGCTGCGGCCCAGCTCTTTTGCGATTTTCGCCCATGCGGGCTGTTTATGCTGGGGAATCACAATTAAGGGAATGCCAATGCCGTTCAGCACCTGGCCGATGGTTTGCCCTTCGGCCCGGCTGTAGTCGCTGTAAAAACAGCAGGTAATATCGAACTTCTCGCGGTTAATGCGCTTCAGAAGTTCGAGCATGCTGTTGGTGCCTCCTCCCCACTCTTTACCGGTATCGAGGAGCAAAATTTTGTGTCGTTGCGGCATTGTTCTACCTTAATCGCCTGTCACTGGGACTGGTTCGCTGAGACTTTTTTACCCCATCCCTGCCACTGGTGCTGGAAGTATTGCACCAGCGTACTCTGGCTCACGCTTTCGCTGATGACCGCGAAGAAGCGGGTTGCATGCACCGGTTCAGGCGGTTTTTTCAGCGTGCAGTTCTTCACGCCGCGGAACGGATTGCGCGGCTGCGTGGTGGGAGGTTGTGCGCTACCCGGACGAGACGTATCTACCTGCGGTTCATTAAGCAGATCGCTCGGGCGTACCAGCGTGATATCGTCGGGTAAGGTCGGCAGCATTTGCTGTAAAACGCGAACGGTAGACGGATGCGGGTGCCCGATGGCAATCGCCGAACCATTGCGGCGCGCCAGCGCTACCGCGCGATTAAACTGCACGCGGATATCCGCTTCGTTCTGGGAGTCGTCCAGGAAGACTTTACGCTTAATGACCTTCACACCCGTACCCTGAGCGGCACGCATCGCCTGGCTGTTGCCGATGGTCATGCTGTCGAGGAAGTAGAGATTGTAACGTTCCAGCGCCTGCATCACTTTCAGCATACCGTACAGGCTGGAGGTCATCGCGCTGCCCATATGGTTGTTCAGACCCACGGCATACGGCACTTTGTTGTAGGCGTCGCGGATGATGCGCTCGATCTCATCGCTGCTCATATCCGGGCGCAGGGTATCTTTTTCCAGCGGCTGCTTGCTGAGCGGTGCCATCGGCAGATGGATGAGCACCTGATGACCGCTATTGTGGGCTTTGGTTGCCATCTCATGCGCGTGTGGCGCATTCGGCAGGACGGCGACGGAGATGGCTGACGGCATCGCCAGCACCTGATTTTCATAGTGTGGACGATAACCGAAGTCATCAATCACAATCGCGAGTTTGCCTGCATATACCGGTGCAGCCAGCGCCAGCGCGCTGACGACGGAGAGAACCATTCGACGAAACTGAAGCAAAACTTATCTTCCCAACCACGGCTGTGGATTGACCGCCTGACCCTGACGACGAATTTCGAAATAGAGTGACGGGCGGCCCTGACCGCCACTGCTGCCCACAAGGGCGATGGGTTGGCCGGCGCGCACCTGGGTGCCGACGCTGACCAGCGCGCTCTGGTTGTAGCCGTAAAGACTCATGTCGCCTTTACCGTGTTCGACCACTACCACAAGCCCGTAACCCTGCAGCCAGTCGGCCAGAATCACGCGGCCATCGGCGATGGCTTTCACTTCGCTACCTTCAGACGCACCGATAACGATCCCTTTCCAACGTAGCTCACCCTGCAGCTGTTCGCCATAGCGATGCAGAATAGTGCCGCGAACGGGCCAGTAGGCCTGACCGCGAGGGGAACCCAGACCGCCGGTACGCGACATCAGGGAACGTTCGCTTTCGCTTGGCTTGTAGGTGGTCCCTTTGCGGGAGGCTTCCTGCTGCTTGTCGCGAACCGCCTGGGCCTCGCGGGCCTCTTTTTCAGCGCGCGCCTTCGCTGCGGCTTCCGCACGGGCAATGCTGTTGCGCAGTTTTGATTCGTTGGCGCGCATTTCGCTCAGCTGGCTCTGTCCTGCCTGAATGGAGGACTCAAGGCCGGACAGGGTTTTCTTGCGCTCGTTACGGGCCTGCTCAAGCTTTGCCTGCTGCGCTTTTTGTTCGTAGAGCAACGTCTGCTGCTGGCTCTGCTTCTCTTCCAGCTCCGCTTTTTGGGTGGAGACCTCTTCACGCGTCTGCTTCAGCTGCGCGATCGTCTCCTGACGCGCCTGGTTCAGATAGCCGAAGTAGGCCTGCAGGCGCTGGCCGCGCTGGCTCTCTTCACCGCTGAGGATCAGCTGGAGTCCGGTATGTTCACCCTGGCGGAATGCGGCATCGAGCTGAGCCGCGAGGTTGCGCTCCTGCGCATCACGCTGGCGCTCCAGTTTGGCAATCGACGCGTTCATCTCGTCGATCTGTTTGTTCAACTGGGTGAGGGTATTTTGCGTTTCACGGAGCTTACGTGCGGCAGCGGAGATGGCCTCTTCCTGCTGCTTAAGCTGGGCGAGCAGGGTGGCGCGCTGCTGTTGCTGCTGGCGTACCGCACGCTCTTTGGCGGCGATATCGGCCTGAATGGATTTCAGCTGGTCGCGGTCATCCGCGTGGGCGGATGCGGCGCACAGCAATACGCCAGCGCTGAGTGCGCTGGCGCAAAGCAGAGGTCTGACTGATAACCTAAGCGGCTTCACGACCCATGTGATTGAAAAAATCGCCTTTCCCCTCATGGGGAGCGATTATTCCACGATGAACAGCGGCTTACCAGTCATCTCTTCAGGGATCGGCATACCCATCAGCGACAACATGGTTGGCGCGATGTCGGAAAGCTTGCCGCCTTCCACTGCTTTCAGTGATTTATCACCCACATAAATCAGCGGAACCGGCAGGTTAGTATGGGCGGTGTGCGCCTGACCGGTTGCCGGGTCGCGCATCTGCTCGGCGTTACCGTGGTCAGCGGTGATCAGCAGCTGGCCGCCAACGGACTCAACCGCTTTCGCAACCTGCTCAACGCAGTGGTCCAGCGCTTCAACCGCCTTCACTGCCGCTTCCATCACGCCGGTATGGCCGACCATGTCGCCGTTCGGATAGTTACAGATGATGGTGTCGTACTTGCCGCTTTCGATGGCCGCGACCAGTTTTTCAGTCAATTCTGCAGAGCTCATTTCTGGCTGCAGATCGTAAGTCGCCACTTTCGGCGAGTTGATCAAAATGCGCTCTTCGCCTTTGAACGGCTCTTCAACGCCGCCGTTAAAGAAGAAGGTCACGTGCGCATATTTCTCAGTTTCGGAGATACGCAGCTGGGTTTTGTCGTTCTTCGCCATCCACTCGCCGAAGGTATTGGCCAGCGAGGCAGGTGGGTAAGCGCAAGGCGCTTTGATGTCTGCCGCGTATTCGGTCAGCTGGATGAAGTCGATGTTCACCACTTTTTTACGGGCGAAACCGTCGAAATCGCTATTCACGAACGCACGGGTGATTTCGCGCGCGCGGTCAGCGCGGAAGTTCATGAAGATCAGCGCATCGCCATCTTCCATGGCGGCATCGGCCTGGCCTTCAGCGCGGATCACGCTCGCTTTCACGAATTCATCGTTTTCATCACGCGCGTAAGCGGCTTCCAGCGCCTCAACGGCAGTCGCGAACTGGAATTCCCCTTTTGCCAGGGTCATCAGATCATAGGCCTGTTCAACGCGATCCCAGCGGTTGTCGCGGTCCATAGCGTAGTAACGGCCAATGATGGAGGCCACGCGGCCTTTGCCCAGCGCGGCGAATTTGTCTTCGAAGGCTTGCAAAGAGCCTTTTGCGCTGCGCGGCGGCGTATCGCGACCGTCCAGGAAGGCGTGCAGGTAGATTTTTTCCGCACCGCGTTCAGCGGCCAGTTCAACCATCGCCATGATGTGATCTTCGTGGCTGTGCACGCCGCCCGCGGAGAGCAGACCCATGATGTGCACCGATTTACCTGCCGCAACGGCTTTATCTACCGCACCGGAGAGAACCGGGTTCGCGAAGAAGGTGCGTTCTTTGATTTCGACGTCCAGACGGGTCAGATCCTGATACACGATACGGCCTGCGCCCAGGTTAACGTGGCCGACTTCGGAGTTGCCCATCTGGCGATCCGGCAGGCCCACTTCCAGCCCAGACGCATCAATCAGCGTATGCGGACGTTTTGCCCACAGTGCATCCATGACCGGGGTTTTTGCGTTGAAAATAGCGTTATCCTGGCTGTCTTCACGGTAGCCATAGCCATCCAGAATCACCAGTACCATAGGTTTTTTAGAAACCGACATTGCAACAACCTCATGCTCAAGAGTCAAAATTTGCGTAATTTTACTACAGCTGAATCGATCAAATAGCCGCAGAAGATCAAAGAAAGCGCGGGGGCAAGATGCTGACCGGACCATTTTGAGGCATTTTTTTAGGTGGCATGCCGCAGAAAATGGATTAGGTTATGGTCGCTGGCTGTATTTGCCAGAACGCACAGGTATACTCCTGTCTTGGTTTTTTTATCACTTAGTCGGGAGTAGTTACCCTCCATGCAAGAAATTATGCAATTCGTTAGCCGCCATCCGGTTCTGAGCATCGCGTGGATTGGCCTGCTGGCTGCTGTGCTGTTCACCACATTTAAGAGCCTGACGTCTAAGATTAAGGTTATCACCCGTGGTGAAGCGACGCGTCTGATTAACAAAGAAGATGCCGTCGTTGTCGATCTGCGTCAGCGTGACGATTTCCGTAAAGGTCACATTGCCGGCGCAATCAACCTGTTGCCAGCTGAAATCAAAGCCAACAACGTTGGTGAGCTTGAGAAACACAAAGCCCAGCCCATTATCGTTGTGGATGCGACCGGTATGCAGGCGCAGGAATCTGCCAGCGCGCTTTATAAAGCGGGCTTCGAAAACGTAACGGTACTGAAAGAAGGGATTTCCGGCTGGAGCGGGGAAAATCTTCCTTTGGTTCGCGGTAAATAAGGAGTTCAGTCATGGCCAATATTGAGATCTACACCAAAGCGACGTGCCCGTTCTGCCACCGTGCGAAAGCGCTGCTGAGCAGCAAAGGCGTCACGTTCAAGGAACTGCCGATCGACGGTGACGCGATCAAACGCGAAGAGATGATCCAACGTAGTGGTCGTACGACGGTTCCGCAGATTTTTATTGATGCGCAGCACATTGGCGGCTGTGATGACTTGTATGCGCTCGACGCCCGTGGTGGACTCGATCCGCTGCTGAGCTAAGAGACTTTAGGACAATTAAAAAGGGTATTTCCATGTCAGAACAAAACAACACCGAAATGACTTTCCAGATCCAGCGTATCTACACCAAGGATGTCTCTTTCGAAGCGCCAAATGCGCCGCACGTTTTCCAGAAAGACTGGCAGCCAGAGGTTAAACTTGATCTGGATACCGCATCCACCCAGCTGGCGGATGACGTGTATGAAGTCGTACTGCGTGTGACCGTGACCGCCTCTCTGGGCGAAGAAACTGCATTCCTGTGCGAAGTACAGCAGGGCGGTATCTTCTCCATCGGCGGCATCGAAGGCAACCAGATGGCGCATTGCCTGGGTGCATACTGCCCGAACATCCTGTTCCCGTATGCCCGTGAATGCATCACCAGCCTGGTTTCTCGCGGTACATTCCCGCAACTGAACCTTGCGCCAGTGAACTTTGATGCGCTGTTCATGAACTATCTGCAGCAGCAGGCTGGCGAAGGTGCCGAACAACATCAGGATGCCTGATGAGCACTGTTAATGCGTCAATGACTGTGATCGGTGCCGGCTCATACGGCACCGCTCTTGCCATCACGCTGGCAAGAAATGGTCACGACGTGGTCCTGTGGGGCCACGATCCAAAACATATCGCCACGCTGCAGCGCGACCGTTGCAATGTGGCGTTTCTCCCGGACGTTCCGTTCCCTGACACCCTGCACCTGGAAAGCGATCTTGCGACCGCGCTGGCGGCCAGCCGCAACATTTTGATTGTGGTGCCGAGCCATGTCTTTGGCGACGTGCTGAATCAGATCAAGCCGCTGATGCGCCCGGATGCGCGTATCGTCTGGGCGACCAAAGGGCTGGAAGCGGAAACCGGACGCCTGCTGCAGGACGTTGCCCGCGAAGCGCTGGGGGATGAGATCCCGCTGGCGGTTATCTCCGGCCCAACCTTTGCCAAAGAGCTGGCTGCGGGCCTGCCGACGGCGATCTCGCTGGCATCCACTGACCAGACCTTCTCCGACGATCTCCAGCAGCTGCTGCACTGCGGCAAGAGCTTCCGCGTCTACAGCAACCCCGATTTTATCGGCGTGCAGCTGGGCGGCGCGGTGAAGAACGTGATTGCCATCGGTGCCGGGATGTCTGACGGTATTGGCTTTGGCGCCAACGCGCGTACGGCGTTGATTACCCGCGGCTTAACCGAGATGTCCCGTCTGGGCGAAGCGCTGGGTGCCGATCCGGCCACCTTTATGGGGATGGCGGGTCTGGGCGACCTGGTGCTGACCTGTACCGACAACCAGTCTCGTAACCGCCGCTTTGGCATGATGCTCGGACAGGGCAGCGATGTAAAAAGCGCGCAGGAGAAGATTGGACAGGTGGTGGAAGGCTACCGCAATACCAAAGAAGTTCGCGAGTTGGCACACCGGTTTGGTGTCGAAATGCCAATAACCGAGGAAATTTATCAGGTATTGTATTGCGGAAAAAATGCGCGCGAGGCAGCATTGACCTTATTAGGTCGTGCGCGCAAGGACGAGCGCAGCAGTAACTAGTCGGAACCGTTGTCACCTGAATGACCCAGCCAGCGCAGAACTGGCTGGTCATTATACTATCGTCTGGAGTTAGCAATGCCGTGTGAAGAACTGGATATCGTCTGGAATAATATTAAAGCCGAAGCCCGGGCGCTGGCCGACTGTGAGCCGATGCTGGCCAGTTTTTACCACGCGACGCTACTCAAGCACGAAAATCTCGGCAGCGCGCTGAGCTACATGCTCGCCAACAAGCTCGCTTCCTCCATCATGCCTGCTATCGCCATTCGTGAAGTGGTGGAAGAGGCTTACGCCGCAGACCCGGAAATGATCGCCTCTGCCGCCTGTGATATCCAGGCCGTGCGCACGCGTGACCCGGCGGTGGATAAATACTCTACGCCGCTGCTGTACCTGAAAGGCTTCCACGCCCTGCAGGCGTACCGCATCGGCCACTGGTTATGGAATGAAGGCCGCCGCGCGCTGGCGATTTTCCTGCAAAACCAGGTCTCCGTGACGTTCCAGGTTGATATTCACCCGGCGGCGAAGATTGGACGCGGGATCATGCTCGACCACGCCACCGGCATCGTGGTGGGTGAAACGGCGGTGATTGAAGATGACGTCTCGATCCTGCAATCGGTCACCCTGGGCGGTACCGGAAAAACCAGCGGCGATCGCCACCCGAAAATTCGCGAAGGGGTGATGATTGGCGCGGGCGCTAAAATTCTCGGCAATATCGAAGTCGGGCGCGGCGCGAAGATTGGCGCGGGGTCGGTTGTGCTCCAGCCCGTGCCGCCGCACACCACCGCCGCTGGCGTACCGGCGCGCATCGTTGGTAAGCCAGACAGCGATAAGCCGTCGATGGATATGGACCAGCACTTCAACGGCATTCACCATACCTTCGAGTATGGTGACGGCATTTAAATTCTGAGAATGGCGCCCGGATAACCCAGCTGGCGCCAGGCCTCATACACCACCACCGACACCGCGTTCGACAGGTTCATGCTGCGGCTGTCCGGCATCATCGGAATACGGATCTTCTGCTCAGCGGGCAGGGCATCCAGGATCGTGGCCGGCAGGCCGCGGGTTTCCGGGCCAAACATTAGATAGTCACCCTCCTGATAGCTCACTGCGCTGTGCGCTGGCGTGCCTTTGGTGGTCAGGGCGAACATGCGCTGCGGCTTCTCTGCTTCCAGAAACGCGGCGTAATCGTGATGGCGAACCACGGCGGTAAATTCATGGTAATCCAGCCCCGCGCGGCGCAGGCGTTTGTCGTCCCACGTAAAGCCCATCGGCTCAATGATGTGCAGGCGAAAACCGGTGTTGGCGCACAGGCGGATGATATTGCCGGTGTTCGGCGGAATTTCTGGTTCGAATAAAACGATGTTAAGCATGCTGCCCCCTTAATTGCGGGGGCAGAATAGCAGAAAAGAGAGGAACTACGCGACGCCGGGTTCCTGCGAGCGGCTATACAGCATTTTGTAGACGGTTGCCGCCGCGGCCACCAGGGCGGGCACGCTGAGGATCATTAAAATACTGTCTGCCTGCCACTGCATAGAAAGAAGCTGGGCGCTGGTCATAGTGCCCGCCACCCCGCCAAAGCGGCCGATCCCCTGCATCCAGGCGATGCCCGTCGCGCGGCACTCGGTAGGGTAAAAGGTGGCCGCCAGGGTCTGCATGCCCGACTGCGCGCCGTTCATCGCGATCCCCATCAGGAAAATCAGCCCGCCAAACAGGGCGATATGGTTATGCTCAAGGCCGAGTAACAGGATCAGTCCCATCGTCAGGACAAATCCCCCTGCGACCACCTTGTGCGCTTCCCAGCGGTCCATCATCCAGCCCGCGAGCAGAATGCCTGCGGTGCCGCCGAAGGTGAACAGCGAGGTGAGCCAGGCGGATTCCGCCAGGGCATACCCCATCCCCTGCATCAGCGTCGGCATCCAGCTAAGCAGGACGTAGTAAATCACCAGCCCCATAAAATAGGTCACCCACAGCATCAGGGTGCCGGGCAGCCAGGGCATGGAAAACAGCTGCCCCACGCTCCCTTTTTTAGACGCGACTTTCTCTTCCGCCAGGAAAAAGCCCGTAACGCTCTCCAGCGTGCTGCGGCTGAACCGGCTGGCGATGCAGCGGACCTGCATGACGTCCTTCCCGCGCTGCACCAGAAACTTCACCGATTCCGGCAGCAGCAGCGCCAGCAGCACGGTTAAAATCAGCGGGGCAATCGCGCCGGTCAGCAGCACGCTTCGCCAGCCGTGGTGGGGAATAAGCCAGGAAGAGATCGCGCCGCCGCCCGCCGCGCCCAGAGGGAAGCCGCAGTACATGGTATTAATCGCCATGGCGCGGCAGCGCTGGGGGGCGAACTCCGAAATCAGCGTGATGGCGTTAGGCATCGCTGCACCGAGCCCGAGACCCGTCAGAAAGCGCCACAGCGTCAGGGTATTCAGGCTTTGCGCCCAGGCCGTTCCCAGGCTCGCCAGACCGAAGAACAGGCACGAAAAGACCAGCACGCGCTTGCGCCCCATCCGGTCCGATACCGGGCCTGCAATCAGGGCACCCAGCGACAGCCCCAGCAGCGCCGCGCTCAGCACCGGGCCTAGATCCTGTTTGTGTATCCCCCATTCTGCCGACAGCGTAGGCGCGATGTAGCCCATTGCTGCGGTATCAAAACCATCGATCGCCAGAACCAGAAAGCCCAGCACGATAAGAAGCCAGTGAAACCCTGAAAAGGGACTCTCGTCGATTACCTGCTGAATATCCACCTTACCTGAATAGGCCATATGCTCCTCTCTGATGTGATGTTGTTTTTGTGCTCTTGTATTTGCTTGTCTATACAATTGCTAACCGGAGGGGTGTGTCAAATTTTCTTATCCAGAATGTTACGCAGGTGTTATTTTCGACAAAAAAAGCGCCCGAGGGGGAAGTCGGGCGCAGGTGAAAAATATTAACAGATGAAAGTCAGGCCGCGTTTCCCTGCGAAAGGGGGGCCAGCGCCGCAGGCAGCTTGCTCAGCTCCTGCACCAGCGAATCCTTGCTGATTTCACCGATCGTTTTCGCGCCGGTCAGGGTCATCGCCACCTTCATCTCTTTCTCAATCAGGCTCAGCAGGTTTGCCACGCCGGCCTGGCCGCTGGTGGCCAGCGCGTAGAGGTACGCGCGGCCCAGCAGCACGCTGTCTGCGCCCAGGGCAATCATGCGCACCACGTCCAGCCCGTTGCGGATGCCGCTGTCGGCCAGAATGGCAATATCCCCTTTCACCGCATCGGCAATGGCCGGCAGCGCGCGGGCAGAAGAGAGCACTCCGTCAAGCTGGCGTCCGCCGTGGTTAGAGACCACAATCCCGTCCGCGCCAAAACGCACCGCGTCGCGGGCATCTTCCGGGTCGAGGATCCCTTTGATCACCATCGGGCCGTCCCAGAATTCGCGGATCCACTCCAGGTCTTTCCACGAGATTGACGGATCGAAGTTGTTCGCCAGCCAGCCGATGTAATCTTCCAGCCCGGTGGGTTTACCGAGGTACGCCGAGATATTCCCCAGATCGTGCGGACGACCGTTCAGGCCGACGTCCCACGCCCACTGCGGATGCGTAACTGCCTGCCAGTAGCGGCGGAGCGCAGCGTTCGGGCCGCTCATGCCGGAGTGCGCGTCGCGGTAGCGCGCGCCGGGCGTTGGCATATCGACGGTAAAGACCAGCGTGGAGCAGCCCGCCGCTTTGGCGCGCTCAAGGGCGTTACGCATAAAGCCGCGATCGCGCAGGACGTAAAGCTGGAACCACATCGGGCGCTTGATGGTCGGGGCGACCTCTTCAATCGGGCAGACTGAGACGGTAGAAAGCGTAAACGGAATGCCTTTGGCATCCGCAGCGGCGGCGGCCTGCACTTCGCCACGGCGGGCATACATGCCGCATAAGCCAACAGGCGCGAGCGCGACGGGCATGGAGAGCGTTTCGTTGAACAGCTTTGTCTCAAGGCTCAGGTCGGACATATTCTTCAGCACGCGCTGGCGCAGGGCCACTTCAGACAGATCCTCCACGTTGCGGCGCAGGGTGTATTCGGCATACGCCCCACCGTCGATGTAGTGGAACAGGAACGGCGGCAAAATGCGCTGCGCCGCGGCGCGGTAGTCACTGGCTGCTGAAATAATCATGCTTTGTTCTCCCTGGAAATATCACTGTCGCCAGGCAGACGGGTAATACGCGCCTGTCGGGCCTGGTCTTCATCAAATCGTTTAATGGTGGTGTGCACGAAGCCGAGATGCGCCATCATCGCCTTGCGCGCGGCTTCGGCATCGCCGGCCAGAATGGCGTTGAGCACCGCCTCGTGCTGTTCGGTCAGCTGGGCAAAGACCGGCGGGACCAGATACATGCGCTGGCGGCTCTGCTTCACGGAGGATTGCAGCAGGTCGAAGAACCCGCGCATGGTCTGGAGCAGCACCACGTTGTGCGAGGCCTCGGCGATTGCCAGATGGAAACGCACGTCCGCCTGGGAGGCGATATCCGGATCGCTGCTTTGCGTGGCTTCAAAACAGGCTTTGAGCTTCTCTTTGTCGGCTTCGGTTGCCCGCATCGCCGCGTGCCACGCGGTACTGGTTTCGATGGCGTGACGCGCTTCAAGAATGTCGAAGCTGTAGTCCGGGTCGTTTTCCATCAGCGTCTTCAGCGGCTGGACGATGTTTTGCTCGGACCAGTCGTCATGCTGCCAGCGCACGAAAGTGCCGCCGCCGCGACGGCTCACCAGCACGCCTTCGCTGACCAGCGTCGCGAGCGCCTCGCGCAGTGAGTTACGCGATACGCCAAGCCGGGCGGCAAGCTGGCGCTCGGCGGGCAATTTCATGCCCGCTTCCAGCTGTTGTTCTTCAATCAGCGCCCGCACGCGAGAGGCAATCTCGTCGGACAGGCGTCTGGGCATCACTATCATGGGATCATCCAGGTTAAGACATAGGCCTGCAGGGTGGTGATCGCGCCCACCATGCAGGTGAATATCAGGCTGTGTTTAACGGTAAAGCGGAACAGGTCCGACTCTTTGCCCACCAGTCCCACCGCCGCACAGGCAATGGCGATGGACTGCGGGGAGATCATTTTGCCGGTCACGCCGCCGGTGGTGTTCGCGGCCACCAGCAGCACGTCCGACACGCCAATCTGCTGCGCCGCCGTTGCCTGCAGGGCGGCAAACAGGGCGTTAGATGAGGTATCTGAACCGGTCAGGAACACCCCCAGCCAGCCGAGGAACGGCGAGAAGAAGGTGAACGCGTGTCCGGTGTGGGCCAGCGCTAACGCCAGCGTCGACGACAGGCCGGAGTAGTTGGAGATAAACGCGAACGCCAGCACCATGCCGATGGAGTAGATCGGCAGCATCAGCTCTTTAATCGTCGCCGCAAAAGTCTGTACCGCTGCGGCAGGCTTCATGCGCAGCCACGCCACGGAAAGGAGTGCCGCAAACAGAATCGCCGTGCCGGTGGCGGAGAACCAGTCAAACTTAAACACTGCCGCATACGGGGTGGCGTCGTGCACTACCGGCGGCATACGGGCAACCATCTTGTCGAGGAACGGCACGGAGATGTTAATCACCATGTCGTACAGCGCGCCGCCCGGAGCGAACAGGGCTTTAAACGGCGGAATGCTCCACAGCGTCACGGTGGCGGTCAGGAACAGGAACGGCGACCAGGCGCGGACGATCTGTCCTGCGGTATAGCCCGTGCGGGCGAGAGTCTGATCCACGTGCGACGCGCCCATGTCGGCAAAGCGGAAGATGCGCACCGGCTGCCAGCGTTTCAGGAACAGCGTCAGACAAACCAGCGACACCAGCGAAGAGATAATGTCCGGCAGTTCCGGGCCGAGGAAGTTCGAGCTGAGGTAC
Source organism: Enterobacter sp. 118C5 (assembly GCF_034107645.1). Lineage (NCBI taxonomy): Bacteria > Pseudomonadati > Pseudomonadota > Gammaproteobacteria > Enterobacterales > Enterobacteriaceae > Enterobacter > Enterobacter sp. 118C5. The sequence continues at coordinate 96,723 of NZ_JAWNEU010000005.1, read as the reverse complement.
TGGGCAATGGCGAACGAACCGCCTGCCACCATCACCGCAGGCCAGGTCTCCTTCACGCCGCGCCAGCCGTCCATAATCGCCATGATCCAGAACAGGACGATAATGGTCAGGAACGGCAGCTGGCGGCCTACCATCTGGCCGATCTCAAAGCTGTCCAGCCCGGTCACCTGTCCGGCCACCAGAATCGGGATCCCCATCGCGCCAAAGGCTACCGGGGCGGTGTTCACAATCAGGCACAGGCCCGCGGCATACAGCGGGTTAAAGCCCAGACCCACCAGCAGCGCAGCGGTGATCGCCACCGGTGCGCCAAAGCCTGCCGCACCTTCGAGGAACGCGCCGAAGGAGAAGCCGACTATCAGCATTTGCAGGCGCTGGTCCGGGGTGATGGAGAGAATCGACGAACGAATGATGTCGAACTGCCCGGTTTTGACCGAGATTTTATAGACAAAGACCGCGGCGATGATGATCCACGCAATCGGCCACAGGCCGTAGAAGAAGCCGTAGACAACGGAGGCCAGCGCGCGGTCGACCGGCATTTTATAGAAGAACAGCGCCACCAGCAGGGCGATGGCAACGGTATACGTCGCGGCGAGGTAGCCCTTCAGCTTGAGCTTAATCAGCGCAAAGAAGAAGAACAGGATCGGAAGCGATGCGATCAGGCTCGACAGCCAGATATTTCCGGCCGGGTCGTAGTTTTGTTGCCAGAGGCTCATGCAGGTCTCCTGGGGACCAGACAGCCTGTGCTGCGGGTGAGTCTCCGCTCAACTCTGCGTCACAAACTGTGTAAAAGTGGTCCTGCCAATATTGTGTTGTAGGGTTAATGACAATGAATGGTTAACCAGATGTTATGAGGTGGCAATGGTTTTGTGAGCGGAAATAATGAAATTGTGAACCGGGGAAGGAAGAAAAGGGGGATTGGTTGGGCCAATTTTAAGCGGGAGTGTGGCTGAGGGACCCCTCACCCTAACCCTCTCCCCAAAGGGGCGAGGGGACTGAACTGTGCGGTTTTCTCCCTCTCCCCTTTGGGGAGAGGGCGGGGTGAGGGGAAGAACGGTTAAAAAGCCGTCTTACAAAAACCCGTCATCTCTTTCAGGCCCATTTCGCGGCCAAGCTCGGTCATCGGGTGCACCACCACCAGGCCACGGACGCTTTTCTTCAGCTTGCCCATGTCGGCCTGCTCTTTTTTGGTGATCGCGCGGCGGTGCGGCATGCCCATCAGCTTCTGCGCTTCTTTGCTCAGCTTTTGGCCTTTCACTTCGCGCAGGCGCTCGATTTCAGCTTCCAGCTTCGCGGTCTCTTTTTCCAGCTCGGCGTACTTCTCGGCGGAATCGACCAGTGACAGGCCAGCCATCTGATGACGGATCAGATCCAGGCGGTCGCTCAGGCGCTTAATTTCGTTCTTTTCGACTTCTTTCATGACAAATGACTCTGAAAACGGGGAATTTAGAGGGAAGGATACACCAATGTGAACGGGCTTACTTCTGAAACGCTTTTTTTAAGCTGATTTTAGAAATCAGCTCAGTCAGGGAAAGGACCATAGTGGAACGGACAACCTGTTGATAGCGCAGCTTTTGCATCGCGTACAGTTCAGGGTCGCTGTTATCAAAATGGGGAGCAGGGGGCAGGGCGGTTACGCAGTGCAGTTCGCCGAAAGGCCCCAGAATCTCATCATCGGTAAAGGTGTACTCATTACCGTCATGATTGAGCTCTTCGCGCAGCGCCATTAACAGCTCCGCATCTTCATACTCTTGCCGGTTCAGCACGCCAAGACCATAAATCAGCTTCAGGCGCACCGACAGATCGCCCAGCGGTCCGTCTCCGTCCAGTAACGGTTCTACAGCGTACTTTACCGCGTAGTCGTCTTTGCGAAACACCTGAAGCACCAGAATGTTCACCGCCTCGGTCAGTAATTCGACGGCGGCAATCAGGAAGCTTCGTACGGTTTTGCCAGCATTCAGACGCTCAAGCACACGATTTTCAAAGGCCTGGGTTTGTTCCATTATTGCCTGCATATCTGACAATCTGTTATTCGGGCGCAGGCTAACCTGCGCCGGATTCTGCATCATTTGGTTGCGTTGTATGCGTTAACCGCCTCCGCAACCACGTCGCTGCTGGCGTCCAGACCGGAAATCTGCGCCAGCGCAGCCTGCGCGCCTTTGTCATCAATCAGCTGAGCCAGCTCAATCGCCTGCGGGTCCTGCTCGCTGCGGTAGTGCATCGCGGCGGCAATTCCTTTCACCAGGTTGGCGTGCGGCAGGCCGTATTCCAGCGTGCCGAGCAGCGGCTTAATCAGGCGGTCGCCCGCGCTGAGCTTACGCAGCGGCTGACGGCCCACGCGCTCAACGTCATCTTTCAGATACGGGTTTTCAAAACGACCGAGGATTTTCTGGATGTATGCTGCGTGTTTATCAGCATCAAAACCGTAGCGTTTGATCAGCACCGCGCCGCTCTCTTCCATCGCCCCTTTTACCACCGCGCGGATCTGCTCATCGAGGATCGCGTCACGAATGGTCTGATGACCGGCCAATTTTCCGAGGTACGCGGTTATAGCATGCCCGGTGTTCAGCGTGAAGAGTTTGCGTTCGACAAATGCCATCAGGTTATCGGTTAATTCCATTCCCGGAATGGTTGGCAGCACGCCCTTAAACTGGGTTTTATCGACGATCCACTCGCTGAAGGTTTCCACAGTCACTTCCAGCGGGTCGTTGGTGGCGGATTCGGACGGCGGAACGATGCGGTCCACGGCGGAATCAACAAAACCGACGTGCGCTTCAACCCAGGCTTTATCTTCGTCAGCCACGGCCGCCATAACGTGACCTTTCAGCTGCGTGGTGCCGCGCACCATGTTTTCGCAGGCGATGATGTTCAGCGGGGTATCGATACCCTGTGCCTTACGTTTAGCCAGGCCTTTCGCGACCGCAGGAGCAATACGCTCAAGCACCACCGGACCCACGGCGGTGGTCACCAGATCAACGCTGGCGATCAGGTCAATCACGTCGTCGCCGATGCTGCTGACCGCGTTGACGCCAGAGACGGTTTCAACCTGCTCGTTTTCACCCACCACATGAACCTGATAGCTATGACGGGCATTCAGGGCATCCAGAACCACCTGATTCACATCGGCGAATGTCAGGGTAATGCCCGCGTCTGCCAGCAGTTTACCGATAAAACCACGACCGATATTACCTGCGCCAAAATGTAATGCTTTCATAGTGTTAACCTTCATCAATGTTTTTACCCGAGAGGGCTGGGGTGAGGAACGTTTTCCCCTCACCCTAGCCCTCTCCCCAAAGGGGAGAGGGAAGAGGCGCTGCTATTTGTTGAGCAGGGCCAGAACTTCTTCCACGCTGGTGGTGTTGGCCAGGCGCTCGATGACGGACTCGTCGTCCAGCGCGTTGGTCAGGCTGGTAATCACCTGAATGTGCTCGTTATTACGAGCGGCGATACCAATTACCAGACGGGCGATGTCGTCCTCTTCTTCACCGAAGCGCACGCCATCAGGATACTGGCAGAACACTACGCCGGTTTTCAGCACGCGGTCTTTCGCTTCAACCGTACCGTGCGGAACCGCGATGGATTCGCCCAGGTAGGTTGGCGTCAGTTTTTCACGTTCCAGCATCGCGTCAACGTATTCTGGCTGAACGTAGCCGCCTTTCACCAGCTGCTCACCCGCGAAGCGAATCGCCTCTTCTTTGGTGCTCGCGGTACGGCCGAGGAAGATGTTCTCCGCGCCCAGCTTAAACAGGTGAGCATTGCTCTCGTCAAAGCTGTCCTGCAGGCTGGTACGCACTTTCACTTCGTTGTCTTCGTGACGCTGCGCGGCAACCAGACGTTCGGTCAGGCTGGTGTACAGGCCGCTGTCCAGGAAGTTGGTCAGCGAGATGTGCTGTGCCTGCGGTACCTGACGCATAGCGCGCTCGGTTAGATCGCGGTGCGTGATCACCAGGTCAACGTCCGGCGGCAGATTATTAATCGCGCTGTTGGTCACGGAGATATTGGTCAGACCCGCATCCTGCACTTTCTTACGCAGCACGCCTGCACCCATTGCGCTGGAGCCCATACCGGCGTCGCAGGCAACGATGATTTTACGCACGTGGCTCAGGTCGTTAGAGACATCGCCAGCCGCCAGCGGGGTCGCGCCTTTGGATTCGGCTTTCATGTCGTGCATACGACGGGTTGCCGCTTCGATATCGTCGTCTTCTTTCACCTTGCTGGTTTTCAGCAGGATAGAAGAGACCACGAAGGAGACCGCCATCGCCGCACAGATCGCCGCGATATTCGCGAAGTATGCGCCTTTCGGCGTCATCGCCAGCACCGCCAGGATAGAGCCCGGAGAAGCAGGAGAGACCAGACCACCGCCCAGCACGCTCAGGGTGAACACGCCGGTCATACCGCCGAGGATAACGGCCAGGATCAGACGTGGGTTCATCAGCACGTACGGGAAGTAAATTTCGTGGATACCGCCCAGGAAGTGGATGATAGCCGCGCCGCCAGCAGACTGCTTCGCGCTGCCGCGGCCAAAGAACATGTACGCCAGCAGAACGCCCATACCCGGACCCGGGTTCGCTTCAATCAGGAAGAAGATGGACTTGCCGAGATCGTGAGACTGCTGAATACCCAGCGGCGAGAAGATACCGTGGTTAATGGCGTTGTTCAGGAACAGGATTTTCGCCGGTTCAACGAAGATAGACGCTAGCGGCAGCATGTCGTGCGCTAGCATGAAGTTAACGCCCGCCGCCAGCAGTTTGGAGAGCACTTCAACAGCCGGGCCAATGCCGAGGAACGCCAGAATCGCGAGGATCATCCCGATGATGCCCGCAGAGAAGTTGTTCACCAGCATTTCGAAGCCGGATTTGATCTTGCCATCAACCCAGACGTCGAATTTCTTAATCGCCCAGCCGCCCAGGGGACCGGCAATCATCGCACCGAGGAACATCGGCATATCCGCACCGACGATAACACCCATGGTTGTGATGGCACCCACGACGCCACCACGGTCACCGCCCACCAGACGACCACCGGTATAACCGATGAGCAGCGGCAGGAGATAGGTAATCATTGGGCCAACAAGTTTCGCCAGCGTTTCGTTAGGCAACCACCCTGTCGGAATGAACAATGCGGTGATAATACCCCACGCGATAAACGCGCCGATATTTGGCATCACCATGTTGCTGAGGAAACGACCAAAGCTTTGAACTTTGATCTTGAAATCGGATGACATAAAACACCCCTTCTTATGTTTACGCTTAGGCTTGCGGCCCGAGGTTTATCGTTAATGTGCGGCGGCAGAGGTAGCCGGACCCTGTTCTGATGCTGTGAAATCTGGCACTGAATCGTTCAACTGTCCAGACAGCGGAATTTTGTGTGATACATGTCACGTAAATGTAGGGGGTGTGGCGCTGAATGAGGTGATCTGAATCACAAAATTGGTGGGTGAAAAAAATACGATGGCGAGAAAAAGAGCAAAAACCACCTCTTTATGTGATTGATGTCACATTTTATTTTTGCGAGTTTGTTTCTGGATTGTGACTGGTTTCACAAAATATTTTTATGCAGATTTCTCCGACTGCGATCGGCGTCCGGATGGCCTGGAGTGACACGGAAAGCTAAAAAAATACTCTTCATATGTTGTATGGCGAAAAGTTAAAACCTGAATTACGCTCATAATGTAAGGTTGAGTATATTATTATTCAGGATATATTTTGACACGCTTATAAACTTGCATGGAGATATTATAAAAACCGATACTCCCCGGCTCTGAAATAATCAGTGTGCCTTTTAAATTTAAAAATAAATTAATTAGGCTGCGTGCTGTTTTATTAATGTAATGAGTTGACGTTGTTTAAGTGAGGAGAATATGTTTCTCAACTATTTCGCGCTGGGCGTGTTGATTTTTGTATTTCTGGTTCTTTTTTACGGAATCATCGCCATCCATGACATCCCCTATAATATGGCCAAAAAGCGCAATCATCCCCATGCCGATGCTATTCATACGGCAGGCTGGATCAGCCTGTTTACGCTCCATGCCATCTGGCCGTTCCTGTGGATTTGGGCCACGCTGTACCGGGAAGATCGCGGCTGGGGAATGCAGAACCACATCACTAAGCCTGATGAGGTTCCGGGCATGGATGCGCTGGCCAAACGCGTGGCCGAGTTAGAACACAAGCTGGCAGCGGTTCAGCCCTCTGATGATAAAAACACGTTGGAGCGCTAATCATGGATCTGTTGATTATTCTGACCTATGTGGCATTTGCCTGGGCAATCTTTAAAATATTCCGTATTCCGGTAAACCAGTGGACGCTTGCTACCGCGACGTTAGGCGGGGTGTTTATTGTTGCCGGACTCATTCTGCTAATGAACTATAACCATCCGTATACCTTTACGGCGCAAAAAGCGGTAATTTCCATTCCGATTACGCCGCAGGTCACGGGAGTGGTTACGGAAGTGACCGATAAAAATAACCAGCTCATTAAAAAAGGCGAAGTGTTATTTAAGCTGGATCCGGGCCGCTATCAGGCGCGCGTCGACAGACTGAAGGCAGACCTGGTGACCGCGACGCACAATATCGACAATCTGAAAGCGCAGCTTTCGGAAGCGGTTGCCAATACGACACGCGTCTCCGCTGAACGCGATCGCCTGTATAAAGATTATCAGCGCTACCTGAAGGGCAGCCAGGCGAAGGTGAATCCGTTCTCTGAAAGCGATATTGATAACGCGCGGCAGAACTATCTGGCGCAGGATGCCATGGTGAAAGGCTCCGTTGCTGAACAGAAGCAGATTCAAAGCCAGCTGGACAGCATGGTAAACGGCGAGCAGTCGCAAATTGCCTCGTTACGCGCCCAGCTTGCTGAAGCGAAATACAATCTCGATCAGACCGTGGTGCGCGCGCCGAGCAATGGCTATATCACCCAGGTGCTGATCCGTCCGGGAACCTATGCCGCCGCGCTGCCGCTGCGCCCGGTGATGGTCTTCATTCCTGAACAGAAGCGTCAGATTGTGGCCCAGTTCCGTCAGAACTCGCTGCTGCGTCTGAAACCGGGCGATGAAGCGGAAGTAGTGTTTAACGCGCTGCCGGGCCAGGTGTTCACCGGTAAGCTCACCAGCGTTCTGCCGGTAGTGCCGGGCGGGTCGTATCAGGCGCAGGGCGCATTGCAGGCACTGACCGTTGCGCCGGGTACGGATGGCGTACAGGCGCTGATTGAGCTGGAGCCTAACGCCGACGTCGATGCTTTGCCGGACGGTATTTATGCCCAGGTGGCGGTCTATTCGGATCATTTCGCCCACGTCTCGGTGATGCGTAAAGTGCTGCTGCGTATGACCAGCTGGATGCACTACCTCTATCTCGATCACTAATCCTTCCGGGGCAGGAATGCGACACGCATACCTGCCCTTTTTTCATCGCTTGATCCATACTGACTTTTTCCCGGCATCAAGGATCAGGCAATGAAACTCATCGGTAGCTACACCAGTCCCTTCGTGCGAAAAATCTCGATTCTCCTGCTGGAGAAAGGGATTGAATTTGAATTCGTCAATGAACAGCCCTACAACGCCGAAAACGGCGTTGCGCAGTATAACCCGCTGGGGAAAGTTCCGGCGCTGGTAACGGACGAGGGCGAATACTGGTTCGATTCCCCCATTATTGCAGAGTATATCGAGCTGCTGGGCGTTGCCCCGGCAATGCTGCCGTCTGACCCTAAAGCGGCGCTGGCGGTGAAGCAAATTGAAGCCCTGGCCGACGGCATTATGGATGCGGCACTCACCTCCGTACGCGAGCAGGCGCGTCCCGCCGCCCAGCAGTCAGAAAACGAATTGCTGCGCCAGCGGGAAAAAATCAGCCGCAGTCTGGATATGTGCGAACAGCTTATCCGGGAGGGCAAGATCCACACCGACAGCCTGAACCTGGCAACCATCGCTATTGCCTGCGCCATCGGCTATCTCAACTTCCGCCGGGTGTCCCCTGGCTGGTGCGTTGACCGTCCGCTGCTGGTGAAACTCGCAGAAACGCTCTTTAGCCGCGAGAGCTTTGCCCGCACCGAACCGCCAAAGGCTTGACGCGGGTTATAACACTTCGGCGTCGGAGGCGGTACAATCCCTCCACATGTTAACTCCCTCTCCCGTCGGGAGGGGGGAAGATATTTACTCGCCAGGCGCTTTCATGACTACTCATCATTCGCTGTACAGCCAGATCCCCGCGACCGACCGACTTCTTCGCGATCCCCGCATTCATGCTGCCGTTGAGCGCTTCGGCCATACCGCGACGGTGGGGATGCTGCGTCTGCTTCAGGATGAAGCCCGCGGCCATATCCAGGCCGAAAATGCCTTGCCCGACTGGTGCGCGGCGTGGGAGCAGGAAGTGGAGCATCGGCTGGGCGAGAAGGCGCAAAGCGCGTTACGCCCGGTGATTAACCTGACGGGGACCGTGCTGCACACCAACCTGGGACGCGCCCGGCAGGCGGAAGAGGCTGTGGCTGCGGTCGTGCAGGCCATGCGCTCGCCGGTGACGCTGGAGTACGATCTGGACGGCGCCGGGCGCGGGCATCGCGATCGCGCGCTGGCGGATCTGCTCTGCCAGCTAACCGGCGCGGAGGATGCCTGCATTGTGAATAACAACGCGGCGGCGGTGCTGCTGATGCTGGCGGCGACCGCAAGCGGCAGAGAGGTGGTAGTGTCCCGCGGCGAGCTGGTGGAGATTGGCGGGGCGTTTCGCATCCCGGACGTGATGCGCCAGGCGGGCTGCACGCTGCATGAAGTGGGTACGACTAACCGTACCCATGTGAAAGATTATCGCGCGGCGGTGAATGAAAACACCGCCCTGCTGATGAAGGTCCACACCAGCAATTATCATATTGAAGGCTTCACCAAAACGGTTGAAGAGGCCGAGCTGGCGGCGATTGGGCGCGAGCTGAATATTCCGGTGATTGCCGATCTTGGCAGCGGTTCGCTGGTGGATCTCAGCCAGTACGGGCTGCCAAAAGAGCCGATGCCGCAAGAGATGATTGCCGCGGGCGTGAGCCTGGTCAGCTTTTCCGGCGACAAACTGCTGGGCGGGCCGCAGGCCGGGATTATCGTCGGCAAGCGCGAGCTGATTGCGCAGCTGCAGCAGCACCCGCTCAAGCGCGCCCTGCGGGCCGATAAAATGACCCTTGCCGCGCTGGACGCGACGCTGCGGCTCTATCTCCACCCGGAGAAACTGGCCGACCGCCTGCCCACGCTGCGCCTGTTAAGCCGGGATGCCGCCTCGATTCGCGCCCAGGCCGAACTGCTGCTGCCGCTCGTCGCCCCGCACTACCCCGATTTTGACGTTCGCATTGAACCCTGCCAGTCGCAGATTGGCAGCGGTTCGCTGCCGGTGGACAGGCTGCCGAGTGAAGCGCTCACCTTCACCCCGCGTGACGGGCGCGGTAGCCGCCTTGAGGCCCTGTCGTTGCGCTGGCGCGGCCTGCCGACGCCGGTCATCGGGCGGATTTACGACGGCCGCATGTGGCTGGATCTGCGCTGTCTTGAAGATGAAGAGCGATTTCTGGAGATGTTGTTGAAATGATTATTGCCACCGCCGGTCACGTCGACCATGGAAAAACCACGTTACTGCAGGCAATTACCGGCATAAACGCCGATCGCCTGCCGGAAGAGAAAAAGCGCGGCATGACCATCGATCTGGGCTATGCCTACTGGCCCCAGCCCGATGGCCGCGTGCTGGGCTTTATTGATGTTCCGGGGCATGAAAAGTTTCTGTCCAACATGCTGGCGGGCGTAGGGGGTATCGACCATGCCCTGCTGGTGGTGGCGTGCGACGACGGCGTGATGGCGCAAACCCGTGAGCATCTGGCGATCCTCCAACTGACCGGCAACCCGCAGCTGACCGTGGCGCTGACCAAAGCCGATCGCGTTGACGACGCGCGCGTCAGCGAGGTGCGCGAAGCGGTGCAGGCGACCCTACGGGAATATGGTTTTGCCGATGCGCCGCTTTTTGTCACCGTGGCGACTGAAGGGCGCGGTATCGACGATCTTCGCCACCATTTGCAGCAATTATCGTCGCGCGACCACGCCAGCCATCACCGCTTCCGTCTGGCAATTGACCGGGCGTTTACCGTCAAAGGCGCGGGTCTGGTGGTCACCGGTACGGCGCTGAGCGGTGAAGTGAAGTTGGGCGATAGCCTGTGGCTGACGGGCGTTAATAAGCCGATGCGCGTGCGCGGCTTGCATGCGCAAAACCAGCCTGCGGAGCACGCCCATGCAGGGCAGCGGATCGCGCTCAACATTGCCGGGGATGCGGAAAAAGAGCAGCTTAGCCGCGGCGACTGGCTGCTGGCCGACGCCCCGCCCGAGCCGTCTGAACGCGTCATTGTCTCCCTGCAGACAAACGTGCCGCTGACCCAATGGCAGCCGCTGCATATTCACCACGCGGCCAGCCATATCACCGGGCGGGTGTCGCTGCTGGAAAACGATCTTGCCGAACTGGTTTTTGATTCGCCGCTCTGGCTGGCGGACAACGACCGTCTGGTGCTGCGGGATATTTCCGCACGGGAAACGCTGGCCGGAGCGCGGGTGGTGACGCTGAACCCGCCGCGACGCGGCAAGCGTAAGCCTGAATACCTGCAATGGCTGGCTGCGCTGGCGCAGGCTCGGGATGATAACGCCGCGCTGCGGGTGCATCTTGAGCGCGGGGCGGTGAGCCTGAGTGATTTTGCATGGGCACGCCAGCTGAGCGGCGAAGGGTTGCTTCAGCTGACCCAACAGCCGGGCTTTATTCAGGCCGGCAACAGCCTGCTCGATGCGCCGGTGGCTGCACACTGGCAGCGTAAGATACTGAACACCCTCGCGACTTACCATGAACAGCATCAGGATGAACCCGGTCCTGGTCGTGAGCGCCTGCGGCGCATGGCGCTGCCGACGGAAGACGATGCGCTGGTGCTGCTGCTGATTGAAAACATGCGCGAAAGCGGGGTGATTAAAAGCCATCACGGCTGGCTGCATCTGCCGGATCACAAAGCCGGGTTCACCGCAGAGCAGGAGGCAATCTGGCAAAAAGCGGCCTCGCTGTTTGGCGATGAGCCGTGGTGGGTTCGCGACCTGGCGCGTGAAACGAACACCGACGAGCAGGTGATGCGCCAGGTATTGCGCCATGCGGCGCAGCAGGGGCTGATAGTCGCGATCGTGAAAGATCGTTATTACCGTAACGATCGCATTGTGGCGTTTGCTAACCTGATCCGCGAACTGGATCAGGCGCGCGGCTCCACCTGCGCAGCCGATTTCCGCGATCGGCTGAACGTAGGCCGCAAGCTGGCGATTCAGATCCTGGAATATTTCAACCGTATCGGGTTTACGCGTCGCCGGGGTAATGATCATCTGCTTCGCGACGCACAGCTGTTCCCTTAAGCGTTACGAGCGAGCTTCTGCTTCGCCAGCCATACCGCGCCCAGTCTTCCCGCCTGGTTACCCAGCTCGCAGGGCAGGATGGGCACCTTGAGCGCTTCCCATTCCTCGAATCGCTGCAGGTACTTATCGAGCAGGAGATAGATTTTCTCCTGCTCGCTTATCCCGCCGCCAATCAGCACGGCCTGGGGATCGAACATCGAGATCACGCTGTAAACGCCGCGCGAGAGAAAATGCGCCCAGGCTTCAATAGCTTCGCGCAGGTGCACGTCGCTCTCCATGCGTTTAAACAGCTCCTCGCCGTCAGGCATCTCTTCTTCTGATACGGCCAGCGCGCGGCGGCAGGCTTTCATCAGGCCGCTGGCAGACGCAACCTCGTGCATCGGTTCGCCCTTGTCCCCCACGGGTAGCACGCCAAATTCACCGGCGCGGTAATGCGACCCGCGATAGAGATCCCCTTCCATCACAATCCCGCCACCGATGCCCGTGCCGATGGTGATACAGACGAAATGCTCGTAATCCTTACCCGCGCCCTGCCAGCGCTCGCCCAGCGCCGCACAGTTGGCGTCGTTTTCTACGGTGACGGGAAGGTCGGTCAGACCGGCGAAGAGTTCGCACAGGTTTTCGCCGTCGAGATACTCGAGCGCGCCCGCTTTAGCCGCTTCGCCGCTGTGGTGGTTAATATGGCCGGGAAAGCTCACGCCGATACCGACGATGTCGTGTTCGTCCTGATACGCTTCAACCACCGCTTTCCACTTCTTTTTGAAGGTATTTTTATCCTCAGGGGTATCGTACTCGTCCGTCGTCAGCTCCTTGCCATTTTCATCAATCACGCCGTGCTTGATGTGGGTTCCGCCTACGTCAAAACCGATAAATAGCTGCATCGCATCGTTCCTTATGAGCTCTTGAACTGTTAAGTATGGTTCAGTGGCAGAAACGAAACGTAAAGTACGGTAATCCGTGATACGGCTCGTAAACCCGTCACCCACTGGCGAGAAAACCGCCAGCCGGGACTACCCTTGTTGTACAACAACAGCAAGGAGACGGTCATGACAAACAATCCTCCCTCTTCGCGTATCCAGCCCGGCGAGTATGGTTTTCCCCTCAAGCTGAAGCCTCGCTATGACAACTTTATCGGCGGCGACTGGGTGGCCCCCGTTGACGGCGAATACTATTCCAACCTGACGCCCGTTACCGGCCAGCCGCTGTGCGAGATTGCCAGCTCCGGCAAGCGTGATATCGATTTGGCGCTGGATGCGGCGCACAAAGCGAAAGACAAATGGGGCCACACCTCCGTTCAGGATCGCGCCGCCATTTTGTTCAAAATCGCCGACCGCATGGAGCAGAACCTGGAACTGCTGGCGACGGCGGAAACCTGGGATAACGGCAAGCCGATTCGGGAAACGATGGCGGCAGACGTGCCGCTGGCTATCGACCACTTCCGCTATTTTGCCTCCTGTATTCGCGCGCAGGAGGGTGGAATAAGCGAAGTTGACAGCGACACCGTGGCGTACCACTTCCACGAACCGCTGGGCGTCGTCGGACAAATTATTCCATGGAACTTCCCGCTGCTGATGGCGAGCTGGAAAATGGCGCCCGCGCTGGCCGCCGGGAACTGCATTGTGCTGAAACCGGCACGTTTAACTCCGCTCTCGGTCCTGCTGCTGATGGAAATTGTGGGCGATCTTCTGCCGCCGGGAGTTATTAACGTGGTGAACGGCGCGGGCGGTGAGATAGGGGAATATCTGGCCACCTCAAAACGGATCGCCAAAGTGGCGTTTACCGGGTCGACGGAAGTGGGCCAGCAGATTATGCAGTACGCCACGCAAAACATCATTCCGGTAACGCTGGAGCTGGGCGGGAAGTCTCCTAACATCTTCTTCGCGGACGTGATGGAGGAAGAGGACGCCTTCTTCGATAAGGCGCTGGAAGGGTTTGCGCTGTTTGCCTTTAATCAGGGCGAAGTCTGCACCTGCCCAAGCCGCGCGCTGGTGCAGGAGTCCATCTACGAGCGCTTTATGGAGCGGGCCATTCGCCGCGTGGAGTCTATCCGCAGCGGTAACCCGCTCGATAATGTCACCCAGATGGGCGCGCAGGTCTCGCACGGACAGCTGGAAACCATCCTCAACTACATTGATATCGGCAAGAAGGAAGGGGCGGATATCCTGACCGGCGGTCGCCGTAAGGTGCTCGGGGGGGATCTGCAGGAAGGGTATTACCTTGAGCCGACAATCCTGTTTGGGCAGAACAACATGCGTGTCTTCCAGGAGGAGATTTTCGGACCGGTGCTGGCCGTGACCACCTTCAAAACGATGGAAGAGGCGCTGGAGATTGCCAACGACACGCCGTATGGCCTGGGGGCGGGGGTCTGGAGCCGTAACGGTAATCTGGCCTATAAAATGGGCAGGGGAATACAGGCCGGGCGCGTCTGGACCAACTGCTACCACGCCTATCCGGCGCACGCGGCGTTTGGCGGGTATAAGCAGTCGGGCATCGGGCGTGAAACCCACAAGATGATGCTGGAGCATTACCAGCAGACGAAATGTCTGCTTGTCAGCTACTCCGATAAACCGCTGGGGCTGTTCTAATCGCCCAGCTCAGGCCGTCCGTGGGCGGCCTGAGCAATTTGCTGGCGCAGACGGTTCAGCACGCCATCCAGAACATACTGTACGCGCCAGGGCTGGTATTCGCGTTTGCGGAAGATAGCGGTTAGGTCGAGCCACCACTCTTCCTGGTGCGGGAAGCAGGGGACCAGCGTGCCCTGCGTTAATTCTTTTTTCAGGCTTTCTTTCGGCGCGAATACTATGCCAAGGTTATTTCTTGCCAGCTCCAGGGCCGTCTGCGTATTGTCGCAAATATAATTGCCGGTCACCCGATAATCATGCACATCATCACTGCCGTGTACGCGAAAACGCCAGATATTGGCATCATCGACGAGCATGGAGTCGATCAGGATACACGAGTGATTAATTAAATCTTCAGGTCCGGTTAAAGGGTGTTTATTTAAATATTCCTGGGTTGCGAATGCCGTGACGGAATATTTTGTTAACACGCTGGCGACCAGATTTTCATCTTTAGGTTGCGCATAGGTAATTAAAATATCGCAGTCGTCCGGGAAGGACACGCCTTCTGAATATTCGTTGCGGTCCAGGTTGTAGGTTTTCAGGGAAATGCGAATGTCCCCGATGTCCTTTATCTGGTGGATCACGTGGCGCGCGAGATAGGTCACGATACCTGTCGGGGCGTAAATCGTGACTTTTCCACGCTTTTCATGCTTGTAATCAGCAATGAAATTAATAAGTTGCGTGTTTTTGTCCAGCGTGGCGTCGACATAAGGGAGTAATGCTTCACCGAACTGCGTCAGAGCGAGCTGGCGGGTCGTGCGCTCAAAAACCTTAAGCCCAACCCGCGTTTCAAAATCCGAGAGATATTTACTGACGTTGGCCTGCGCCATGCCCAGCAGGGCGGCGGCATCACCAATGCTGTGGGTGGCTGCGATGACGGAGATTATTTTTAATTCGCGTGGCTTTAGCTGTAATTTATTCATCATGCGCACCCATCTATATGGTTTTATATATAATATTATATAAACCGCAGCGTTGCACAGGCAAATTTGTAACCATTATTATTCGCCCCGCTTATTTGGCGTATAAATGGATTACTTCACATGACTATTAAATACAATTTACTGATTGCTGCCACGTTATTTGCAACATCTTCTGCAATGGCCGGTGATTTTTCACTTGGCGCGGGGGCCGTATTTAATGAGTCTCCTTACAAAGGCTATAACGAAAATACCACTGCGGTGCCGTTAATTAGCTATGAGGGCGATCGCTTCTATGTTCGTCAGACCACGGGCGGATGGATCCTGTGGAAAGACGCAAAAAATGAACTCAGCCTGACCGCATCCTGGATGCCGCTGCACTTTGATCCGGACGATAACGACGACCATCAGATGAAGCAGATTGATGAGCGTAAAGCCTCTGCGTTCCTCGGCGGTGCGTACTACCGCCACGAAAGCTGGGGTTCTCTGAAAGTGGCGGTCTCTGGCGATGCCACGGATGAAAGCGGCGGCGTGGTGGGCGAGGTATCTTACTTCCGCCCAATCAGGATGGAACGCCTGACCCTGACGCCCTCTGTCGGTGTTTTCTACAGCGACGAAAGCTATAACGACTACTACTACGGCGTATCCGGCAGCGAGTCTCGCCGCTCAGGTCTGGATCAATACACCGCTGGCGACAGCTGGACGCCGTACGTTGGCCTGGCGGCTAAATATCAGCTAACCCAGAAGCTGTACCTCAACGCCAGCGCGGTCTACACCGTGTTGCCTGATGACGTGAAGAACAGCCCGATGATCGACCGCGACGACAGCTTCGCGCTGATGACCGGCCTGACCTGGCGTTTCTGATGCGGTAAAGCCGGTTTACGCCCTCTCCCATGGGAGAGGGCTGGGATGAGGGCAACAGATCGCCGCTATTCAGCCTTCATCCACCCATATCCGCATTTCCCCTTCTCCCCGGTTAGCCCAGCTAAACCACGGAATAAAGGTCAACGTCTGGGGCTGACGCTGTACCGGCGAGCGGTCGTACTTCCACAGCGCATTCGTGTCCTTTGCCTGGCACCCAATCCCCTCCGCCTGTATCAACATCTTGTGCGCGAAAATGCCTTTGCCTTCAAACACCCGGAACTCGCTCTCTCGGGGCAGGGAGAGGTTATGCAGGTTGGCGCCGTTATCCGCTTCTTCCAGGCAGTAAACCAGCGGTCCGCGCTGGAGCGCGACTTTACCCGCCTGCTGGCGCACCTGGGGGTTACCGTACACGCGGCGGACCGGCATCGGTAGCGTCAGGGTCAGGGTGTCGCCTTCCTGCCAGTGGCGGTTGAGGTAGAGGTATCCGCGTGACACTTCACCGGTAATGGCTTCGCCATTCAGCGAAACAGCAGGTTCCGCGCACCAGTCCGGCAGCCTGAGTGCCAGCGTGTGGGTGACCGGAACCGGCGAGGTGATTTCGATCTTCACCTGCTCCTGCCACGGATAGTTACCGCTAATGCGCAGCTGTAGGGTGCTATCCCCCACCGGAATGGCGACATCGTTCCCCACGTACAGGTTGATCAGCAGCGCATCCGGGCGAACGGTATAAATGTAGTGCCCCAGCGAGGTCAGCACGCGGGCGATATTCGGCGGGCAGCAGGCGCAGCCGAACCAGCGCTGGCGCACCGGCTTCACGTGGTCATAGATATGGTTAAAGGCCAGCGTTTTCGGATGCACTTCCAGCGGATTCACGTAAAAGAAATGCTTTCCGTCCAGCGCCATCCCGCCCAGCACCGTGTTGTACAGCGCGCGCTCCATCACGTCGGCGTAGTGGCCGTCTGCCTCCATCTCCAGCATCCGGCGGGCAAACATCATCAGGCCGATTGAGGCGCAGCTTTCGGCGTACACCGTATCGTTGGGCAGATCGTAATCGCTGCTGAACGCCTCCCCGCTGCTCTGCGAGCCAATCCCGCCGGTAATGTACAGCTGGCGCAGCGCCATGTTGTTCCACAGCCGCAGACAGTCCCGGCGTTTACCTTCGTCGTTGCTCAGGCGCGCCAGGTGCGCCATGCCCGCCATCAGATAGACGAAACGCACCGCGTGGCCGATGGCCGTTTGCTGCTCGGCAAGCGGCTGATGCGCCTGGCTGTAGGCTTTGTCCTTGACCATCCACGCCGGGCCATAGGTGTTCCAGTAAGACGTTTTGCCGCGCTTCTCGTATTCGGTATCGTAGAAGTGAGGCTGCACGCCGCGTTCTTCGATAAAGTATTTCACCAGATTGAGGTAACGCGGCTCCTGCGTGACGTCGTACAGCCGCATCAGCGCCAGCTCGATTTCCGGGTGGCCAGGGTAACCGTGTAGCTGCGTCTCGCCCGGTCCAAACACGCTGTCGATATGGTCCGCCAGCCGGCACACCACGTCGAGCAGGCGACGTTTTCCGGTTCCCTGGAAATACGCCACGCCCGCTTCAATCATATGCCCGGCGCAGTACAGCTCGTGGCATTCGGCCAGATTCGTCCAGCGTTCCTCGGGGGCTTTTACCGTAAAGTAGGTATTGAGGTAGCCATCTTCACACTGCGCCGTCGCGACCAGCTCAATCACCTCGTCGGCGGTTTTTTCCAGTTCTGCATCCGGCTTCTGGCACAGCGACCACGCCACGGCTTCGAGCCATTTCGCCACGTCGCTGTCCTGAAACACCATCCCGTAAAACTCCCCCTGTTCCAGCCCGGCCGCGATGCGGAAGTTGGCGATGGCGTGGCTGGGTTCGGCCTCCGCCACGCGGTCGTTAAGCGCATCCCACTGGTATGGGATCACCACGTCACGGACCAGCCGTTGATATTGCCCGAGAAACGGATCGTTGATTTTCAGCTGGTGCAGGTCGGGTTCCATTATGGACATAGCGTTCTCCTCAGGACGGTACGTGACGCTGGCGCAGGTCGGTGGCAATGCGCGACATCACAGGGTTATTAAGCCTGCACCAGCGGATAGCGACCGCCAGCAGCAGGTGGAAAAGGGCAGGCAGCAGCGTCTCCATGGCGGTGATGCCCTGCAGTGAGGCTGGCGTCTGGTTGCCCGCGCCTGGCTGATAGGCGACAGCAATAAACACCAGGCTGATGATCCCGGCGCTGGACGCCCACGCAAGCTTGATGAAAAACAGGTTGAAGGCGAAGTTCATTCCCGACGAACGCACGCCGGTTTTCCACTCGCCGTAGTCATCGGCAAAGGCCATAAGCGAGAAGTGCAGCGGCAGGGTGAAGCCCAGGATCACGCCGTTGCTCAAAATGACGATCAGCCACAGCGTCTGGTGCGCCGGGCCACCCGGCAGAAACCACATGCCGACCGCAAGCGCCGCGAGCACCAGGTTGGTGTAGTAGTAGAGTTTGACGGTATCAATTCGGCGCGACAGCGGGCTGACGATCACTGCGCCCAGAATGGCGGCAAAAGTCACCATGGTGAAAAACAGCGAGGTGTACGCCGTGCTGCCCTGAAGCACGTAGGTGATGAAGTACATGTATCCGCCGCCGCGAATGTTGAAGACGTTGATCAGCAGAAACGACATCAACAGCATCAGCAACAGCTGATCGTTTTTACGCAGGCCCGCCAGGTGCTCGCGCAGGGTGAATTTGCCCATCAGCGCCAGCGGGACGCGTTCGCGCACCCAGAAGAAGCAGCACAAGAACATCACCACGGCGATGGCGCACAGCACGCCAACGCCCAGCTGATAACCCTTTGCGGCATCGCCTTGGCCCAGCTCCGCCACCAGCCACGGCAGGCCAACGGAGACCAGAAAGCCCGCCACGCCGCACAGCACAAAGCGCCAGGACTGGCAGGCGATCACCTCGTTGTGGCGGGTGGTCATGGTGTTAATCAGCGCGCAGTAGGGCACGTTAATGGCGGTATAGCCCACGGATAACAGCAAATAGGTGCCGAACGCCCAGGCGATTTTCACGCCCATGCTGGCTTCCGGAACGGTGAAGGTCAGTACGCCGATAATTCCTATCGGGACCGCGACCCACAGCTGCCACGGACGAAATCGCCCCCAGCGGCTCTGCGTGCGGTCAGCAATGACGCCCATCACCGGATCGGAAATGGCGTCAAACACGCGAAGGGCAATAAACAGCGTGCCCACCAGCGCAGGGGTGAGGCCAAATACATCGGTATAGAAAAAGGTCAGAAAGTTCATGATCAGGCAGGTAATCACCGTGCCGCCCGCATCGCCCAGGCCGTAGCCAATTTTCTCGCGGACGGACAGCCGGTCATCGACTTTCTGTTTTGCAACGCCTGCGTCTGTAATCGGTGTGGAAGTCATGGGTAACTCCTCGATAAACGATTTTTTTATCGTATTTGTAGGTACCCCATTTATTCTGCATTCAACGGTCAGACCAACAAGGGAAGGGAAAAGTATAAAAAGGTGACGATTCCGACCTGATGATAAAAATGTGATTCCGATCGGACAGATATTCGAATATTAATTAATAATCAACGGGTAAGTTGAATATTAGCGGCAATAAAAGCGGAATGGTGAATATCCATGCTCGAATTATCCATAGCGCTTCCGGTTAAGGTCCAAAACGGCGGGCTATTTATCTCCCGCGGAGTGGGCCGCCATCCTGCGCGAAAATTAACATCGTGGGAGATTATTTTCGTCGAAAAAGGGACATTAACGATCCAGGAAGAAAATCATCTTTTTGACGTTAATGCGGGAGAGAGTTTGTTGCTCTGGCCGCAGCGTCGGCATGTGGGCGTGGAGGATTTTCCGGCGGACCTGCGCTTTTACTGGCTTCATTTTGAGGTGGAGCCGCAAGATTCAGCGTTACCCAACGCCGCTCCTCTGGCAATAGAACAACACTGCCGGGTAAGGGATGCGGAATATGTGATTGCGCTATTTCGGCAATTCCTCAGCGAGCAGGAGAAATTACAGCGCAGCCTGGCGCTGGAGATGATTTTATTATTGATTTTACAGCAGGTGTCGAACTCTTCAGGATATGAAGACAGCGCCGATCAGGCCGGCGCGGCGATGGCCTGGAAGGCAAAACAGCTTATTCGCACGCAGTTTCATTTACCGATATCCACCTCGCAGCTGGCAAAAGCGTTGCACTGTAATGCGGATTATCTCGGGCGCGTATTTCGCCGGACTTTCCATTTAACCCTGACGGAGGCGATACATCGCCAGCGCGTCAGGGCGGCGGAAAAACTGCTGCTTAACGATTCTGCATCGTTAACCGAGGTCGCAGCGCGCTGCGGCTTTAATGACGTGGGGTATTTCCGGCAGATATTTTCTAAGCATACCGGGTTAACCCCCGCCGTCTGGAAACGACGGTACTGTAAGGAGCATATTAACTCCGGTTGACCCGTGCCGGGGCCGCCAGACTACGCTCGACTCTGCGGCACAATCTGGCGTAACGCGTTATTGACCGCCTTCGTGCCAGGCTTTTTCAATTTCTTCGGCGAGAATTTTGACGCCCGCTTCGATTTTTTCCGGATCGGGCACGTAGTTCATGCGCATGCACTGGTGCGTATGCGGCCACGGCTTATCCAAACCCGGGAAGAAGTAATCGCCCGGCACCATCAGCACGCCGCGTTTTTTCAGGCGCTGGTAGAGCAATTCGGTGGTGATCGGCAGATCCTTAAACCAAAGCCACAGGAAAATCGCCCCTTCAGGTTTGTGGATCAGACAGCGTTCTTCCGGCAAATAGCGGCGAAGCGTCGCGATTGTTTCCTGAACGCGCTGGTAATAGAACGGCTTGATCACCTCGTTAGACAGACGCAGCAGGTCGTTGCGCTTGATCATTTCGCACATCATCGCCGGGCCAATGCCGCCCGGTGAAAGGCTGATAATGCCGTTCATATTGGTAATGGCGGTGATGATTTTCTCGTTGGCGATGATGATGCCGCAGCGGCTGCCCGGCAGACCCAGCTTTGAGAGGCTCATGCACAGAACAATGTTCGGGTTCCACAGCGGGCGTGCTTCGCTGAAAATAATGCCCGGGAACGGTACGCCGTAGGCGTTATCGATCACCAGCGGGATGCCGTGCTGATTCGCCAGGACATCCAGCTTCATCAGTTCGTCGTCGGTAATCACGTTGCCCGTTGGGTTAGTCGGGCGCGATACGCAGATCATCCCCGTCTCTTCACCGATATGCAGGTGTTCAAAATCGACGTGGTATTTGAACTGGCCTTCCGGCAGCAGCTCGATGTTCGGGCGCGCGGAGACGAACAGATCCTCTTCCAGACCGGAATCAGCATAGCCGATATACTCCGGTGCCAGCGGGAACAGCACCTTTTTGGTGGTGCCGTCGGCACGACGCCCTGCGAAGAGGTTAAACAAGTAGAAAAACGCGCTCTGGCTGCCGTTTGTCAGTGCAATATTCTGTGGTTCGATATCCCAGCCCAGCTCTTCACGCAGCATTTTGGCAAGGAGAGTCAGTAGCTCGGTTTTACCCTGCGGACCGTCATAATTGCAGAGCGCATCGGTCGCTTTGCCGTTTTCCAGCATCTGTGCGAGCAGCGTCTGGAAATAGGTCGTCATCTCCGGAATTTGCGCCGGGTTTCCGCCGCCGAGCATGATGGCGCCCGGTGTGCGCAGCCCGTCGTTGAGGTCCTCCATCAGGCGAGTAATGCCTGAATGGCGGGTGAATTTGTCGCCGAAAAGTGAAAACGTCATAGCAGGTGTTCTATCGAGCTTATTTTGAAAGTGGGTAACCATAACGCTAGCACCGTGCTGGTGCAAATCTGGGGGTGTGGTCGGATTTGTTGTTTTGTATGGCGGAGTTGGATTTGTGTAGTGAATAGTTCTGGTAGGTTTTCCACCCCTCACCCTAACCCTCTCCCCAGAGGGGAGAGGGGACCGCACGGAGCCGTCTTTTCACCCTCGCCCCTTTGGGGAGAGGGACGGGGTGAGGGGTGGGGGAAATTATTGATTACCCGCCCATACCACCATCACCTTATCGCCCTTGTGCTCGCGCACGAAGCCGTACCCCTCTTTCAGCGACAGCGTGGTTTGCCTGCCTTCACCGATCGCCGGATGGCGGGCGCGGAACTGGCCCAGCGTTTGCCAGTGGGCGACGGTTAAGGCCTGCTTGCCCGTCACGTCCTGCCAGTTCATATCCGAGCGGGTACCCTGCAGCGGGTCGGATCCCGTCGGGCCAAACGGACGCTCGGATTCATCCCCGTAATAGATTTGTACGCTGCCCGGCGCCAGCAGGAGCAGCTCCGCAGCGCGCTGGCCCCCTTCGCGGAACAGGCGCGTGTCATGAGAAGAGAGGTAGCTCAGGACGTTGAAGCTTTGCAGCTTTTCCGCCATCTGCTGCCACGTCAGGTCGATATCGGCCAGGCAATTCACCGCTTTCGCCGCCTGCTCCTGATAATCAAAGTTGATCATCGCGTCGAAACCGTGGCGGTAGTAGTCGCTTTGCATCACCCCGTGGCCCCAGGACTCGCCGGTCATCCAGAACGGTGCGTTATCGAGCTTCTTGTCCGGGTTGGCCCCTTTCCACGCGGCCAGCGCCTGGCTTGCCTGGTCTTTCAACTGCTGCCAGGCCGCAAGCTCGACGTGCTTCGCGGTGTCCACCCGGAAACCGTCAATGCCGTAGTCGCGCACCCACTGGCTGAGCCAGTGGGTGAGATAGTCGCGCGGGGTATATCCCGGGATGGCCTTCGCGTGGGTATCGGGTTTGTGCTGATAAAAGTTGGGTAGTCCGGAAGGGTCGGTAGATTCCGTTTTCAGATCCGGGAGAAACGCCAGCGACATGGTTAAATCGTCGAAGCCGGGGTTGTCGTAATCACCAATGTCGGTGCGGATCCATTTCTTGCCCCACCATTTTTCCCATGCGGCTTTGTCGCTAAAGTTAATGTAGTCATTAAAACTGTGCCAGCTTTGGCCAGCGCCAGGCTTCCAGTCAGTCCAGCGGTCTCCCAGGGTCTTTTTCAGCTCATCCCCCTGCAGATACAGCGAGCCAAACTGGTACTCCTGCATGTCCGCAAGCGTCGCGTAGCCCGCGTGGTTCATGACGATATCGAACAGGACGCGAATGCCGCGCCTGTGCGCTTCATCAATAAGATGGCGCAGGTCATCCTCGGTGCCCATATTGGCATCGAGCTTCGTCCAGTCCTGGGTGTAGTAGCCGTGATAGGCGTAGTGTGGGAAGTCTCCTTTGGTGCCGCCGCCTACCCAGCCGTGGATCTGCTCAAGCGGGGAGCTTATCCAGAGCGCGTTCACCCCCAGCTGCTGTAAATAGTCGAGCCTGCTGGCGAGCCCTTTGAGATCGCCACCGTGAAAGGTGCCAATCTCCTGCATGCCGTCTTTGTGGCGGCCATAGCTATTGTCGTTGCCCGGGTCGCCATTCACAAAGCGGTCGGTTAGCACAAAATAGACGGTGGCGTTCTGCCAGCTAAACGGCGCTGGTTTGTCGGTTTCGGCGCGCTCAAGCAGCAGCAGGCCACCACTGCTGGCGGCTGGCTGCAGGGTAATGTTTCCGTTCTGCACCGTCGCGGTCTGTTTGCTGTAGAAATCACGCACCACGGTGCCTTCCGGGAAGGTATGGCTAACGTCCAGCGTCAGCGGTTTACCGTCCCACTTCGGACACTGACGGATAACGTTTGCAACCGGCTGTTCTGGGGCACTCTGAATGGTCAGCAGCAGGGTCGGCGTGCCGGAGCGGGTATCAATCCGCATCTGGTATTCACCGTCGCGGAACAGGCGCCACTGCGGCGGTGTGCCGTCGCAGGGCTTGAGCGACAGCATCTCATTGAGTTTTATCGCCTCCGAAGGCTGCCAGCACGTCTTGTCAAAACTCAGCGTCAGAGGACGCGTACCCTTCGCAAGCTTTGCCTGGCTGGTAAAAACCCCGGTGCCTTCGGCGTGAAATGCGTTAAACCCCGGCGATGACCAGTCGGCATGTGCCAGAGCGGGTAACATCAGAAATGCTAATGCGGTGCGTTTCATTCCATTTTCCTGTCGCGGCATTTTTGACCAGTGTGCCATCAGGTTGTGGTTAAAAACTCATCCCCCATCGCTTTCTCCCGGGAGGACGCGTGAGGATGAGTGATCCCGCGCAAAATGAGGCAGTTATCTGCGATATCGCACACATTTTTTCAGCAATGATGTTTTTATGAGCAAGTTTCAGGTGACATAGTTTCGGATTTGGACTATTTCTATACGTGCTCTTGAAGTCTATTTTTGATATGATTTGAGATTCCGCTCTCAAATTTGTGAAAAAATAAGGTGTTGGGATGATTACATCCGACCAGGAGACCTAATGATATCGACTCCCATTCGACGATATGGGGCCGCGATACTCATGTTACTCACCACGACATTTTCGGGTGGGGTGCTTGCGAAGACGCACACGGATACAACGAGTAAGAAAGCCCACGTAATAAAGACGACAAGTAGTAAGGTTAGCAGTAAACAAGAGTATTCTCGCAATAGTGCAAAGAGTAGTTCACTTCCTGATTTGCGAAAATACCCTTCCGGAACACCAAGAAAAAAAGCGTTTCTCCGGACGGTAATGCCTTACATAACAAGTCAAAATGCCGCGATTACGGCGGATCGTAACTGGCTGATTTCAAAACAGTACGATAGCCGCTGGTCGCCGTCTGAACGCGCGCGTCTGAAAGACATCACGAAGCGCTACAAGCTGAGCTGGAACGGCAACACGCGTCGCGTACCGTGGAATGCTCTCCTTGAGCGTGTGGACATTATCCCAGGCAGCATGGTTGCGACCATGGCAGCAGCCGAAAGCGGCTGGGGAACGTCTAAGCTGGCGCGTAATAACAACAACCTGTTCGGCATGAAGTGTGCGAAAGGGCGTTGTAATAATGCGCCTGGCAAAGTGAAGGGCTATTCTCAGTTTGAATCAGTAAAAGATTCCGTGAATGCTTACGCGGTGAATCTTAATACGCACCCGGCCTACTCATCGTTCCGTAAATCACGCGCTCAGTTGCGTAAAGCGGATCAGGAAGTAACGGCCAGCGCAATGATTCACAAGCTGAAAGGTTATTCGACGAAGGGAAGTAGCTATAACAACTATCTGTTCGCTATGTACCAGGATAACCAGCGCTTAATTGCCGCCCATATGTAATCTCAAAAAATGCCTTCCACCGGAAGGCGTTTTCTTTTCTATATTAGCACCTCGCTGTGGCGATCCCGGTACTCTTTTGGCGTGGTGTCATACTCTTTGCGAAACACCGAATAGAAATACTGTAGCGACGGGTAGCCGCACATCTGCGAGATTTCGTTGATCGACAGTGACGTGGAGACAAGCAGGCTGCGGGCCTTCTCCAGCTTCTCCGCATGGATGACGGCATGGATGGTTTCGCCCACCTCTTCTTTGAACCGCTTCTCCAGATTCGAGCGGGA
The DNA here is from genome assembly GCF_034107645.1 of Enterobacter sp. 118C5. Classification (NCBI taxonomy): domain Bacteria; kingdom Pseudomonadati; phylum Pseudomonadota; class Gammaproteobacteria; order Enterobacterales; family Enterobacteriaceae; genus Enterobacter; species Enterobacter sp. 118C5. The sequence continues at coordinate 71,461 of NZ_JAWNEU010000005.1, read as the reverse complement.
AATGCCCACCGAGTCCAGGACCTGATCGACCTTAATCCCTTTGCAGGCGTGGTTGCGAATATAGTGCATGGCCTGAATGACGGCCGGGTCGCTTAGGGAGCGATAATCGGTTGAGCGACGTTCCACGACGCGGACAGGCGGCACCAGCAGGCGCTGAAGCGGCAGAGACTCTTTATCCAGCAGACGGTGCAGCAGCTTCGCCGCCTGATAGCCCATCTGACGCGTGCCCTGTGCAACGGAGGAGAGCGCCACGCGGGACAGATAGCGGGTAAGCTCTTCGTTATCAATGCCAATCACGCACAGTTTTTCAGGCACCGGGATATGCAAATGTTCGCAGACCTGCAGCACGTGTCGGGCGCGGGCGTCCGTGACGGCAATAATCCCGGTTTGCGGCGGCAGCGTTTGCAGCCAGTCCGCCAGGCGGTTTTGCGCGTGCTGCCAGTTTTCCGGTGCGGTTTCCAGCCCCTGATAGACCACGCCGCGGTACTTCTCCTGCGCGACCAGCTGGCAAAACGCATGTTCACGCTCAACGGCCCAGCGCTTGCCGCTGGTGGTGGGTAAACCATAGAACGCGAAGCGATGGACGCCTTTCTCCTTTAAATGAAGAAAGGCGGCCTCGACCAGGGCATGGTTATCGGTAGCGATATAGTGAACCGGGGGATAGTGTTCGGGTGAATGGTAGGAGCCGCCGACGCCCACTATCGGGACGTCGACGTCGGTCAGCAGCTGCTCAATGACGGGATCGTCATAGTCGGCGATGACGCCATCGCCCAGCCAGTCTTTGATGTTCTCCAGGCGGGTGCGGAAGTCTTCCTCGATAAAAATATCCCACTCGGATTGCGACGCCTGCAAATATTCACCAACACCTTCCACCACCTGACGGTCGTAGGCTTTGTTGGCATTGAATAACAACGTAATGCGGTGACGCTTTTCAAACATGGCTCGCTTCCCAATTAAGTCACAATGCGGTTATCAGGCTCGTCGCTTGGTGGCAGAGTCCATCCAGACTGCCAGTAAAAGAATGGCCCCCTTGACGATATACTGCCAAAACGTCGGGACGTCCATCATACTCATCCCGTTATCCAACGACGCCATGATAAATGCCCCCATAACCGCGCCCGCCACGCTCCCGATACCGCCTGCGAGGCTGGTACCACCGATGACGCAGGCGGCGATAGCATCCAGCTCGGCGATGTTACCGGCGGAGGGTGAGCCGGCCCCCAGACGCGAACTGAGGATCAGCCCGGCGATAGCGACCATCAGGCCGTTAATGGCGAAAACCGCCAGCTTGGTACGTTCGACGTTAATACCCGAAAGGCGAGCAGCTTCAAGGTTGCCGCCGATGGCATAAATACGGCGGCCAAACGCGGTGCGCGTCGCCATAAACATGCCGCCGAGCAGCAACAGCGCCAGCAGCAGCACCGGCGTCGGAACGCCGCGATAGTCGTTAAGAAGCCAGATGGCGCCCAGCACAATGACCGCCGTCAGCGCCTGACGTCCTACCACGGACGTTGATGCTGGCGACGCAAGACCCAGCGCCTGACGGCGTATACGTCCACGCCACTGCCACGCGACAAACGCCAGCAGACCCACCACGCCGATCGTAAAGCCTATGCTGTCGGAGAGGTAACTCTGGCCAATTTGCGACATCGCCGCGCTGGTGGGGGAGACGGTGGTACCGTTGGTAATACCGATCAAGATCCCACGGAAGGCCAGCATTCCCGCCAGGGTGACGATAAACGATGGCACTTTACGGTAGGCAACCCACCAGCCGTTCCAGGCGCCTAAAACCAGCCCCAGAACCAGCGTGACAGCCACGGTCAGCGGCAGCGGCCAGCCGAGCCAGACGTCAAAAATGGCCGCCACGCCGCCGAGAAGACCCATCATCGACCCGACCGACAGGTCGATTTCCGCAGAAATAATCACGAACACCATCCCCACGGCCAGGATGCCGGTGATGGCGGTCTGGCGGAGCAGGTTTGAGACGTTACGCGCGCTTAAGTACGAGCCATCCGTCATCCACGTGAAGAACAGCATGATGACGACGATTGCTGCGATCATCACGAAAACCTGCAGGTTCAGCGCTTTTAGGCCCGCGAACGCGCCGGGCGTCGGAACAGCGACTTTGATATCAGACGGATTGCTTTTCGACATGACGTTCGCTCCTTAAAGCGGCTTCCATCACCTGCTCCTGCGTCAGGTTCTGGTTAATCAGGTTGGCTTTCAGTTTCCCCTCGTGCATGACCAGCACGCGGTCGCTCAGGCCGAGCACTTCGGGTAACTCAGACGAGATGACAATGACGGCAATCCCTTGCTGTACAAGCTGGTTAATCAGTTTGTAGATTTCGTATTTGGCACCGATATCGATCCCACGCGTTGGCTCATCAAGGATCAAAATGCGTGGATTGAGGAGCAGGCAGCGCGCCAGAATCGCCTTCTGCTGGTTACCGCCGCTCAGTCGGCCGATCGCCAGTTCCGGCGAGGAGGTTTTGACCTTCAGCCGGGCAAGTGACTGAAGGATGCACTGCTGCTCGGCGGCATCGTCCAGACTGCTCAGCGCGCCGGAGAACCGATCGAGTGCCGCAAGGGTGATGTTTTTACCCACCGCCATGACCGGCACAATGCCGTCTTTTTTGCGGTCTTCCGGCACCATGGCAATGCCGCGGGCAATCGCCTGCTGGCAGTTGTCGATTTTCACCTGCTGGCCGTCTATGTAAATTGTGCCCTCCCAGCGCCCCGGCCACACGCCAAACAGGCACTGCACGGCTTCGGTGCGCCCGGCACCGACGAGCCCAGCAATCCCAAGAATTTCGCCGCTGTGAAGGGAAAACGAAACGTTATTGACCCGCTTAATGTGGCGGTTAACGGGGTGCCACGCGGTCAGGTTTTCCACGCGCAGCACTTCATCGCCCTGACTGTGGGGCTCATTCGGGTAGAGCGCGGTTAGCTCGCGGCCCACCATCATGGTGATGATGTCATCTTCACTCATGCCCGCAGCTTCACGCGTGCCGATGTGTTGCCCGTCGCGGATCACGCAGATGGTGTCCGAAATGGCTTTAACCTCGTTCAGCTTGTGCGAAATGTAGATGCAGGCGATACCGTGGTTTTGCAGATCGCGGATGATATTGAGCAGAACCGCCGTTTCCTGTTCGGTGAGTGAGGCCGTTGGCTCATCGAGGATCAGCAGCCTGACCTGTTTATTCAGCGCCTTCGCAATTTCGACCAGCTGCTGTTGCCCCAGACCCAGATCGCCCACGCGGGTATCCGGTGAAATGTTGAGGCTCACCTGTGCCAGCAGCTTTTCACAGCGGAGCGTCATGGTGTCGTAATCCAGCACGCCGTGGCGGGAAATCTCGGCTCCGAGGAAGATGTTCTCCAGCACGGTGAGATGTTTCACCAGCGCCAGCTCCTGGTGAATGATGGCGATGCCTTTGCGTTCGGTGTCGCGAATGTGTGTCGCCTGGATGACTTCACCGGCAAAGACGATTTCGCCTTCGTAACTGCCGTGCGGGTAGATCCCGCACAGCACTTTCATCAACGTTGATTTGCCCGAACCGTTCTCGCCACACAGCGAAACCACTTCGCCGGGGTTCAACCGGAGACTGACGTTATCGACGGCTTTCACCGCGCCGAAGCGCTTGGTGATGCTTTTCATTTCAAGTAAATAAGGCATAACTGCTCCACATAACCCGAGGGAAGAACAGTACAACGTGATGCGCCCCCGCAGAGCAGGGGCAGCGCCGGATTACAGTTCGCTCTTCTTGTGGAAACCGTCTTTAATCACGGTGGCGTCAATGTTCTCTTTATTGACTTCAATTGGCGTGAGCAGGCGAGCCGGAACGTCTTTCAGGCCGTTATTCAGCGTCGCGTCTGCTTTAGGTTGCTTACCGTTGCCCAGCTCAACGGCGATTTCCGCCGCCGTATTGGCAAGCTCGGTAATCGGTTTGTAGACCGTCATGGTCTGGGTACCTGCGATAATGCGTTTTACGCCCGCAAGGTCGGCATCCTGACCAGAAATCGCGACTTTACCGGCCAGCCCCTGGGCACTCAGGGCCTGGATAGCCCCGCCGGCTGTGGCATCGTTGGAGGCCACGACAGCATCAATTTTGTTGTTATTGGCCGTCAGCGCGTTTTCCATAATCTTCAGGGCATTTTCTGGCAACCATCCGTCGGCCCACTGATCGCCAACCACCTTAATTTTGCCGTTGTCGATGTATGGCTTAAGGACCTTCATTTGCCCTTCGCGGAACAGTTTGGCGTTGTTATCCACCGGCGAACCGCCCATCAGGAAATAATTGCCCTGAGGCACTTTGTCGATCAGGCTTTGCGCCTGTAATTCGCCCACTTTTTCATTGTCGAAAGAAATATAATAATCAATATCGGCATTATTAATCATGCGGTCATAAGCGAGAACTTTTATGCCTTCCTGCTTCGCTTCTTTCACCACGTTACTTAATACCTGGCCGTTATAAGGGATAATGACCAGAACATCGACTCCCCGGTTGATCATATTCTCGATCTGCGACATTTGCGTTTCTTCATTGCCGTTAGCCGACTGAACAAACACATTCGCACCGAGTGATTCCGCTTTTTTCACAAAAATATCGCGATCTTTTTGCCAGCGCTCCAGACGCAGGTCGTCAATCGCCATGCCAATTTTGACCTCCTTGGCATGCCCTGCAAAGCTTGCAAGGAGGAGCGTAGCGCAGAGCGTTAGGGTCAGGTTCTTTATCTTCATAATTATTAGGCCTTTTTGTAGGGGTATGTGTTGCTGAGATAAAAGAAACATTCACTGCTGGGTCGCAGCAAATTTTTAACGCGGAAAGGCGGGCTGGCAATTACAGATTTTTATCTTCTCATTACGATATTTGGTTTATTTCTGAATTTATGACCGCGATCGGGTTTTAAAATTCGTAACGCCTTAATTACATTTGATTCTGGAATACGCGCCGAAAAATAGTTTGTCTGCGCATTATTTTGCGAGCCAGCGCACAGTTGTGCATTCTCTCAATAGCAGTGTGAAATAACGTAATTGAGCAACCCAAAATGTCTATTCACTATTACTCCTGTATCAACGACTCGCCGCATACCCTGATTATGGAGCTCAATATGCAAGCTTATTTCGACCAACTCGATCGCGTTCGTTACGAAGGCCCAAAAACGACCAATCCTTTAGCATTTCGTCACTACAATCCGGATGAGCTGGTGCTGGGTAAGCGCATGGAAGATCATCTGCGCTTTGCCGCCTGTTACTGGCATACCTTCTGCTGGAACGGCGCCGATATGTTCGGCGTGGGTTCCTTTGACCGTCCGTGGCAGCAGCCGGGTGAGGCCATCGAGCTGGCGAAACGCAAAGCCGACGTGGCGTTTGAGTTCTTCCACAAGCTGAACGTGCCGTACTACTGCTTCCATGATGTTGACGTGTCGCCGGAAGGGGCGTCGCTGAAAGAGTACCTGAATAATTTTGCGCAGATGGTGGATGTGCTGGCGGCAAAACAGCAGCAAAGCGGCGTGAAGCTGCTCTGGGGTACGGCAAACTGCTTCACCAACCCACGCTACGGCGCGGGTGCGGCCACCAACCCGGATCCGGAAGTGTTTAGCTGGGCGGCCACGCAGGTGGTGACGGCAATGAACGCCACGCATCAGCTGGGCGGCGAAAACTATGTCCTGTGGGGCGGCCGTGAAGGCTATGAAACCTTGCTCAACACCGACCTGCGCCAGGAGCGCGAGCAGATTGGCCGCTTTATGCAGATGGTTGTCGACCATAAGCACAAAATCGGCTTCCGCGGCACGCTGCTGATCGAGCCGAAGCCGCAGGAACCGACGAAGCACCAGTATGACTACGACGTGGCGACGGTGTATGGCTTCCTGAAGCAGTTCGGTCTGGAAAAAGAGATTAAAGTGAACATTGAGGCCAACCACGCCACGCTGGCGGGCCACTCATTCCATCACGAAATCGCGTCTGCGATTGCGCTGGGTATCTTTGGCTCTGTCGATGCTAACCGTGGCGATCCACAGCTGGGCTGGGATACCGATCAGTTCCCGAACAGCGTGGAAGAGAATGCGCTGGTGATGTACGAGATCGTCAAAGCGGGCGGCTTCACCACCGGCGGCCTGAACTTTGACGCCAAGGTGCGTCGTCAGAGCACCGACAAATACGATCTGTTCTACGGCCACATTGGCGCGATGGACACCATGGCGCTGGCGCTGAAAGTGGCGGCGCGTATGATTGAAGACGGCGAGCTGGATAAGCGCGTGGCGAAGCGCTACAGCGGCTGGAACAGTGAGCTGGGCCAGCAAATTTTGAAAGGTCAGTTATCGCTTGCGGAAATCGCGAAGTACGCTGAACAACATCAGCTGGCACCGCAGCACCAGAGCGGCCACCAGGAGCTGCTGGAAAACCTGGTTAATCACTACCTGTTCGATAAATAACAGCATGCAGGCCCGGTAAGCGGAAGCGCCACCGGGCATTTCTGTCAAAGGAGTCACCGCAATGTATATCGGGATCGATCTTGGCACATCGGGTGTAAAAGCCATCCTGTTAAGCGAGCAGGGCGACGTGTTAGCAACGCAGACTGAAAAGCTACAGGTTTCACGCCCGCATCCGCTATGGTCGGAGCAGGACCCGGAGCAGTGGTGGCAGGCGACGGATCGCGCAATTAAGGCCTTAGGTGAACAGCATTCTCTGCGTGACGTGAAGGCCCTGGGGATGGCCGGGCAAATGCACGGTGCAACCTTGCTGGATAGCGAGCATCGCGTGCTGCGTCCCGCGATCCTCTGGAACGATGGCCGCTGTGCGGAAGAGTGTGCGCTTCTTGAGGAACGCGTACCCGCGTCCCGCGAGATCGCCGGCAACCTGATGATGCCGGGCTTCACCGCACCAAAACTCTTGTGGGTTCAGCGCCACGAGCCGGAGATTTTCCGTCAGGTGGCGAAAGTTCTGCTGCCAAAAGACTATCTGCGTTTTCGCATGACGGGCGATTTCGCCAGCGACATATCCGATTCCGCGGGCACCATGTGGCTCGACGTGGCGAAACGCGACTGGAGCGAGGCGATGCTGGATGCCTGCCATCTGACCCGTGAACATATGCCTGCGCTATTCGAAGGTAGCGAGGTGACAGGCACGCTGCTGCCAGACGTTGCCGAGCGCTGGAACATGCCTGCCGTACCGGTAGTCGCCGGGGGTGGCGATAACGCGGCGGGCGCCGTGGGGGTCGGGATGGTTGAGGCGGGGCAGGCGATGCTGTCGCTGGGCACCTCCGGCGTCTATTTTGCCGTCAGCGACGGGTACCGCAGCAACCCCGAAAGCGCCGTGCACAGCTTCTGCCACGCCCTTCCTGGTAAATGGCATTTGATGTCGGTGATGCTCAGTGCGGCGTCCTGCCTGGATTGGGCAGCAAAGCTCACCGGCGTGGCCGACGTTCCTGCGCTCATTGCCGCGGCGCAGCAGGCGGATGACGCGGCGGGGACGGTCTGGTTTTTACCGTATCTTTCCGGCGAGCGTACGCCGCACAACAACCCGGAAGCGAAAGGGGTGTTCTTTGGCCTAACCCATCAGCACGGCCCGGCAGAGCTGGCGCGTGCGGTTCTGGAAGGCGTAGGGTATGCACTGGCCGACGGGATGGACGTAGTGCACGACTGCGGCCTGAAGCCGACAAGCGTCACCCTGATTGGCGGCGGCGCGCGAAGCCCTTACTGGCGACAGATGCTGGCGGATATTAGCGGGTTGCAGCTGGATTTCCGCACCGGCGGGGATGTCGGGCCCGCGCTCGGTGCCGCGCGTCTGGCGCAGATCGCCATGAACCCGGAAAAACCGCTTTCGCAGCTGTTGCCGCAGCTTACGCTTGAGCAGGCGCATTTGCCTGACGCAGCGCGCCATGCGCGGTACGCGGAAAGGCGCGACGTGTTCCGCAAAATTTATCAGCAGCTGCTGCCGCTGATGTCATAAACACGCTTGTCCGGGAGAGGCACGAGGATGTCCTTTTTTGGTCTGTGCGTGCCTTCGTTTCCTCGTCAGGATAAGGTCATACCCACTGACGAGGAGTTACATCATGTCCCGCATCGCATTAATCAACATTGATACTCAGCAGTCTTTTCACCACCGCAGCTACTGGCAGGAGGACGATATTCCCGCCTTTCAGCAGGCGATGCTGGGGCTGATCGAAGGCTGCCAGGCGCGCAATATTCCGGTCGTTGATATTTTTCACGTTGATGAAGACGGCCCCTTCACCCTGCAAAGCGGCTATGTCAAACCGATGGCCTTTTTGCGTCATCAGCCGGATGTGGTATTCCAGAAACACGTCCATAATGCCTTCACGGATACCGGGCTTGACCGCTGGCTGCGCGAGCGTGATATCAACCAGCTGATTATCTGCGGCATTCGCACAGAACAATGCTGTGAAACTACGGCCCGGGTGGCATCCGATCTGGGGTATGCTGTGACCTTTGTGAGCGAGGCAACGCTGACGTTTCCCATGACGTATAAGGGCATTACCCTTAGCGCAGCGGAGATTCGCCATCGTACCGAGACGGTGCTGGCCGGGCGTTTTGCCGAGATTAAAACGGTAGCGGAGACGCTGGAGTTACTGTAATGCGCATCGACGTCTGGTTTGTGATGTTGCCCGGAGTGCTGTCATTAGATATGACCGGCCCGGCAGAAACCTTTGTTCTGGCAGGCGATGCGTTTCGCCTGCATTACATAGGCCCGCAGCCTGATGTTCAGACGTCGATTGGCCTGACGATGAGCGGCATTCAGCCGCTGCCGGAAAGCCTGCCTTCAGGCAGCCTGCTGGTATTGCCTGGTGTGAGCGACTCCCGCTTTCAGTTCTCAACGCCACAGGCGCAGCAGATCCAGCACTGGCTGATGCGGCTGCAGCCGCAAATACAGCGCCAGGAAATCACCGTGATGTGCGTCTGTTCAGGGGCGCTGCTGGCGGCAAAATCGGGCCTGCTGAATAACCGACTGTGCACAACCCACCATGACGTTATCAGCCGTTTACGCACCGCGGCCCCTACGGCGACGATTAAAGAGAACCGGATATTTGTGCAGGATGAAAATATCTGGACCAGCGCAGGGATCACCTCCGGTATCGACCTGGCGCTGCACACGATCAACCGCCTGTGCGGCCCCGAAAAGGCCCTGGCCGTGGCGCGTGAGATGGTGGTCTGGTTCCGCCGTTCCGGTGACGATCCCCAGCTTTCTCCGTGGCTGCGCTACCGCAACCATCTTCACCCGGCGATTCATCGGGCGCAGGATGCCCTCATCGCCGAGCCGCAAAAAACGTGGAGCTTGCCTGATATCGCCGCGCTGGCGCACGTAAGCCCGCGCCACCTTACCCGGCTTTTCCAGTCACATTTAGGGATTAGCGTTCGCGATTATCTGGAGCAGCTGCGTCTGGCGGTGGCGGAGCAGTGGCTGATGCAGGGACGCGGCGTGGAGCAGGCCTCACTGGCGGCAGGGTTTTCCTCCCCGCGCCAGTACCACCGCGCCCGGCAGCGAAGCGCTAGCTGACGAAGCGGCGAACGTCTATTTTTTGCAGCAGCATCGACAGCAGCAGGCTGACAGCCAGCGTGGCGGCAAAAATCCAGATAATATCCAGCACCGGCCAGCTTTTCAGCTCAACGCCCCGCGTGCGCAGCGCGTGGATCACCAGCGCGTGAAAGCCGTAAATCCCAAGCGAATGCCGCGAGATCACGTTCAGCACGGGCAGGGGACGCGCGTTCAGGGTATTTTTGACGAGCGTAAGCAGCGATACGGCACAGATAAAGACCATCGGCCCGCAATACAGATACCAGGTATCGGCAAAATTGCCGCGCCACTGAAGCTCATGCAGCGTCCCGCGTGAAATCACCGCCACGCCTGCGATAAACAGCGCCCCGCAGAGCCAGTTCAGGCCGCGTTTTTGCGTGTCCATCATCCCGATGGCGCGCCCCAGCATGCCGTAAAGCACGTAGTAGAAGGTATCGCCGTTGATATAGAGGTTCACCGGCAACCATTCGAAACCGTCGATTTTCTGCGAGATCGTATTCGGGTTGGCGACGATGCCAATCACCATCATCAGGGCCAGGAGCATTTTCCCGCTGACGTTTTTCACCTGAATGAGCGGAGAGACAAGATAGATAACGATGATGGCGAAGAAGAACCACAGATGGTAGAACACCGGTTTTTGCAGCAAATATTTGAGGGATAACCCGGCGTTAATGGAGGTAAACAGGGTGATATAGAGCAGGGCAACGGCGCTATAGAAGCCCAGGCAGGCCGCGATGCGGATGAAGTGCCTCGGCTGCGCGCTACGCTCGCCAAAAAAGAGAAAGCCGGAAATCATAAAAAACAGCGGCACGCTGACGCGCGACGCGGAGTTGAGGATATTGGCAATATCCCAATTAACGGGGCTGATGCTGTGGGCATTCGTGACATACCAGGTCGTCGTGTGGATCATGACCACCATCAGACACGCTATTCCTCGCAGGTTATCAATCCAGTTAATTTTTGACGGCATCAGTTCCTCGTATTCCCTGTAAAGTGAGTGTGACTCCCGTTGTCCAAAAGTCTTCGTTTGGAAAATTCTGAGTTTTATGTGCAGGCTTGCCGGGAGACCGTGAGATTCGCAGAATGGCAGACCTTAATCTATAAAAGTGTTGATACTAAAAATAACAGCCGCTGACCAGGACGGTAATAAAAATGATGATGAAGCGTGTGGTATCACTCTTTCTGCTGGTGATGCTGGCAGGATGCAGTGCGCCACAGGAAGTACCCGTGCAAAAAGCGCAGCAGGGCAAAATAAGCCCGGAGCGTTCACTGAATATGGAAGCGCTCTGCAAAGACCAGGCCGCTCGGCGCTATAACTCGAACGCTCAGAAAATTAACGTCATCGGATTCGAGCGCTTTCAGGGCAGCTATGAGCTTAGAGGGTATACTGCGCGTAAAGAGGGCTTTGTCTGCTCGTTTGATGCGGACGGTCAGTTTTTACATCTCTCCATGCGCTAGCCTGCTCGCATAATCAACAGCCAGACGCCGCCAGCGTTCTGGCCGGAAGGCTTATTTCCCAATTTTCCCTAAACAACCCCGTTTCGTACTGTATATCTTGCAGCCAGCGGGTATACTGGTCCCTTCCATTTAAAACCACACGTATCCAGCACGAAATACTATGCAAAAGTTTGATACCAAGACCTTCCAGGGCCTGATCCTGACCTTACAGGATTACTGGGCTCGTCAGGGCTGTACCATTGTTCAACCTTTGGACATGGAAGTCGGCGCCGGCACTTCACACCCGATGACCAGCCTGCGCGCGTTGGGGCCAGAGCCAATGGCGACCGCGTATGTGCAGCCTTCCCGTCGTCCGACCGATGGTCGTTACGGTGAAAACCCGAACCGTCTGCAGCATTACTATCAGTTCCAGGTGGTGATTAAGCCATCACCCGACAACATTCAGGAACTGTACCTCGGGTCGCTGAAAGAGCTGGGTATGGATCCAACCATCCACGATATCCGTTTCGTGGAAGACAACTGGGAAAACCCAACGCTGGGTGCCTGGGGTCTGGGTTGGGAAGTGTGGCTGAACGGCATGGAAGTGACCCAGTTCACTTACTTCCAGCAGGTTGGCGGTCTGGAATGTAAGCCAATCACCGGTGAAATCACCTACGGTCTGGAACGTCTGGCGATGTACATTCAGGGCGTAGACAGCGTTTACGACCTGGTCTGGAGCGACGGCCCGCTGGGTAAAACCACCTACGGCGACGTGTTCCATCAGAACGAAGTGGAGCAATCCACCTATAACTTCGAATACGCGGACGTGGACTTCCTGTTCACCTGCTTCGAGCAGTACGAGAAAGAAGCGCAGCAGCTGCTGGCGCTGGAGACTCCGCTGCCGCTGCCTGCCTACGAGCGTATTCTGAAGGCCGCCCACAGCTTCAACCTGCTGGACGCCCGCAAAGCGATCTCCGTGACTGAACGTCAGCGCTACATTCTGCGTATTCGTACCCTGACCAAAGCCGTTGCAGAAGCTTACTACGCGTCCCGTGAAGCCCTTGGCTTCCCGATGTGCAACCGAAACAAATAAGAGGCGGCCATGTCTGAGAAAACTTTCCTGGTGGAAATCGGCACCGAAGAGCTGCCACCAAAAGCCCTGCGCAGCCTGGCTGAATCTTTTGCTGCGAACGTGACCGCCGAGCTGGATAACGCTGGCCTGGCGCACGGTAAAATTGAGTGGTTTGCTGCACCGCGTCGTCTGGCGCTGAAAGTGGCAAATCTGGCGGCGTCTCAGCCGGATCGTGAAGTTGAAAAACGTGGCCCGGCGATTGCCCAGGCGTTCGACGCGGAAGGCAAGCCGAGCAAAGCGGCAGAAGGCTGGGCGCGCGGCTGCGGTATCACCGTTGATCAGGCCGAGCGTCTGACCACCGATAAAGGCGAATGGCTGCTGTATCGTGCGCATGTGAAAGGTGAAAGCGCTGAAGCGCTGCTGCCGAATATGATCGCCACCTCGCTGGCCAAGCTGCCTATTCCTAAGCTGATGCGCTGGGGCGCGTCTGACGTTCACTTCGTGCGTCCGGTGCATACTGTGACCCTGCTGCTGGGCGATACCGTTATTCCGGCCACCATTCTGGGCGTGGCGTCCGATCGCGTGATCCGCGGCCACCGCTTTATGGGCGAGCCGGAGTTCACCATCGACAATGCCGACCAGTATCCGCAGATCCTGCTGGAGCGCGGTAAGGTCATTGCCGACTACGAACAGCGTAAAGCCAAAATCAAAGCGGACGCGGAAGAGGCGGCCCGCAAGATTGGCGGTAATGCCGACCTGAGCGACAGCCTGCTGGAAGAAGTTACCTCTCTGGTTGAATGGCCGGTTGTGCTGACCGCGAAGTTCGAAGAGAAATTCCTGGCCGTTCCGGCTGAAGCGCTGGTGTACACCATGAAGGGTGACCAGAAGTACTTCCCGGTCTACGCCAACGACGGCAAGCTGCTGCCAAACTTCATCTTCGTGGCGAATATCGAATCGAAAGATCCGAGCCAGATTATCTCCGGTAACGAAAAAGTGGTGCGCCCGCGTCTGGCGGATGCCGAGTTCTTCTTCAATACCGACCGTAAAAAGCGTCTGGAAGATAACCTGCCGCGCCTGCAGACCGTGCTGTTCCAGCAGCAGTTGGGTACGCTGCGCGACAAGACTGACCGTATCGCGGAGCTGTCCGGCTGGATCGCCCGTGAAATCGGTGCCGACGTTAACCACGCGACTCGCGCGGGCCTGCTCTCCAAGTGCGACCTGATGACCAACATGGTGTTCGAATTTACCGACACCCAGGGCGTGATGGGCATGCACTACGCGCGTCACGATGGCGAAGCGGAAGACGTGGCCGTGGCCCTGAACGAGCAGTATCAGCCGCGCTTTGCGGGTGACGATCTGCCGTCCAACCCAGTTGCCTGCGCCGTAGCGATTGCCGATAAGATGGACACCCTGGCGGGTATCTTCGGCATCGGCCAGCATCCTAAAGGCGATAAAGACCCGTTCGCGCTGCGTCGTGCCGCGCTGGGCGTGCTGCGTATCATCGTAGAGAAAAACCTGAACCTCGATCTGCAAACGCTGACCGAAGAAGCGGTGCGTCTGTACGGTGACAAGCTGACCAACGCGAACGTTGTGGATGACGTGATCGACTTTATGCTCGGCCGTTTCCGTGCGTGGTATCAGGACGAAGGTTACACCGTCGACACCATTCAGGCGGTGCTGGCGCGTCGTCCAACCCGTCCGGCTGATTTCGATGCGCGTATGAAGGCGGTGTCCCACTTCCGTACCCTGGAAGCGGCATCTGCCCTGGCTGCGGCCAACAAGCGTGTGTCCAACATCCTGGCGAAATCTGACGAGACGCTGAACGAGCGCGTAAATGCCGCGTCCCTGAAAGAGCCGGAAGAGATTGCTCTGGCGATGCAGGTTGTGGTGCTGCGCGACAAGCTCGAGCCGTTCTTCGCGGAAGGCCGCTACCAGGAAGCGCTGGTTGAGCTGGCTGAGCTGCGTGACGTTATCGACGCCTTCTTCGAGAAAGTGATGGTGAACGTAGAAGATAAAGAACTGCGTATTAACCGTCTCTCCATGCTCGAAAAACTGCGCGAGCTGTTCCTGCGCGTGGCGGATATTTCGCTGCTGCAGTAATGTGCCCGCTGTTACAAATGCTAAAAACCCGCTTCGGCGGGTTTTTTTATGGGGCTTTTGTAGGCCGGATAAGCGCAGCGTCATCCGGCAGGTTTAGCCGATCGTGATTGTGCCTTCGTCTGTCTGCAGCCAGCGCGGTGCCTTCAGCGTGTCGGCAAAGTAGCTGACCAGTTCGCACAGCAAATCTTCCATCACGATTTCAGATTGTCGCGGCAGTGAGCCGTTCATCAGCATCTGCGTAATCTCCTGACAGTAGCGCCCCAGCTGATCGCATTCGGGTTCGAAAGCCGGAACGCGTGACGGGAGTTCCTTCACGGTCAGGCTGGCTTTTAAAGCGTCCGGAACAGGGTCCAGAAGCGTGGGTTGCAGAAGATTCAGACAGGCATAAAGTCTGCCGTAAAGCGCCATTTTGTGGGCGCGTTGTTCGCAATCTACCAGTGCATCGGTAAAACGTTCGCAGTTATTCGCCAGTTCGGTGAAGTTGGTGGCGTGGTTGAACGGCAGAGTGATTAAAGAGTCAGTCATTGACATAAAATAACCTCAGTGAGTGGTATATCTTCCGCCACGGGAGGTTCCAGGCTCGCTGGTGGCGGAACCGAACAAGGTTGGAACGACTGGCCTCACTGACACCAGCGCGCTTTGCAGCGCCCCTGTCCGGCCCGCCATTGAGATGTAACAGGCCGTACGACACAGAGCCTGTGTCGCCAGTGAAGTGATTCAGGGTTCCAATCCCGGCACCTGATTTTGCAGGTGCGAAGAGAACTTACTGCTCATCAAAACTGGCGGCAACAGATTTGAGCTATGCTACTGAGGATATTACCATTTCTGGAAAGAGGCTCGCAAAATTACCGCAATGAAAAGCATACTGCGGGCAGAGGTCTTACAGCGACACCATGGTCCGGCTGTAAATCGCTGAGGCGTTTCCTGCAGGCCGGGGCGAGGCGCATGGATGCGCCGAGAGGGCGGGCTTTACAGGGATGTTACCTCCGCCCGTCCCCGATAAGCCGTAAGGAATAAGCCGAAGGTACCGCGCAGCGGCGATTTACCGCCGGGAGCCCGGGTAGCCAGGGTGGTGGCGATTGAGCCACCCTGGCACGTTCACCGGCACAGGAACCACAGAGTAGCAAGGAACATAAAGTGAACGGAAAGACCACCACAGTCGTATGTTCCCCCTCACCCCAGCCCTCTCCCTCCGGGAGAGGGAGTATAAGTCGCCCAAAATTTAACCTTGAAATGGTCAACCCATTACCGCTATCCTTATCCCCGTTAAATTTCTCGCTTCGGAGCGCCCCCCAAAAATGAACAAACACGACTGATGAATTTCGATCCTTGCTAAACGCCACCGCGTGGGCAGGGGATGTTTTGATTTCATTCAGGAGTGCTTATGGCTCATTTTGCGCAGTCCCCTTCTTTTATTTTGCATCAGGTCACCTGTCAGTTTGCGACGGGAGATACTCTTTTTGGTCCACTGAGTTTTTCGCTGGAGCCGTCTCTGTGCGCGCTGGTTGGCCGCAACGGCAGCGGGAAAACGCGTTTGCTGCGTCTGCTGGCGGGGCTTGATGAGCCTGCAAGCGGGCATATCGAACGTACCGGAACACATGTCTATGTGGCTCAGCAGCAGGACATTTCGCCGCACACGACGCTGGCTGAGCTGCTCGGGTACGAGGCCATCTTCTCGGCGCGAGCGCGCATCGACAGCGGCGATTACCAGCCTGACGATCTGGAAACGCTTGATGGATTCTGGGATTTAGCCGAACGTCTGGGCGAGGCGTTTGCCCGGGCGAAACTTCCGCCGTTTGAACCTGATAAGCCAGCCGGTGAGCTCAGCGGCGGCGAGCGCATTCGCGCGCTGCTGTGCGGGGCATTTACGGCTGAAGCGGATTTCCTGCTGCTGGACGAACCTACTAACCATCTCGATCGGCAAGGGCGGGCGTGGTTCTACGACCAGCTTAGTCGTTACCAGGGCGGCGTGCTTGTTGCCTCTCATGACCGTGAGCTGCTGGCGCAGGTGCCGCGTATTCTTGAGCTGAGCAGCGGCGGCCTGCGCAGCTACGGCGGGAATTATGCGGATTATCAAACCCAGCGCGATGCTGAACAGCAGGCGGCCCGCGCGGCGCTGGAGCATGCGGCCACGGAGCGCAAACGCACCCGCGCACGCATGCAAAAAGAGCATGACGACAGCCAGCGGCGTTCGGCAAAAACGTTGCGCACCGTCGATACCCTCAATATCGCGTCGTTTGAACGCGTCAAATATAAAAGCGCGGCGAAGGAACGTATCGGCTCATGGAAAAAACAGCACAGCGAGCAAAATGAAGCCCTGAACGCCGCGGTAAACAAGGCGCGTGAGCGGGTTGAAGAAGATAACCCGGTGATGTTTACCCTGCCGGGGAGTCAGATCCCGGAAGGCAAACAGGTGCTGGTGCTGGAAGATCTGGTGCTGCCGCATGTGCCTGTTCCTCCGCTCAGCTGGCGGATGGACGGGCCAATGCGCGTGGCGCTAAAAGGACCGAACGGCTGCGGAAAATCGACGCTGTTGAAAACAATCCTCGGCGATATTAGTCCACGCTCTGGAACCTGTAAGGTGTCGGTCAGCTGCGCTTATCTCGATCAGCATCTTTCCCGGCTCGATCTGTCGCAGTCGGTCATGACGCACCTCAACCTGGGCAATACGCCCCTGGAAGAGGGGATGTTACGCACCCGTTTAGCCCAGCTTCAGCTGGGGGCCGACAAAGTCTCGCTCCCGCTGACGGAACTGAGCGGCGGTGAGCGTCTGAAGGCTGCGCTGGCCTGCGTGCTATGGCGCGCGGAGGCCACGCAGCTCCTGTTGCTGGATGAACCGACCAACCATCTGGATCTGGCCTCGGTGCAGGCGATTGAAGCGGCGCTGGCCGGTTTCCCCGGTGCGCTGCTGGTGGTGTCACACGATGATGCGTTTTTAAAAGGGTTAACGTTGACGCACGAGATGGTGTGGGAGAAGACGGGCTGGCGTTTCGAGAGCCTTTAAACACAAGCCCCCGCAGAGGCGGGGGCGTTCAAACTTCACTACGCTATCTGTTTGCTGAGTGCAGGGTTGGCCTGAATCAGGCGCATCAGCTTTAGCTCGGTTGGGGTGGGTTTCTCTCGTTTTGACTCCCACTCCAGCACCATAGCCACGCTGACACCCATCGCTCTGGCGAATTCTTCAGTTTTCAGTCCTGTCCCTTTGCGCAATTGCTCATATTCTGTAAAGGGATTGGATTTTTGTTGCAGGGTAATGGCCTGCGGTACATCTTTAAAAACGATCTGTTCCAGACTGCTCAGCAGCTCAAACTCAGGATCTTTATATTCCATTGAGAACTCCTCTTAAATCTCACATCGTGATCAAGAACATCAGAGAGCCAATTAAGAATAGTCCCTAATACAAACCCAGGATCGTCACGGCTGTGACTAATCGTGCGTTAACGATCGCTTTATCCGATTCAGCTATATGGATAGTTATGCTAATTACCTGATTAACCATATGTCGGCTTCGCCAGGTATTTTTTTGTAAATAGTAAGAAATAAATCGGCAATAGTCGTTTTACATGAAAAGAGTATCTTGCAAGGCTGACCTGGACTATCCTTGTCAGCGTCGGGCACGCGTGTGCCGGTGTGCGCTTTTTTGGGTGAAAGGAGTAATAAAATGGCGACAGGAAAGTCCTGCTCTCGCTGGTTTGCGCCTATTGCGGCGTTGTTGATGGTTGTTAGCCTGAGTGGGTGTTTTGATAAAGAAGGCGATCAGCGCAAAGCGTTTATCGATTTTCTGCAGAATACAGTGATGCGCAGCGGCGAGCGGTTGCCGACGCTGACTGCGGATCAGAAAAAACAGTTTGGCCCCTTTGTGTCCGATTACGCCATTCTTTATGGGTATTCACAGCAGGTGAGCCAGGCGATGGACTCCGGTATCCGCCCGGTAGTGGATAGCGTGAACGCCATCCGTGTTCCCCAGGATTATATGACTCAGCGCGAGCCGCTGCGCCAGTCCAACGGCGCGCTCGGCGTGCTGAGCCAGCAGCTGCAGAATGCGAAAATGCAGGCTGACGCGTCACGTTCTGCGCTGAAGCAGGGCGAGGATCTGAAACCTGTCTTCGATAAAGTGTATGAGAAAGTGGTGACGAAACCGTCTGAAGCGATACAACCGCTGATTCCGGCCGCGCAAGTCTTCACTCAGCAGCTGGTTCAGGTCGGGGATTTCATCTCCCAGCAGGGGACGCAGGTGAGCTTTGTTGCTAACGGCATTCAGTTCCCAACCTCGCAGCAGGCAAGTCAGTACAATACGCTGATTGGGCCGCTGGCCGCCCAGCACCAGGCCTTTAGCCAGGCGTGGGGCGCAGCTGTTGCTGCCACAGAATAAAACGAAAAACCCCGCCTGAGGCGGGGTTTTTTTATGCCTGCAGAAAATAACGCTTGTTATTCTTCTACCACATCGGTATAACTATCCCCGTCGGTTTGTTACACAGACCTAAAGCAGTTTAGTAAAGCAGTCCAGATTGTTATCCATAGATACCCTTCGTAGTGACCCTTCCTTCATCGCTTAAAAATCTGTAACGCAATCCATCAAGCCGGAAGGCACAATATATTTGTTAATAAGGTAATTTCTATGTCTGCTAAAATGACTGGTCTGGTTAAATGGTTCAACGCTGATAAAGGTTTCGGCTTCATCACTCCTGACGATGGCTCTAAAGACGTGTTCGTACACTTCTCTGCTATCCAGAACGATGGCTACAAATCTCTGGACGAAGGTCAGAAAGTTTCCTTCACCATCGAAAGCGGCGCTAAAGGCCCAGCAGCTGGTAACGTTGTAAGCCTGTAAGCTTCCAACCCAGTAGCACAAAATTCAAAAACCCGCCTTCTGGCGGGTTTTTTTCGTTTACTACCGTTGGATCTGCGGGTTCACGCAGTTTTTATCCACTTTTCCGGCAAGCGCGGCAATCAGGTTGTCTACCGCCGTCGCCGCCATGTTGTAGCGCGTTTCGTGGGTAGCAGAGCCGATGTGTGGCAGGGCGACGACGTTTGGCATGCTCAGCAGCGGGGAATCCACCGGAAGCGGCTCCTGCTCAAACACGTCCAGACCGGCGGCGTGGATCTCGCCGTTTTGCAGCGCCTCAATCAGCGCCTGCTCATCTACCACCGGGCCGCGACCCGCGTTGATGAAGATGGCGGACTTCTTCATTTTTTCAAACGCGGATTTGCCAATCAGATGGCGCGTTTCCTCCGTCAGCGGCAGGATCAGGCAGACGAAATCGGCTTCCTGCAGCAGCGTATCCAGCTCGCAGTAACGCGCGTTGAAGCGTTCTTCAGCTTCACTGTGATGACGGCGCGCGTTATACAGAATCGGCATGTTGAAGCCGAAATGCGCGCGCTGCGCCAGCGCCAGACCGATACGCCCCATACCCACAATGCCCAGCGTTTTGCCATGCACATCCACGCCGAACCAGTCCGGCCCAATGCTTTTCGTCCATTCGCCGGCTTTCACGCGCTCGGCCACTTCCACCACGCGGCGGGCCGTGCTGAGCACCAGCGCCATCAGCGTGTCCGCCACGGTTTCCGTCAGGGCATGCGGCGTATGCATCAGCAGGATTTTACGGGCGTTCAGGGCATCCACGTCGAAATTGTCATAACCCACGGAAACGGTAGAGGTAGCACGAAGCTTCGGCATTTTCTCCAGCAGGGCGATATCCACTTTTTCGCTTGAACCCAGCAGGCCTTCGGCGCTGGCGAACGCATCGGCGTGCTGCGCCACGGTCTCCGGGCTCAGGTTCTTCACCTGCGTAACGGTGAAGTGTTCTTCCAGGCGTTTCTGCAGATCTTCCGGCAGAGCTTTGTACAAAATGACGGACGGCTTCATGCTAATCTCCGTTGATTTTTAAGGATTCAGGCGTGGCGTGCGCCGACGATGTGCTGTTGATTATTAGCAGGCTTAACAATCAGAGTAAGCCACACGGAGGCGAAAAGCGCCACCCCCATAAAGATGTACGACGCGGACGGGCTGCCGGTGGCACCGTTCAGGTAGCCGACAAACCAGGATCCGCAGAACGACCCCAGCGCGCCCATGCTGTTAATCAATGCCATCGCGCCACCCGCGACGTTACGCGGCAGCATTTCCGGGATGATGGCAAAGAACGGACCGTACGGGGCGTACATGGCGGCACCGGCAATCACCAGCAGGGTGTAAGAGGCCCAGAAGTGATTTGCGCCCACGGCCCACGAGCCGATGAAGGCGAAAGCAGCAATCAGCAGCAGCGGCCAGACGAACAGCTTGCGGTTTTGCAGCTTGTCCGACGCCCAGGAGACGATAATCATGGCGATGGTCGCGGCCAGATACGGTACGGAAGAGAGCCAGCCCACTTCCACCATGCCGAGGTTTTCGCCGCCGCTTCGGATAATCGACGGCAGCCACAGCACAAACCCGTACACGCCGATACTCCAGGCAAAGTACTGCGCGCAGAGCAGGATAACGTTGCGGGAGCGGAACGCTTCACCGTAGTTACGTACCGCCTTCAGCCCCTGCTGCTCTTTATCCAGCTGCGCCTGCAGCGCGGCTTTTTCATCTTCGGAGAGCCACTTCGCCTGGGCAGGCTTATCTTTTACCAGCACCCACCAGCAGAATGCCCAGATAATCGCGGGTACGCCTTCGATGATAAACATCTCGCGCCAGCCGAAGGACTGGATCAGGTAGCCGGAGACTACCGACATCCACAGTACGGTGACCGGGTTACCGAGGATCAGGAAGGTGTTAGCACGGGAACGCTCAGATTTGGTAAACCAGTTGCTGATGTAAATCAGCATCGCCGGCATGACCGCCGCCTCAACGACGCCGAGGATAAAGCGAATGGCTGCCAGGGCAGGAATATTGTTCACCACGCCGGTCAGTGACGCGCAGGCGCCCCACAGGATCAGACAGATGAAGATCAGCTTACGCACGCTGCGGCGTTCCGCGTAGATAGCGCCGGGGATCTGGAAGAAAAAGTAGCCCAGGAAGAAAAGGGCGCCCAGCAGGGATGAAATACCTTTGGTGATGCCGAGGTCTTCGGTGATCCCCGCCGCGGACGCGAAGCTGAAGTTGGCACGATCGAGGTACGCCAGGCTGTACGTGATAAACACGATTGGCATGATGTACCACCAGCGTTTTACTGCATTGGTCGAACTGTTCATAGGCTTGCCTCTGTTGTTGAGGTTGTTACCGCCGTTGTCTGTAGGGTACACGGTGGCTTAATTATTTGGTGCGGCTTGCTGCCCTCACCCTGGCCCTCTCCCACAGGGAGAGGGAATTTAAACGCCGAGCTCTGCTCGCGTTGGCAATCCTTCGCTGTCTCCCTGCACCTGAATGGCCAGTGAGCCAATCTTGTTGCCTCGCGCGACGGCCTGCTGCAGCGGTTTGCCTTCCAGCAGCGCGCTAATGACGCCCACGGCAAAGCCATCGCCCGCGCCGACGGTGTCGACCACGTTCTCAACCTTCACCGCCGCGACCGCGCCCTGTTCGCCGTTGGCCGTTTTGAACCATGCGCCATCGGCACCGGTCTTCAGCACCACCGCTTTTACCCCTTTGTTCAGGTAGAAATCAGCAATGCCTTCCGGCGTATTTTCACCCGTGAGGATCATCCCCTCTTTCAGGCCCGGCAGAACCCAGTCCGCCTGGAACGCCAGGCGGTTCAGCTTCTCAACCATTTCCGCTTCGCTTTTCCACAGCACCGGGCGCAAATTCGGATCGAAAGAGATCGTTTTGCCCTGCGACTTCATGGTCGTTGCCGCATGGTCCAGCAGTTCATAGGAACTGTCAGAGAGCGCTGCCGCCACGCCGCTCAGGTGCAGATGGCGCGCGGCGGCAAAATAGCCGGCGTGGTAATCTTCCGTCGAGAGATGGCTTGCCGCCGAACCTTTACGGAAATACTCCACGATGGGATCGATTCCATTTTCGACCTTCGATTTAAGCTGAAAGCCGGTCGGAAAGCGTCCGTCGAGGGTGACGCCTGCGGCATCAATATTCTCTTTTTTCAGCGAGTCGAGAACGAAATGGCCAAAGCTGTCGTCCCCCACGCGGCTGACCCAGCCGACGTTCAGACCGAGACGCGCCAGTCCGGTCGCGACGTTCAGCTCTGCGCCCGCTACGCGTTTGATAAAGTGCTCTACCGCGCTCAGCTCGCCCGTTTCGGTCGCGACGAACATCGCCATGGCCTCGCCGATCGTGATGACATCCAGCGTCTTGTGCATGGTTTACTCCTCGCGCAGCAGGTTGACGTAATGGCGGGTAACGGCGGTCAAATCCGCCCCTTCCAGCGGGAACTCGATACCGCGCGGGGCATCTGCGGGCAGCTGGCCGAGCAGATCCAGCCAGCGCGCATCTGCGCGGTCCGGCGCCACGGCGCGGAAGTTATCTTTATGCGGAACGGCGGCTTTAACGTGGATATAGCTCACCGCTGGGGCCAGGTGACGCGCGGCCTCTTCGGGAGAATCGCCGACCCACAGCCAGTTGCCCATGTCGAAGGTCAGCGTGACGGGCAAGGCCAGTTCCCGGCAGGCGGCCTGGAAGCGTCGCATGGGCGCGAGCTGCCCGCAGTCGGTCTGATCGTTCTCCACGACAAGCGCCATACCGCTGGCGTTCAGCAGGGCGCGCAGGGCGCGCAGGGCGTCGAGAGGCTGCGCGTCGCGGAAATGGCCCAGAGAAACCTTCAGCCACAGGGCGTTAAGGGTGTTGGCCTCAGAGAGATAGCGGGGCAGGTCCGGGTTGAGAGTGCCGTCGGACATAAACAGGGCGGCGGGCGCAGAGTAGCACGCCAGCAGACCCATCAGCTCAATGGATTCGCTCAGTGCGGGCAGCGCCAGCAGCTCTTCGCTGGTAAACAGTTCGCGGCGGATCTCCACGCCGTCCGCTCCTGCGCCTGCAATAACGGGGAGCATCGCCCGCTGACCGCCTGCCTGTCGCACCTGTTCCGCGCCATACGCGGCGGTGACCACCATGATTTTCCTGCCCATCTCCGGACTCCATCGCAACATATCAATACTATTACGCTAGGTGGAACCGGTTCCAAAGAAAAGTTCAGGATGTCGAATTTATGATCGGTATCACAAGGGGGAATTAACGGGCGGTGGAGCCGCGAACGATCAGCTCGCCGGAGAAGACCTGCTCGCGTACGGCATCGCGGGTGCCTTCAATACGACGAACTACTTGTTCTACAGCAGCATAACCAATCTGCCAGGTGGGTTGTTTAAGGGTCGTAATGCCTACGCCTGCCAGCTCCGCCCACTCCAGCTCATCAAAGCCCAGCAGACCGATATCGCTGCCCCAGTGCAGGCCAATGCGCTTAAGCGAGCGGGCGACCTGAAGCGTCAGCGCCCCGTTGGCTGAGATAACGGCTTTGCGCATCCCGCGATGGCGGGTATGGAACTGGCGCAGGGTGTTGTCGATCTGGTCGGCTTCGTGAAGCGGCGTTTCGGCATTTTCGGCGATCGCACCGGGATAACGGGCAAGCGTGGCGCGAAATGCCGCCAGGCGATCGCGTCGGGTATTTACCATGCCCAGCGGTTCGCTCAGGAAAAGAATCGCTTCGAAGCCCTGTTCGATCAGGTGCTCGGTCGCGGTTGTGGCCGCCTGGGTGTTATCCAGCCCAACCACATCGCAGGCGAATTCCGGGATTTTACGGTCGATGAGGACCATGGGCAGGGAGGATTGCTGCAGGCGGTTCAGGCCCTCTTCACGCATGCCTACCGCGTTAACCACAATCCCTTCCACCTGGTAGCTGCGCAGCAGATCGAGGTAGTGCAGCTCCTGGTCAACCTCGTTATTGGTATTACAGACCAGCGGCGTAAAACCCTTCTCGCGGCAGGCGGCTTCAATACCGCTGAGGACGTTGACGGAGTAGGGGTTGGTGATATCGGCGATGATAAGGCCAATCAGTCGGGTGCGGCCGCGTTTGAGCCCGCGCGCCATCAGGCTGGGGCGGTAGTCGAGATCGGCGATAGCCTGTTCAATACGCGCCAGCAATGCGTCGGACAGCAGATGTTTCTCGCCGTTAAGGTAGCGCGAAATGCTGGTTTTACCGGTTTTGGCGGCTTTCGCTACGTCGCTGATGGTGGCCCGGGCTGGTTTGCTCATCGCTGATTTCCCTGAATTTAGTGAGAATACCTTAGCGGGAAAATCAACGATGGCAAGTGGTTCATTATGGAAGGTGCTGCTTGATGCCCTCACCCCAACCCTCTCCCACGGGAGAGGGCGCAAACACTAAAAACGGCAACGGAGTTGCCGTTTTGCTTTTACCTACTGAATCGGGCTCAACGTAATCTCTACGCGACGGTTCTGCGCTTTACCTTCCGCCGTGCTGTTGCTGGCGATAGGGTTGGCAGGACCCATGCCGCTGGTGCGGATGCGGTTTGCTTCAACGCCCTGGGTAATCAGCGAGCTGGCCACGGAATCGGCGCGCTGCTGAGACAGACGCATGTTCAGATCCTGGCCGCCGGTGCTGTCGGTGTAGCCAATCACGTTAACTGCGGTCTTGTTATACTCTTTCAGCACCATCGCCACGCCGGTCAGGGTGTTCGCGCCCGCAGGTTTCAGCGTGGCGCTGCTGCTGTCAAAGGTCACGTTGTTCGGCATGTTCAGGATAATGTTGTCGCCGCTGCGGGTGACGCTCACGCCGGTTCCCTTCATTTTGTCGCGCAGTTTTGCTTCCTGTACGTCCATGTAATAACCGACGCCGCCGCCCAGGGCCGCACCCGCCGCTGCGCCAATCAGCGCACCTTTGCCGCGGTCTTTCTTGGAGGAGGAGAGCGCCCCAACGCCTGCGCCTACCAGCGAGCCGATGCCTGCGCCGATGCCGGATTTACCCGCTTCGCGCTCACCGGTGTAAGGGTTGGTTGTGCAGCCAGAAACAGCCAGTGCACCGCTCACCAGAGCGGCAATAACGAGTACGCGTTTTTTCATCTTCTTTCCTTAATCCTTTTTATTCTTTGCCACGGCGAGCGTGGCAGTTGATTATGACGTCCAGATACGGAGAAAATTCCGGGTATAACTCTGAAATTTGTGACAAACCATAAACGGCCTCAACGAGAAGGCCGTAAAACCTGCACGCAACCAGGAGCGCACGCTTGAGCACCTCAACAAAAACCATTCTGACCGCCGCCCACTGGGGGCCGATGCTGGTCGAAACCGATGGCGAAAATGTTCTGTCCTCCCGCGGGGCACTGCCAACACAACATCCCAATTCGTTACAGACCGTCGTTCGCGATCAGGTGCACAGCAAAACGCGCGTGCGCTGGCCGATGGTGCGCAAAGGCTTTCTGGCCTCGCCGGATAAGCCGCAGGGGATCCGTGGTCAGGATGAGTTTGTTCGCGTGAGCTGGGACGACGCGCTGGCGCTGATCCATACGCAGCATAAGCGCATTCGCGACAGCTATGGTCCGTCGTCCATTTTCGCCGGCTCTTACGGCTGGCGTTCGAACGGCGTTCTGCACAAGGCCTCGACCCTGCTGCAGCGCTACATGAGCCTGGCGGGAGGCTATACCGGTCATCTGGGCGACTACTCGACCGGCGCGGCGCAGGCGATCATGCCGTACGTTGTGGGGGGAAACGAAGTGTACCAGCAGCAGACCAGCTGGCCGCTGGTGCTGGAGCACACCGACGTGGTAGTGCTGTGGAGCGCTAACCCGCTGAACACGCTGAAAATTGCCTGGAATGCCAGCGACGAGCAGGGGATTGGGTATTTCGACGCGCTGCGCAAAAGCGGCAAGCGCATCATCTGCATTGATCCGATGCGTTCTGAAACCATGGATTTCTTCGGCGACAGCGCCGAGTGGGTTGCTCCGCATATGGGCACCGACGTGGCGATGATGCTGGGCATCGCGCATACGCTGGTGGAGAACGGCTGGCACGACCGCGACTTCCTCGCCCGCTGCACCTCCGGCTTCGACAAATTCGCCGACTACCTGACGGGCCAATCCGATGGGGTAGCGAAAACGGCAGAGTGGGCCGCGGAAATTTGCGGCGTTCCTGCGGAGAAAATCCGCGAACTCGCGACACTGTTCCATAAAAATAGCACGATGCTCATGTCCGGCTGGGGGATGCAGCGCCAGCAGTTCGGCGAGCAGAAACACTGGATGCTGGTGACGCTTGCCGCGATGCTCGGACAGATTGGCACGCCGGGCGGCGGTTTTGGTCTTTCCTATCATTTTGCGAACGGCGGTAACCCAACGCGTAAAGCGGCGGTGCTGGCGTCCCTGCAGGGCTCGGTGCAGGGCGGCGTGGATGCCGTGGATAAAATCCCGGTGGCGCGAATCGTTGAAGCCCTGGAAAACCCGGGCGGTTTTTATCAGCATAACGGTCTGGACCGTCACTTCCCGGACATTAAGTTTGTCTGGTGGGCGGGCGGGGCGAACTTCACGCACCATCAGGATACCAATCGCCTGATCCGTGCCTGGCAAAAGCCGGAGCTGGTGGTGATTTCCGAGTGCTTCTGGACCGCCTCGGCCAAACACGCCGACATCGTGCTGCCGGCGACCACGTCGTTTGAGCGTAACGATCTCACCATGACCGGCGATTACAGCAACCAGCACATGGTGCCGATGAAGCGCGTGGTGGCCCCGCGTGATGAAGCGCGTGATGATTTTGACGTGTTTGCCGAACTGAGCGAGCGGTGGGAAGCGGGCGGTCGCGAACGCTTTACCGAAGGGAAAAATGACCTGCAGTGGCTGGAGAGTTTCTACCAGATCGCCGGGCAGCGCGGTGCGGCGCAGGGCGTGACGCTTCCGCCATTTGCTGAGTTCTGGGAGGCGAACCAGATTCTCGAAATGCCGGAAAGCGAACAAAACGCCCGGTTTGTCCGTTTCGCCGATTTCCGCCGCGACCCGGAGAACCATCCGCTGAAAACCGAGAGCGGCAAGATTGTGATCTACAGCGAGCGCATCGCCAGCTTTGGATATGCCGATTGTCCGCCACACCCTTCATGGCTGGAGCCGGACGAGTGGCACGGCAATGCTCAGCCGGAGCAGCTGCAGGTGCTGTCTGCCCATCCGGCGCATCGTCTGCACAGCCAGCTTAACTACACCTCTCTGCGCGAGCAGTATGCGGTCGCCGGGCGAGAGCCGATTACGCTGAACGCCCTTGACGCCAAAGCGCGTGGGATTGCGGACGGTGACGTGGTGCGCGTCTGGAACCAGCGTGGACAGGTGCTGGCAGGGGCGGTGGTCAGCGACGGCATTAAGCCTGGCGTTATCTGTATACACCAGGGAGCATGGCCCGACCTTGAGCCAGCCGAAGGTGGGATCTGTAAAAACGGGGCGGTTAACGTGCTGACCAAAGATCTCCCCAGCTCGAAGCTGGGGAATGGTTGCGCGGGGAACACGGCGCTGGCCTGGGTTGAGAAATACCAGGGCCCGGAGCTTACCTTAACGGCGTTTGATCCGCCTGCCAGCTCATAATCCACGTCGGGTGCTGGGTATCATCCTGCCAGGCGCTGTCTTCGATGCGAAAGCCCTGAGCGTGATAGAAATTCACCGCCCGGACGTTTTTCTGGTACACCTCCAGGCTTAAGTGCGGGAAGCGCTGTTGAACATGGTTCAGCAGCGCGCGCCCGATGCCTTTTCCGATATACGCTGGCGTAACGAACAGCGCCCCCACAAACTGCGACTGTATGACGCTAATAAACCCGCGCGGCGTGCCGTTCTCTTCCCACACCCAGGTTTCCGCTGCGGGCAGGTAGACCTCCCGCACCATGGCTTCGTTCTCCTTCCAGTAGCTTGCGCTAATAAACGGGTGCGCCTCGGTGGTGCTTTCAAGCCACAGGCTCAGGAGCGGATCGGCATTTTCACTTTGCCATTTGCGGATCATGTTGCCTCCCCGGATGACAGAAGCAGCCGGTGACATGGTCGTTGACCAGGCCACAGGCCTGCATAAAGGCGTAGCAGATGGTGGAGCCGACAAACTTAAAGCCGCGTTTTTTCAGTGCCTTAGATAGCGCGTCAGACGCAGGCGTGGACGCCGGGATCTCCGCCAGCGTGGCGGCCTGCGTGATTTGCGGATCGTTATTCACGAACGACCAGACAAACTCTGAGAACGATTCGCCGTTTTGTTCCATCGCCAGCCAGGCGCGGGCGTTGCCGATGATGGCCTGGATTTTACCGCGATGGCGGATGATACCGGCATCCTGCACCAGCCGCTCTACGTCATCTTCGGTCATGGCGGCGACGGCAACGGGATCGAACTGGTGGAAGGCGTTGCGGTAATTTTCGCGTTTCTTCAGTACCGTAATCCATGATAACCCCGCCTGCTGGCCCTCCAGGCAGAGCATCTCAAAAAGTTTTTTGCCATCCGTCTCCGGTATGCCCCATTCCCGATCGTGATAGTCGATATAAAGCTGATCCTGGCTTACCCAACCGCAACGTTCCATCCGTCATCTCCCTTATTGATACTGAATTTCGCAAAATTTTCATTCCGTCAGTCTTGACGTGCCTGGTATAAAGACAATAGTTAATACAGGGCCATCTGCTCTCTAAAGTCTTCCTGAATAACGACAAATATCGCCGAATTCGGCTCTCTCTGGGGTCGCTTTGATGATGATAAAAAAAATCAGTGGTCGCCATGCTGTTTCTGGCCTGGTGGGGATTTCAGCCTGCCTGTTGTTGTGTAATACAGCGTTTGCCTGGCAACAGGAATATATCGTTTCAGACGCCCAAAATAATACGGCGGAACGCTATACATGGGACGCGGATCACCAACCGCGTTATGAGGATATTCTGGCTGAGCGTATTCAGTCTTCCCAAAATTCGCCGGGACTGGCCCTGGCTGTGCCTTCTGGTGCGAAAATGGAAGCGGCGATGAGCGTAGGCTGGAATTTTCCGGTTTCGGCGCGGGTCACCACCGGTCCGGTGATGGCCTGGCGGTATGACGGCTCGACGCCGATGATGATCAATGAGTTTGGTGATAGCGCGACGACGCAGTCGCTCGCCGATCCGCTCTGGCATGCCAGCGTGAGTACGCTAGGCTGGCGCGTGAATACCCGGTACGGCGATCTCCGTCCCTGGGCGCAGATTAGCTATAACCAGCAGTTTGGTGAAAACCAGTGGAAATCGCAGTTTGGCATGCCTCAAACGCCGGCTCCTGCCCAAAACGGTAACTGGATGGACGTCACCGTGGGAACGGACATTCCGTTTAATACGCACATGGCGGCCTACGCGTCGCTGGCTCAGGGGGAACGCACCACCACCGGCGAAGAGTTTCTCTATACCATGGGGGTGAGCGCGAATTTTTAGTGTTGTTATTTTTTTAAACGTTACGATAACATCTTAAAAACAATAACCACAGGCTTTACAGCGATAGCAGGCACTAACCTGTTATCGCTTTCTTCCCCGGCAAGGTCGTTCATTCCCGATTCCAGGCATTTCATTCCGTTCTTTCTGCATTTCATGACGTTTTACCCCATCGGTATTAAGGTTTTGTTTATCGTTGTCCTCAGCGAATTCCCTTAATTTCTGTTGCAGGACAACGGCCATGAACACATTAACCTATAACCGTACGCGCTGGCTCACGCTCTTCGGCACCATCGTCACCCAGTTCGCGCTGGGATCGGTCTATACCTGGAGCCTGTTTAACAGCGCGCTTTCTGACAAACTCGGCGCCCCGGTCAGCCAGGTCGCGTTTTCCTTCGGCCTGCTGAGCCTGGGTCTGGCGATTTCGTCTTCCGTCGCGGGCAAGCTGCAGGAACGTTTCGGCGTGAAGCGCGTGACCATGGCGTCCGGCATACTGCTGGGCCTGGGCTTTTTCCTGACGGCGCATTCCAGCAACCTGATGATGCTGTGGCTGAGCGCCGGCGTGCTGGTGGGTCTGGCAGACGGTGCAGGTTACCTGCTGACGCTGTCGAACTGCGTGAAGTGGTTCCCGGAGCGTAAAGGCTTAATCTCCGCGTTTGCTATCGGCTCCTATGGCCTGGGCAGCCTCGGCTTTAAATTTATCGACTCTCAACTGCTGGCGTCCGTTGGCCTCGAAAAAACGTTCATGATCTGGGGGGCGATCGTCCTGGTGATGATTCTGTTTGGCGCCACGCTGATGAAAGATGCGCCGCAGCAGGAAGTGAAATCCGTTAACGGCGTGGTGGAGAACGATTTCACCCTCGCACAGTCCATGCGTAAACCGCAGTACTGGATGCTGGCGGTGATGTTCCTGACAGCCTGCATGAGCGGTCTGTATGTTATCGGCGTGGCAAAAGATATCGCGCAGGGGATGGTAAAACTGGATGCCGCGACGGCGGCGAATGCGGTGACGGTCATC
The DNA here is from genome assembly GCF_034107645.1 of Enterobacter sp. 118C5. Taxonomy (NCBI): domain Bacteria; kingdom Pseudomonadati; phylum Pseudomonadota; class Gammaproteobacteria; order Enterobacterales; family Enterobacteriaceae; genus Enterobacter; species Enterobacter sp. 118C5. Next base: position 41,050 of record NZ_JAWNEU010000005.1, on the reverse strand, counting down.
TCCATCGCTAACCTCTCGGGCCGTCTGGTGCTCGGTATTCTGTCTGACAAAATTGCCCGCATCCGCGTGATTACGATTGGGCAGGTGGTTTCGCTGGTGGGAATGGCGGCCCTGCTGTTTGCACCGCTGAATGAAGCAACCTTCTTTGCCGCGATTGCCTGCGTGGCCTTTAACTTCGGCGGCACCATTACCGTCTTCCCGTCGCTGGTGAGCGAGTTCTTCGGCCTGAATAACCTGGCGAAAAACTACGGCGTCATTTATCTCGGCTTCGGTATCGGCAGTATTTGCGGTTCGCTGATTGCCTCGCTGTTTGGCGGGTTCTATGTCACCTTCTGCGTGATCTTTGCCCTGCTGATTATTTCGCTGGCGCTGTCCACGACTATCCGTCAGCCGCAGCGTGAAGTGTATAAAGAAGCGCACGCATGATTCGATAAAAAGAGGCCGCCGGGCCTCTTTTTTTATCTCCGCATCGCTGCCAGACCTGTTATTTTGTAAAAATCTTCATCGATCACACTCTCTGTTGCCACTTTTTTTCCCCGCTGTGGTCTACTTATCGCGCTTGTGGACGTTTCTGATAACGGTTTCTCTCGCATCTACTTACTCTGTCTGCTTTCTCGATGAGATTCGGCGGGTCTTTATACCCCTTCCCCCAGGGTTGTTTGCATGAAATATATTAGGTCTCTTACCCAGCAAAGATTATGTCTGATGCTGGCTGTCTATATCGGTTTGTTTCTGAATGGCGCGGTACTGTTCAGACGCGTGGAAGGTTATTTTGAACACCTCACCGTAAGAAATGGAATTTTTGCCGCCATTGAAGTGTTTGGCTCTATCCTGGCAACCTTCTTCCTGTTACGCCTGCTCTCTCTGTTTGGGCGTCGTACATGGCAAATTCTGGCCTCGCTGGTGGTGATTATTTCTGCCGCCGCAAGCTATTACATGACATTCATGAACGTGGTCATTGGCTACGGTATTGTTGCCTCGGTGATGACCACGGATATCGACCTCTCGAAAGAGGTGGTGGGTCAAGGGTTCATCATGTGGACGATTTTGACCTGCCTGATCCCGCTCTTCTTTATCTGGAGTAATACCTGCCGCTATACCCTGTTACGCCAGTTGCGTACCCGGGGACAGCGCATCCGCAATATCGCCGTCGTTCTGCTGGCGGGCCTGCTGGTGTGGGCGCCGATTCGCCTGATGGAAAAACAGCAAAAACGGATCGAAAAAGCGACGGGCGTAGATATGCCAAGCTATGGCGGCGTGGTGGCTAACTCGTATCTGCCGTCCAACTGGCTGTCCGCGTTAGGTCTTTACGCTTGGGCACAGGCGGACGAATCCAGCGATGTGAAATCGCTGATTAACCCGACCAAAAAGTTCACCTACCAGGCGCCGGCTGACGGGCTGGATGATACTTATGTGGTCTTTGTCATCGGCGAAACGACGCGCTGGGATCATATGGGTATGCTCGGTTATGACCGTGATACCACCCCGAAACTGGCGCAGGAAAAGAATCTGGTGGCTTACCGCGGCTATTCCTGCGATACCGCCACGAAGCTCTCGCTGCGCTGTATGTTTGTGCGTGAAGGCGGGGCGAGCGATAACCCGCAGCGTACCCTTAAAGAGCAAAACGTATTTGCGGTTCTGAAGCAGCTTGGATTTAGCTCCGATCTGTTCGCCATGCAAAGTGAAATGTGGTTCTACACCAACACCATGGCGGATAACATTGCCTATCGTGAGCAGATTGGCGCCGAACCGCGTAACCGTGGAAAGAACGTTGATGACATGCTGCTGCTCTCCGAGATGGAGCAGTCGCTGAAAAACCATCCGAAAGGTAAGCATCTTGTCATTCTTCATACCAAAGGGTCGCACTACAGCTATTACCAGCGCTATACCCGCGATTTCGCGAAGTGGAAACCGGAGTGCGTTGGCATTAATAAAAACTGCAGCAAGCAGGAGCTGATCAACGCCTACGATAACTCCGTTCTGTATGTGGATACGTTCCTGAGCCGCGTAATCGACCAGCTGCGTGATAAAAAAGCGATTGTTATCTACGCCGCGGACCACGGTGAGTCCATCAACGAGAAAGAGCACCTGCACGGTACGCCGCGCAAGCTGGCGCCGCCGGAGCAGTTCCGCGTGCCGATGATCATGTGGATGTCCGATAAGTACCTGGAGAACCCAGACAAAGCCAAAATGTTTGCCCATCTGAAACAGCAGGCAGAAATCAAGGTACCGCGCCGTCACGTTGAGCTGTACGACACCATTATGGGTTGTCTCGGCTATACCTCACCGAACGGTGGGATTAACGAAAACAACAACTGGTGTAAACTCCCTGATAACACCGCAAAAGCCGCGCAGTAGCTGCTCTGGCGAGAATATCGCCAGTTGAATGGCTTTTTGAAAATAAGGGATTGACGGGGGCGCACCTCAGCAGTAAGATGCGCTCCGCATTCGGCGAGTAGCGCAGCTTGGTAGCGCAACTGGTTTGGGACCAGTGGGTCGGAGGTTCGAATCCTCTCTCGCCGACCAAATTCTGAAAAGGGCTAACCGCAAGGTTAGCCCTTTTTGCATTAACGGCTTACTTATCCTGATTCAGCAAAACGCCCTTTATCCCCGCTTCTCCCTGCGTGTTAACGATTTTGTGACATAATCCATTGTATTTTTTTATATATAGATTGATCTTTTTTCGCGTTGCTTATGGATAACCTCAGCATTTTTCGCTGTGCGTTTTAACGTTCGCGGTATTTAGTGCTCAGATAATCACCATTCTGCAAGAAAATTTACCCATTCTGAATAAAAGTTAATCACTGATTGTTGCGAAATATGAAGATATTTGTGCTGGAGGTTGGCGAGTAGCATAAATTTCCCTGCTGAAAACTGGCGTTCAGGGTTTTTTTAATCTTTGTTTGCGGTTTCTCACACTCGGCGCAAATCCCCGTCACCTGTATTGACGTTTTCACATTCTGTTGACAGATTGTAGGGCATGAGGGGCATTTCAGGGACGATCTGCGCTGCAACTCAAACGCTCTTCTGAAAGGATTCTCCATCCCTTTAACGCCTTCGGGCACCTCCGACCGGACCGGGTAAAAAATAAATAAAGGTCTGGCGGCGTAACACAACAAAGCAAAACATCACATTGGAGCAGAATAATGAGTATTTCCTTGAAGAAGTCAGGGATGCTGAAGCTTGGTCTGAGCCTGGTGGCTATGACCGTGGCAGCAAGCGTACAGGCAAAAACCCTGGTTTACTGTTCTGAAGGCTCGCCGGAAGGCTTTAACCCACAGCTCTTTACCTCTGGTACGACTTACGACGCAAGCTCTGTACCGATCTATAACCGTCTGGTTGAATTCAAAACCGGCACCACGGAAGTGATTCCGGGTCTGGCCGAGAAGTGGGACATCAGCGAAGACGGTAAAACCTATACCTTCCACCTGCGCCAGGGCGTGAAGTGGCAGGACAGCAAAGAATTCAAACCAACGCGCGACTTTAACGCCGACGACGTTGTGTTCTCCTTCGACCGTCAGAAAAACGCCCAGAACCCGTACCACAAAGTGTCTGGCGGCAGCTACGAATACTTCGAAGGGATGGGTCTGCCGGACCTGATCGCCGAAGTGAAAAAAGTGGACGACAAAACCGTTCAGTTCGTGCTGACCCGTCCGGAAGCGCCATTCCTGGCTGACCTGGCCATGGACTTCGCCTCTATTCTCTCTAAAGAGTATGCGGACAATATGCTGAAAGCCGGCACGCCGGAAAAAGTGGATCTGAACCCAATCGGTACCGGCCCGTTCCAGCTGCTGCAGTACCAGAAAGACTCCCGTATTCTGTATAAAGCCTTCCCGGGCTACTGGGGCACCAAGCCGCAGATCGACCGTCTGGTCTTCTCCATCACGCCTGATGCGTCCGTGCGTTACGCTAAACTGCAGAAAAACGAATGTCAGGTTATGCCGTATCCAAACCCGGCTGACATCGCGCGCATGAAGCAGGACAAGAATATCAACCTGATGGAGCAGGCGGGCCTGAACGTGGGTTATCTCTCCTTCAACACCGAGAAGAAACCGTTTGATGACGTGAAAGTGCGTCAGGCGCTGACCTACGCGGTGAACAAAGAAGCGATCATCAAGGCCGTTTATCAGGGCGCGGGCGTTGCTGCCAAGAACCTGATCCCACCAACCATGTGGGGCTATAACGACGACGTTAAGGACTACTCCTACGATCCTGAGAAAGCGAAAGCGCTGCTGAAAGAAGCAGGCCAGGATAAAGGCTTTACCGTCGAGCTGTGGGCGATGCCGGTACAGCGTCCGTACAACCCGAACGCACGCCGTATGGCGGAAATGGTCCAGGCTGACTGGGCGAAAATTGGCGTTCAGGCCAAGATTGTGACCTACGAGTGGGGCGAGTATCTGAAGCGCGCCAAAGCGGGTGAGCACCAGGCGGTGATGATGGGCTGGACCGGTGACAACGGGGATCCGGACAACTTCTTCGCCACCCTGTTCAGCTGTGCGGCGGCAAAAGACGGCTCTAACTACTCTCGCTGGTGCTACAAGCCGTTTGAAGACCTGATCCAGCCGGCGCGTGCGACCGACGATCACAACAAACGTATTGAACTCTACAAGCAGGCTCAGGTTGTTATGCACGATCAGGCTCCGGCGCTGATTGTTGCTCACTCCACCGTGTATGAGCCAGTGCGTAAAGAAGTGAAGGGCTACGTGGTTGATCCACTGGGCAAACACCACTTTGAAAACGTATCGGTTGAATAATAAGTAGGGTGTTCTCCCTCTCCCTCTGGGAGAGGGCAGGGGTGAGGGGCGTGCATGCATCCCCTCACCCTAACCCTCTCCCCACGGGAGAGGGAATTTACATTTGTGAGCAATACAGACGTCACGCCACTGGTCGTGCGTCATCAGAGAGAATCCGGGTTATGTTGCAGTTCATCCTCCGACGTCTGGGACTTGTTATCCCGACGTTTATCGGTATCACCCTTCTCACTTTTGCCTTCGTCCATATGATCCCCGGCGACCCGGTAATGATTATGGCGGGCGAGCGTGGTATCTCCCCTGAACGTCATGCGCAGCTGCTGGCCGAACTCGGCCTCGATAAGCCGATGTGGCAGCAGTACCTCCACTATATCTGGGGCGTGATGCACGGTGACTTGGGGATTTCGTTAAAAAGCCGTCTTCCGGTGTGGGACGAGTTCGTGCCGCGTTTTAAAGCGACGCTGGAGCTTGGCATCTGCGCCATGATTTTTGCCACTGCGGTGGGTATTCCTGTTGGGGTACTGGCTGCCGTTAAGCGTGGCTCTATTTTTGATCATACCGCCGTGGGTTTGGCGCTGACCGGCTACTCCATGCCTATCTTCTGGTGGGGCATGATGCTGATCATGCTGGTCTCGGTGCAATTGAACCTGACGCCGGTCTCCGGGCGCGTCAGCGATATGGTCTTCCTTGATGATACCAATCCGTTAACCGGCTTTATGCTGATCGACACGGCCATCTGGGGCGAGGAGGGCAACTTCATTGATGCCGTCGCGCACATGATCCTGCCTGCCATGGTGCTGGGCACCATTCCTCTGGCGGTGATCGTGCGTATGACCCGTTCCTCCATGCTGGAAGTGCTGGGCGAAGATTACATCCGTACCGCGCGCGCCAAAGGGTTAACCCGCATGCGCGTCATCATCGTCCACGCGCTGCGTAACGCCATGCTGCCGGTGGTGACCGTTATCGGCCTCCAGGTGGGTACGCTGCTGGCGGGGGCGATCCTGACGGAAACCATCTTCTCCTGGCCGGGCCTCGGACGCTGGCTGATAGATGCGCTGCAGCGCCGTGACTATCCGGTGGTGCAGGGCGGGGTGCTGCTGGTCGCGACGATGATTATCCTCGTCAACCTGCTGGTCGATTTGCTGTACGGCGTGGTGAACCCGCGTATTCGTCATAAGAAGTAAGGGGCCATCATGTCACAGGTTTCTGAAAACAAAGCTGTTGCTGCACCGGTTCCAATGACGCCGCTGCAGGAGTTCTGGCACTACTTCAAGCGCAATAAAGGCGCGGTAGTCGGGCTGGTGTATGTCGCCATCATGATTCTGATTGCGGTGTTCGCGAACTTTCTGGCGCCGTATAACCCGGCGGATCAGTTCCGCGATGCGCTGCTGGCACCTCCTGCATGGCAGGAAGGCGGCAGTCTGGCGCACCTGTTGGGTACCGATGATGTGGGCCGCGACGTGCTGTCGCGTCTGATGTACGGCGCGCGTCTGTCGCTGCTGGTTGGCTGTCTGGTGGTGGTGCTCTCCCTGATTATGGGGATCATCCTCGGCCTGGTTGCCGGTTACTTCGGCGGCATCGTTGATAACATCATTATGCGCATCGTCGACATCATGCTGGCGCTGCCAAGCCTGCTGCTGGCCCTGGTGCTGGTGGCGATCTTTGGGCCGTCGATCGGTAACGCCGCTCTGGCGCTGACCTTCGTGGCGCTTCCCCACTACGTGCGTCTAACCCGTGCGGCGGTGCTGGTGGAAGTGAACCGCGACTACGTCACCGCGTCTCGCGTGGCGGGTGCGGGTGCGATGCGCCAGATGTTCGTCAATATCTTCCCGAACTGCCTTGCGCCGCTGATCGTTCAGGCGTCGCTCGGTTTTTCTAACGCCATTCTTGATATGGCCGCTCTTGGCTTCCTGGGCATGGGTGCGCAGCCGCCAACACCGGAGTGGGGCACCATGCTCTCCGACGTGTTGCAGTTCGCACAAAGCGCCTGGTGGGTTGTCACCTTCCCGGGTCTGGCAATCCTGCTGACGGTGCTGGCATTTAACCTGATGGGTGATGGTTTGCGTGATGCGCTTGATCCCAAACTGAAGCAGTAAGAGGCACGAGATGGCGTTATTAAATGTAGATAAATTATCGGTGCACTTCGGCGACGAAGGCACCCCGTTTCGCGCCGTGGACCGCATCAGCTACAGCGTAAATCAGGGCGAAGTGGTAGGCATTGTCGGGGAGTCCGGTTCCGGTAAGTCGGTGAGTTCACTGGCCATCATGGGGCTGATTGATTACCCGGGCCGCGTGATGGCGGAAAACCTGCAGTTCAACGGTCAGGACCTGAAGCGCATTTCTGAGAAACAGCGCCGCCAGCTGGTGGGCGCCGAAGTGGCGATGATCTTCCAGGACCCGATGACCAGCCTGAACCCGTGCTACACGGTCGGTTTCCAGATTATGGAAGCGATTAAGGTGCACCAGGGCGGTAACAAGAAAACCCGTCGCCAGCGGGCGATCGACCTGCTGAACCAGGTCGGTATTCCTGACCCGGCATCGCGGCTGGACGTTTACCCGCACCAGCTTTCCGGTGGGATGAGCCAGCGCGTGATGATCGCCATGGCGATTGCCTGTCGACCAAAGCTGCTGATTGCGGATGAACCGACAACGGCGCTGGATGTGACCATTCAGGCGCAAATCATCGAGCTGCTGCTGGAGCTGCAGCAGAAAGAGAACATGGCGCTGGTGCTGATTACGCACGATCTGGCGCTGGTGGCCGAAGCCGCGCATAAAATCATCGTGATGTATGCCGGCCAGGTGGTCGAGACCGGGAATTCGCACGATATCTTCCGCGCGCCGCGTCACCCGTATACCCAGGCTCTGCTGCGTGCGCTGCCGGAGTTTGCGCAGGACAAAGCGCGCCTGGCCTCGCTGCCGGGCGTGGTTCCGGGTAAATATGACCGACCGCAGGGCTGTCTGCTGAACCCGCGTTGCCCGTACGCGACGGATAAGTGCCGGGCGGAAGAGCCAGAGCTGAACCAGCTTGCTGACGGTCGTCAGTCGAAATGTCACTACCCACTCGATGATGCCGGGAGGCCAACACTATGAGTACGCAACAGGCCACCACGCAGCAGCCGCTGTTGCAGGCCATCGACCTGAAAAAACACTACCCGGTGAAGAAGGGGATTTTTGCCCCCGAACGCCTGGTGAAAGCGCTGGACGGCGTGTCATTTACCCTCGAACGCGGTAAAACGCTGGCGGTAGTGGGGGAGTCAGGCTGTGGTAAATCCACGCTGGGCCGCCTGCTGACGATGATTGAAGTGCCGACCGGCGGTGAGCTCTATTATCAGGGGCAGGATCTGCTCAAGCACGATCCGCAGGCGCAGAAGCTGCGTCGTCAGAAAATCCAGATTGTGTTCCAGAACCCGTACGGTTCTCTGAACCCGCGTAAAAAAGTGGGACAGATTCTGGAAGAGCCCCTGCTGATTAACAGCAATCTGAGCAAAGAGCAGCGCCGTGAAAAAGCGCTGGCGATGATGGCGAAGGTCGGCCTCAAAACCGAGCATTACGACCGCTACCCGCATATGTTCTCCGGCGGGCAGCGTCAGCGTATCGCCATCGCCCGCGGGCTGATGCTCGATCCGGACGTGGTGATTGCCGATGAGCCGGTTTCGGCGCTCGACGTCTCCGTGCGCGCGCAGGTGCTGAACCTGATGATGGATCTCCAGCAGGAACTGGGGCTCTCTTATGTGTTCATCTCCCACGACCTGTCGGTGGTGGAGCATATTGCCGATGAAGTGATGGTGATGTACCTGGGGCGCTGCGTGGAGAAGGGGAGCAAAGACCAGATCTTTAATAATCCTCGTCATCCGTACACCCAGGCGCTGCTGTCTGCGACGCCGCGTCTGAACCCGGACGATCGTCGCGAGCGCATTAAGCTGACGGGGGAACTGCCCAGCCCGCTGAATCCGCCACCGGGGTGTGCCTTCAACGCGCGCTGCAGCCGCCGCTTTGGTCCTTGCACCCAGCTGCAGCCGCAGCTGAAGGATTATGGCGGTCAGCTGGTTGCCTGCTTCGCGGTCGATCAGGATGAAAATGGCGAGAAGCCACACGCATAACGAAAAAAAACCGGCGCTAAGCCGGTTTTTTTATGTCTGCCTGACTATTTTCGCAGGCGAATCTGGTCGACGGCGTGCTTCTCGCTCTTGGTGAGGATCAGGCTCGCGCGCTCGCGCGTCGGCAGAATGTTCTCTTTGAGGTTAACGTAGTTGATCTCATTCCACAGCCCCGTCGCCACATTGATCGCTTCTTCTTCAGAAAGCTGGGCGTAGTGGTGGAAATAGGAGTCAGGGTCGGTGAATGCCCCTTCGCGGAACTTCAGGAAGCGGTTGATATACCAGTTCTGCAGCAGGTCTTCCGGCGCATCAACATAGATTGAGAAATCGACGAAATCCGAAACGAACACATGATGCGGGTCGTGTGGATAATCCATTCCGCTTTGCAGCACGTTCAAACCTTCCAGAATCAGGATATCCGGCTGAACTACCGTTTTATCCCCATCCGGGATGCGGTCGTAAATCAGGTGTGAATAGACCGGCGCCGTGACGTGCGGCACGCCAGATTTCAGGTCAGAGACAAATTTCACCAGACGGTGCATATCATAAGAGAGCGGGAAGCCCTTCTTCTTCATCAGCCCGCGTTCTTTTAATACCTCGTTCGGGTGCAGGAAGCCGTCAGTCGTGATCAGCTCAACGCTGCGGTGTTCCGGCCAGCGGCTCAATAGCGCCTGCAATACGCGTGCGGTGGTGCTTTTACCCACGGCCACGCTGCCCGCAATGCTAATGATATAAGGAATGCGTTGACCGTTCGTGCCGAGGAACTGCTCCAGCACCGCCTGACGGCGCAGGTTGGAGCTGATATAGAAGTTAAGCAAGCGAGAGAGGGGGAGATAAATTTCTGCCACCTCTTCCAGGGACAGATCTTCGTTTATCCCTTTTAACCGTGCGATTTCACCTTCCGTCAGCGTCATAGGGACGGAATCACGCAGGGCAGCCCACTGGCTGCGGTTAAAGTGAAGATAAGGCGTCATTAACGTTTGCTCTTTTTTGCTCATAAGCATGCTTCAGTGAGCCAGCGCTATGCTGCCGGGACGTGGCTCATCACACAGTTAATTTTGGACAATGGGCAGGAGGTTAACACCAGATGGCGGGAATAATAAGAAAAAAGATGGAAAGCGCTGCGTTACGCGGAAGCCGTCACGCTACGGTGTATGCGGTGTAAATCACGCATCTATGTTGATTATTTGACCCGCAATGGCTACTTTTACATCGCTTAGCGCTGCGTTCGCATAAAATGTGAGCGAAAGAACGTTTTATGCAAATTTTTAGTTGCATGACCGCGCAGGTATCCATAGAATGCGCGCTACTTGATGCCGACTTAGCTCAGTAGGTAGAGCAACTGACTTGTAATCAGTAGGTCACCAGTTCGATTCCGGTAGTCGGCACCATCAAGTCCGGTGGGGTTCCCGAGCGGCCAAAGGGAGCAGACTGTAAATCTGCCGTCACAGACTTCGAAGGTTCGAATCCTTCCCCCACCACCACTTTCTGGCAGCGTAAATGCCGCCGGAGCTGGTTGGAAAAATTAGCCAGCTCAAACTGAAAAAGAGAGAAATCTCTTTTTTTGTTACAGAAAGAACTGGGTAGCCGAGTTTCAGGATGCGGGCATCGTATAATGGCTATTACCTCAGCCTTCCAAGCTGATGATGCGGGTTCGATTCCCGCTGCCCGCTCCAATACGTGCTGATATGGCTCAGTTGGTAGAGCGCACCCTTGGTAAGGGTGAGGTCCCCAGTTCGACTCTGGGTATCAGCACCACTTCACTTCTCCTTCCCGTTTCTCTCTGTTTCAATTTTACTGTATTCAACAATTCAGGCATTTCGCCTGGTTGATGTGGTGATATCACCGATTTATCCGTGTCTTAGAGGGACAATCGATGTCTAAAGAAAAGTTTGAACGTACAAAACCGCACGTTAACGTCGGTACTATCGGCCACGTTGACCATGGTAAAACAACGCTGACCGCTGCAATCACTACCGTTCTGGCAAAAACCTACGGTGGTTCTGCTCGTGCATTCGACCAGATCGATAACGCACCAGAAGAAAAAGCTCGTGGTATCACCATCAACACCTCTCACGTTGAGTACGACACCCCGACTCGCCACTACGCACACGTAGACTGCCCAGGCCACGCCGACTATGTTAAAAACATGATCACCGGTGCTGCGCAGATGGACGGCGCGATCCTGGTTGTTGCTGCGACTGACGGCCCAATGCCTCAGACTCGTGAGCACATCCTGCTGGGTCGTCAGGTAGGCGTTCCTTTCATCATCGTGTTCCTGAACAAATGCGACATGGTTGATGACGAAGAGCTGCTGGAACTGGTAGAGATGGAAGTTCGTGAACTGCTGTCTCAGTACGATTTCCCGGGCGACGACACTCCAATCGTTCGTGGTTCCGCGCTGAAAGCGCTGGAAGGCGAAGCAGAGTGGGAAGCGAAAATCATCGAACTGGCTGGCTACCTGGATTCTTACATCCCAGAACCAGAGCGTGCGATTGACAAGCCATTCCTGCTGCCAATCGAAGACGTATTCTCCATCTCCGGTCGTGGTACCGTTGTTACCGGTCGTGTAGAGCGCGGTATCATCAAAGTTGGTGAAGAAGTTGAAATCGTTGGTATCAAAGAGACTGCGAAGTCTACCTGTACTGGCGTTGAAATGTTCCGCAAACTGCTGGACGAAGGCCGTGCTGGTGAGAACGTTGGTGTTCTGCTGCGTGGTATCAAACGTGAAGAAATCGAACGTGGTCAGGTTCTGGCGAAGCCAGGCTCAATCAAGCCACACACCAAGTTCGAATCTGAAGTGTACATCCTGTCCAAAGACGAAGGCGGCCGTCATACTCCGTTCTTCAAAGGCTACCGTCCACAGTTCTACTTCCGTACTACTGACGTGACCGGTACCATCGAACTGCCAGAAGGCGTAGAGATGGTAATGCCAGGCGACAACATCAAGATGGTTGTGACTCTGATCCACCCAATCGCGATGGACGACGGTCTGCGTTTCGCAATCCGTGAAGGTGGCCGTACCGTTGGCGCGGGCGTGGTTGCTAAAGTTCTCGGCTAATTGCTGATAACATTTGACGCAATGCGCAATAAAAGGGCATCATTTGATGCCCTTTTTGCACGCTTTCACGCCAGAACCTGGCTCATCAGTGATTATTTTTGTCATAATCATTGCTGAGACAGGCTCTGCAGAGAGCGTATAATCCGAAAAGCGAATTAGCATTTCGATTTGGTTTGCCTCGCGATCGCGGGGTGAAAATGTTTGTAGAATACTTCTGACAGGTTGGTTTATGAGTGCGAATACCGAAGCTCAAGGGAGCGGGCGCGGCCTGGAAGCGATGAAATGGGTAGTAGTAGCCGTTCTGCTGATCGTAGCGATTGTCGGCAACTACCTTTATCGTGACATTATGCTGCCGCTACGCGCGCTTGCAGTGGTAATTCTGATTGCTGCAGCGGGTGGTGTCGCGCTGTTGACGACGAAAGGCAAAGCGACTGTCGCTTTTGCTCGCGAAGCGCGTACCGAAGTCCGCAAGGTAATTTGGCCGACTCGCCAGGAAACATTGCACACCACGCTGATCGTAGCGGCGGTTACCGCTGTAATGTCACTGATCCTGTGGGGACTGGATGGTATTCTGGTTCGCCTGGTATCCTTTATCACTGGCCTGAGGTTCTGAGATGTCTGAAGCCCCTAAAAAGCGCTGGTACGTCGTTCAGGCGTTTTCCGGTTTTGAAGGCCGCGTAGCAACGTCGCTGCGTGAGCATATCAAATTACACAACATGGAAGAGTTGTTTGGCGAAGTTATGGTTCCGACCGAAGAAGTGGTTGAGATCCGTGGCGGCCAGCGTCGCAAAAGCGAGCGCAAATTCTTCCCGGGTTACGTGCTGGTTCAGATGGTTATGAACGACGCGAGCTGGCACCTGGTGCGCAGCGTACCGCGCGTGATGGGCTTTATCGGCGGCACGTCTGACCGTCCGGCGCCAATCAGCGACAAAGAAGTTGATGCGATTATGAACCGCCTGCAGCAGGTGGGTGATAAGCCGCGTCCGAAAACGCTGTTTGAACCGGGTGAAATGGTTCGTGTTAATGACGGTCCGTTTGCTGACTTTAATGGCGTGGTTGAAGAAGTGGACTACGAGAAGTCCCGCCTGAAAGTTTCTGTTTCTATCTTCGGTCGTGCGACCCCGGTAGAACTGGACTTTGCCCAGGTAGAAAAAGCCTAAGCAGCGATCAAAAAAGCGACGATTTAATCGTTGCACAAGGCGCGGGATTGGAATACAATTTCGCGCCTTTTGTTTTTATGGGTCTCGGCCCGTAAAACGAATTTTATTCACGGGGAGCCTCCCTGAGGCGCTATTACCCAATCAGAGGATTTTAGAATGGCTAAGAAAGTACAAGCCTACGTCAAGCTGCAGGTTGCAGCTGGTATGGCGAACCCAAGTCCACCAGTTGGTCCAGCTCTGGGTCAGCAGGGTGTGAACATCATGGAATTCTGTAAAGCGTTCAACGCAAAAACTGAATCCCTGGAAAAAGGTCTGCCAATCCCAGTCGTAATCACTGTTTACGCTGACCGTTCTTTCACTTTCGTTACCAAAACCCCTCCAGCAGCAGTTCTGCTGAAGAAAGCGGCTGGTATCAAGTCTGGTTCCGGTAAACCGAACAAAGACAAAGTGGGTAAAATTTCCCGCGCTCAGCTGCAGGAAATCGCGCAGACCAAAGCTGCCGACATGACTGGTGCCGACATTGAAGCGATGACTCGCTCCATCGAAGGTACTGCACGTTCCATGGGCCTGGTAGTGGAGGACTAAGAAATGGCTAAACTGACCAAGCGCATGTCCGTGATCCGTGACAAAGTTGATGCGACCAAACAGTACGACATCAACGAAGCTATCGCTCTGCTGAAAGAACTGGCAACTGCTAAGTTCGTTGAAAGCGTTGACGTTGCCGTTAACCTGGGCATCGACGCTCGTAAATCCGATCAGAACGTTCGTGGCGCAACTGTACTGCCACACGGTACTGGCCGTTCCGTTCGCGTAGCTGTATTTGCTCAGGGTGCAAACGCTGAAGCTGCTAAAGCTGCCGGCGCTGAACTGGTAGGTATGGAAGATCTGGCTGATCAGATCAAGAAAGGCGAAATGAACTTTGACGTTGTTATCGCATCTCCAGATGCAATGCGCGTTGTTGGCCAGCTGGGCCAGGTTCTGGGTCCACGCGGCCTGATGCCAAACCCGAAAGTGGGTACTGTAACGCCTAACGTTGCTGAAGCGGTTAAGAACGCTAAAGCAGGTCAGGTTCGTTATCGTAACGACAAAAACGGCATCATCCACACCACCATCGGTAAAGTGGACTTTGACGCTGACAAACTGAAAGAAAACCTGGAAGCTCTGCTGGTTGCGCTGAAAAAAGCAAAACCAACTCAGGCGAAAGGCGTGTACATCAAGAAAGTTAGCATCTCCACCACCATGGGTGCAGGTGTTGCAGTTGACCAGGCTGGCCTGAGCGCTGCTGCAAACTAATGCCTTTACGTGGGCGGTGATTTTGTCTACAATCTTACCCCCACGTTTGCTAACGAAAGTTAGCGGCTAAAAGAATTGTTCGTTGGAGCCTGGCCTATCCAGGCCTCCGTCGAAGACCGCAGGTGTCTCGAAAGAGACTTAATCCCCTGCGTAGACGGTGACAGAACGCTAAGATTATTTTTAATACTCTGGCTTGTTTCTGCTCACCGTATTAAGACGCTCTTTCCGTTGGGAAGAGTGAAGTGAGTTCCGGAACATGAGTTCCGGCAAACATCCAGGAGCAAAGCTAATGGCTTTAAATCTTCAAGACAAACAAGCGATTGTTGCTGAAGTCAGCGAAGTAGCCAAAGGCGCGCTGTCTGCAGTAGTTGCGGATTCCCGTGGCGTTACTGTAGACAAAATGACTGAACTGCGTAAAGCAGGTCGTGAAGCTGGCGTATACATGCGTGTTGTTCGTAACACCCTGCTGCGCCGCGTAGTTGAAGGTACTCAGTTCGAGTGCCTGAAAGACACGTTTGTTGGTCCGACCCTGATTGCATACTCTATGGAACACCCGGGCGCTGCTGCTCGTCTGTTCAAAGAGTTCGCGAAAGCGAATGCAAAATTTGAGGTCAAAGCTGCAGCCTTTGAAGGTGAGTTGATCCCGGCATCGCAAATCGATCGCCTGGCAACCCTGCCGACCTACGAAGAAGCAATTGCACGCCTGATGGCAACCATGAAAGAAGCTGCGGCTGGCAAACTGGTTCGCACTCTGGCTGCTGTACGCGATGCGAAAGAAGCTGCTTAATCGCAGTTATCTTTATAAAGCATTTGCTTACGTATAAACTTATTCTGATTTTCAGGAACAATTTAAATGTCTATCACTAAAGATCAAATCATTGAAGCAGTAGCAGCTATGTCCGTAATGGACGTTGTAGAGCTGGTTTCTGCAATGGAAGAAAAATTCGGTGTTTCTGCTGCTGCTGCTGTAGCTGTAGCTGCTGGCCCGGCTGAAGCTGCTGAAGAAAAAACTGAATTCGACGTAATTCTGAAAGCTGCTGGCGCGAACAAAGTTGCTGTTATCAAAGCAGTACGTGGCGCAACTGGCCTGGGTCTGAAAGAAGCTAAAGACCTGGTAGAATCTGCTCCAGCTGCGCTGAAAGAAGGCGTGAGCAAAGACGACGCAGAAGCACTGAAAAAATCTCTGGAAGAAGCTGGCGCTGAAGTTGAAGTTAAATAAGCCAACTTTTCTGGTTGCAGCCTAAGCAATTAGGCTGATGGCTGGTGACTTTTTAGTCACCAGCCTTTTTGCGCTGTAAGGCATCAGTAGCATTTCACACTGTTTGACTGCTGATTGTCCTGACAATGCTTGTTTCTATCGACGACTTAATATACTGCGACAGGGTGCTCGCTCTGTGTAAATCGCAATGAAATGGTTTAAGCGTGATAGCAACAGGTATTGCGGAAAGTATTCAATTTTCCGGTCCACAAAATGGTGTTGCACAAACTGTCCCTTCGTCGGACAGATGGGTCGACTTGTCAGCGAGCTGAGGAACCCTATGGTTTACTCCTATACCGAGAAAAAACGTATTCGTAAGGATTTTGGTAAACGTCCACAAGTTCTGGACATTCCATATCTCCTTTCTATCCAGCTTGACTCGTTCCAGAAGTTTATCGAGCAAGATCCTGAAGGGCAGTACGGTCTGGAAGCAGCCTTCCGTTCCGTGTTCCCGATTCAGAGCTACAGCGGTAACTCCGAGCTGCAGTACGTCAGCTACCGCCTTGGCGAACCGGTGTTTGACGTTCAGGAATGTCAGATCCGTGGCGTGACCTATTCCGCACCGCTGCGCGTAAAACTGCGTCTGGTGATCTACGAGCGCGAAGCGCCGGAAGGCACCGTAAAAGACATTAAAGAACAAGAAGTCTACATGGGTGAGATTCCACTCATGACAGACAACGGTACTTTCGTCATCAACGGTACTGAGCGTGTTATCGTTTCCCAGCTGCATCGTAGCCCGGGCGTCTTCTTCGACAGCGATAAAGGTAAAACACACTCTTCCGGTAAAGTACTGTATAACGCACGCATCATTCCTTACCGTGGTTCATGGCTGGACTTCGAGTTCGATCCAAAAGACAACCTGTTTGTCCGTATCGACCGTCGTCGTAAACTGCCTGCAACCATCATTCTGCGTGCACTGAACTATACCACTGAGCAGATCCTGGACCTGTTCTTTGAGAAAGTGATCTTTGAAATCCGCGACAACAAGCTGCAGATGGAGCTGGTGCCGGAACGTCTGCGTGGTGAGACCGCGTCGTTCGACATCGAAGCCGACGGCAAAGTGTATGTGGAAAAAGGTCGCCGTATCACCGCGCGCCACATCCGCCAGCTGGAAAAAGATGATATCAAACACATCGAAGTTCCGGTTGAATACATTGCAGGAAAAGTAGCCGCGAAAGATTACGTTGATGAATCAACTGGCGAGCTGATCTGCCCGGCTAACATGGAGCTGAGCCTGGATCTGCTGGCTAAGCTGAGCCAGTCTGGCCACAAACGTATCGAAACGCTGTTCACCAACGATCTGGACCACGGTCCGTACATCTCTGAGACTGTACGCGTCGACCCAACCACAGATCGTCTGAGCGCGCTGGTCGAAATCTACCGCATGATGCGTCCTGGTGAGCCACCAACTCGCGAAGCGGCTGAAAGCCTGTTCGAGAACCTGTTCTTCTCCGAAGACCGCTACGATCTGTCCGCGGTTGGTCGTATGAAGTTCAACCGTTCTCTGCTGCGCGACGAAATCGAAGGTTCCGGTATCCTGAGCAAAGACGACATCATCGAAGTGATGAAGAAGCTCATCGATATCCGTAACGGCAAAGGCGAAGTGGACGATATCGACCACCTCGGCAACCGTCGTATCCGTTCCGTAGGCGAAATGGCGGAAAACCAGTTCCGCGTTGGCCTGGTTCGTGTAGAGCGTGCGGTGAAAGAGCGTCTGTCACTGGGCGATCTGGATACCCTGATGCCTCAGGATATGATCAACGCCAAGCCGATTTCTGCAGCAGTGAAAGAGTTCTTCGGTTCCAGCCAGCTGTCTCAGTTTATGGACCAGAACAACCCGCTGTCTGAGATTACGCACAAACGTCGTATCTCCGCACTCGGCCCGGGCGGTCTGACCCGTGAACGTGCAGGCTTTGAAGTTCGAGACGTACACCCGACTCACTATGGTCGCGTGTGTCCAATCGAAACGCCTGAAGGTCCAAACATCGGTCTGATCAACTCCCTGTCCGTGTACGCACAGACGAACGAATACGGTTTCCTTGAGACCCCGTATCGTAAAGTGACTGACGGCGTTGTTACCGACGAAATTCACTACCTGTCTGCTATCGAAGAAGGCAACTACGTTATCGCTCAGGCGAACTCCAACCTGGATGACGAAGGCCACTTTGTAGAAGATCTGGTTACCTGCCGTAGCAAAGGCGAATCCAGCTTGTTCAGCCGCGACCAGGTTGACTACATGGACGTATCCACCCAGCAGGTGGTATCCGTCGGTGCGTCTCTGATCCCGTTCCTGGAACACGATGACGCCAACCGTGCATTGATGGGTGCGAACATGCAACGTCAGGCCGTTCCAACTCTGCGCGCTGATAAGCCGCTGGTTGGTACCGGTATGGAACGTGCTGTTGCCGTTGACTCCGGTGTTACTGCAGTTGCTAAGCGTGGCGGTACCGTTCAGTACGTCGATGCATCCCGTATCGTTATCAAAGTTAACGAAGACGAGATGTATCCGGGCGAAGCGGGTATCGACATCTACAACCTGACCAAATACACCCGTTCTAACCAGAACACCTGTATCAACCAGATGCCTTGCGTATCTCTGGGTGAGCCAGTTGAGCGCGGCGACGTGCTGGCAGACGGTCCGTCCACCGACCTCGGTGAACTGGCGCTCGGTCAGAACATGCGCGTAGCGTTCATGCCGTGGAACGGTTACAACTTCGAAGACTCCATCCTCGTCTCCGAGCGTGTGGTTCAGGAAGATCGTTTCACCACCATCCACATTCAGGAACTGGCCTGTGTGTCCCGTGACACCAAGCTGGGGCCAGAAGAGATCACTGCCGACATCCCTAACGTGGGTGAAGCTGCACTCTCCAAGCTGGATGAATCCGGTATTGTTTACATCGGTGCGGAAGTGACCGGCGGCGACATTCTGGTTGGTAAGGTTACGCCAAAAGGTGAAACCCAGCTGACGCCAGAAGAGAAACTGCTGCGTGCAATCTTCGGTGAGAAAGCGTCTGACGTTAAAGACTCTTCTCTGCGCGTACCAAACGGTGTTTCCGGTACGGTTATCGACGTTCAGGTCTTCACTCGTGACGGCGTTGAGAAAGATAAGCGTGCGCTGGAAATCGAAGAGATGCAGCTCAAACAGGCTAAGAAAGACCTGTCTGAAGAACTGCAGATCCTCGAAGCAGGTCTGTTCAGCCGTATCTATGCGGTGCTGGTTGCCGGTGGCGTTGAAGCTGAGAAGCTCGACAAACTGCCACGCGATCGCTGGCTGGAACTGGGCCTGACCGACGAAGAGAAACAAAATCAGCTGGAACAGCTGGCTGAGCAGTATGACGAACTGAAACACGAGTTCGAGAAAAAACTCGAAGCGAAACGCCGCAAAATCACTCAGGGCGACGATCTGGCACCAGGCGTGCTGAAGATTGTTAAGGTCTATCTGGCCGTTAAACGTCAGATCCAGCCTGGTGATAAGATGGCAGGTCGTCACGGTAACAAGGGTGTTATCTCTAAGATCAACCCGATCGAAGATATGCCGCACGATGCTAACGGTACGCCGGTAGATATCGTACTGAACCCGCTGGGCGTACCGTCTCGTATGAACATCGGTCAGATTCTGGAAACCCACCTGGGTATGGCTGCGAAAGGTATCGGCGACAAGATCAACGCCATGCTGAAACAGCAGCAGGAAGTCGCGAAACTGCGCGAATTCATCCAGCGTGCCTACGATCTGGGTACCGACGTGCGTCAGAAAGTCGACCTGAACACCTTCAGCGATGAAGAAGTGCTGCGTCTGGCAGAGAACCTGCGCAAAGGTATGCCAATTGCAACGCCGGTATTCGACGGTGCAAAAGAAGCTGAAATTAAAGAGCTGCTGCAACTGGGTGGTCTGCCAACGTCTGGTCAGATTACGCTGTTTGACGGCCGTACCGGTGAACAGTTTGAGCGTCCAGTAACCGTTGGTTACATGTACATGCTGAAACTGAACCACCTGGTCGACGACAAGATGCACGCTCGTTCTACCGGTTCTTACAGCCTGGTTACTCAGCAGCCGCTGGGTGGTAAGGCACAGTTCGGTGGTCAGCGCTTCGGGGAGATGGAAGTGTGGGCGCTGGAAGCATACGGCGCAGCATACACCCTGCAGGAAATGCTCACCGTTAAGTCTGATGACGTGAACGGTCGTACCAAGATGTATAAAAACATCGTGGACGGCAACCATCAGATGGAGCCGGGCATGCCAGAATCCTTCAACGTACTGTTGAAAGAGATTCGTTCGCTGGGTATCAACATCGAACTGGAAGACGAGTAATTCTCGCTCAAACAGGTCACTGCTGTCGGGTTAACGCCCGACAGCAGAGTGTGCTAACTCCGACGGGAGCAAATCCGTGAAAGACTTATTAAAGTTTCTGAAAGCGCAAACTAAAACCGAAGAGTTTGATGCGATCAAAATTGCTCTGGCTTCGCCAGACATGATCCGTTCATGGTCTTTCGGTGAAGTTAAAAAGCCGGAAACCATCAACTACCGTACGTTCAAACCTGAGCGTGACGGCCTTTTCTGTGCACGTATTTTCGGGCCAGTAAAAGATTACGAGTGCCTGTGCGGTAAGTACAAGCGCCTGAAACACCGTGGTGTGATCTGTGAGAAGTGCGGCGTTGAAGTGACCCAGACCAAAGTACGCCGTGAGCGTATGGGCCACATCGAGCTGGCGTCTCCGACTGCTCACATCTGGTTCCTGAAATCTCTGCCGTCCCGTATCGGTCTGCTGCTGGATATGCCGCTGCGCGATATCGAACGTGTACTGTACTTCGAATCTTATGTGGTTATCGAAGGCGGGATGACGAACCTGGAACGTCATCAGATCCTGACTGAAGAGCAGTATCTGGACGCGCTGGAAGAGTTCGGTGACGAATTCGACGCGAAGATGGGTGCGGAAGCTATTCAGGCCCTGCTGAAGAGCATGGATCTGGAGCAGGAGTGCGAGCAGCTGCGTGAAGAGCTGAACGAAACCAACTCCGAAACCAAGCGTAAAAAGCTGACCAAGCGTATCAAACTGCTGGAAGCGTTCGTTCAGTCTGGTAACAAACCAGAGTGGATGATCCTGACCGTTCTGCCGGTTCTGCCGCCAGATCTGCGTCCGCTGGTTCCGCTGGATGGTGGTCGTTTCGCAACGTCCGATCTGAACGATCTGTATCGTCGCGTTATCAACCGTAACAACCGTCTGAAACGTCTGCTGGATCTGGCTGCGCCAGACATCATCGTACGCAACGAAAAACGTATGCTGCAGGAAGCGGTAGATGCCCTGCTGGATAACGGTCGTCGCGGTCGTGCGATCACCGGTTCTAACAAACGTCCTCTGAAATCTTTGGCCGACATGATCAAAGGTAAGCAGGGTCGTTTCCGTCAGAACCTGCTCGGTAAGCGTGTTGACTACTCCGGTCGTTCTGTAATCACCGTAGGTCCATACCTGCGTCTGCATCAGTGCGGTCTGCCGAAGAAAATGGCACTGGAGCTGTTCAAACCGTTCATCTACGGCAAGCTGGAGCTGCGTGGCCTGGCCACCACCATCAAAGCCGCTAAGAAAATGGTTGAGCGTGAAGAAGCTGTCGTTTGGGATATCCTGGACGAAGTTATCCGCGAACACCCGGTACTGCTGAACCGTGCACCAACGCTGCACCGTCTGGGTATCCAGGCATTTGAGCCAGTTCTGATCGAAGGTAAAGCTATCCAGCTGCACCCGCTGGTTTGTGCGGCCTATAACGCCGACTTCGATGGTGACCAGATGGCTGTTCACGTACCGCTGACGCTGGAAGCCCAGCTCGAAGCGCGTGCGCTGATGATGTCTACCAACAACATCCTGTCTCCAGCGAACGGTGAGCCAATCATTGTTCCTTCTCAGGACGTTGTATTGGGTCTGTATTACATGACCCGTGACTGTGTTAACGCCAAAGGCGAAGGCATGGTGCTGACTGGCCCTAAAGAAGCTGAGCGTATTTATCGCGCTGGCCTGGCCTCTCTGCATGCGCGCGTTAAAGTGCGTATCACCGAATACGAAAAAGATGCAAACGGCGAATTCGTTGCGAAAACCAGCCTGAAAGACACGACTATCGGCCGTGCCATTCTGTGGATGATCGTACCGAAAGGTCTGCCTTTCTCCATCGTCAACCAGGCGCTGGGCAAGAAAGCGATCTCCAAAATGCTGAACACCTGTTACCGCATTCTGGGTCTGAAGCCGACCGTTATCTTCGCTGACCAGACAATGTATACCGGCTTTGCTTATGCAGCGCGTTCAGGTGCATCTGTTGGTATCGATGACATGGTCATCCCAGAGAAGAAACACGAGATCATCTCTGAAGCGGAAGCCGAAGTTGCTGAGATCCAGGAGCAGTTCCAGTCTGGTCTGGTAACCGCGGGCGAACGCTACAACAAAGTTATCGATATCTGGGCAGCGGCGAACGATCGTGTATCCAAAGCGATGATGGATAACCTGCAAACCGAAACCGTTATTAACCGTGACGGCGTAGAAGAGCAGCAGGTTTCCTTCAACAGCATCTACATGATGGCCGACTCCGGTGCGCGTGGTTCTGCGGCACAGATTCGTCAGCTGGCAGGTATGCGTGGTCTGATGGCGAAGCCAGATGGCTCCATCATCGAAACGCCAATCACCGCGAACTTCCGTGAAGGTCTGAACGTACTCCAGTACTTCATCTCCACGCACGGTGCGCGTAAAGGTCTGGCGGATACCGCACTGAAGACAGCGAACTCCGGTTATCTGACGCGTCGTCTGGTTGACGTTGCGCAGGATCTGGTTGTAACCGAAGACGATTGTGGCACCCTCGAAGGTATCACCATGACCCCGGTTATCGAGGGTGGTGATGTTAAAGAGCCGCTGCGCGATCGCGTACTGGGTCGTGTGACCGCGGAAGACATTCTGAAGCCGGGTACCGCAGACATTCTGGTTCCACGCAATACGCTGCTGCACGAACAGTGGTGTGACCTGCTGGAAGCGAACTCTGTTGACTCTGTGAAAGTGCGTTCCGTTGTATCCTGTGACACCGACTTTGGTGTGTGTGCGCACTGCTACGGTCGTGACCTGGCGCGTGGCCACATCATCAACAAGGGTGAAGCCATCGGCGTTATCGCGGCACAGTCCATCGGTGAGCCGGGTACACAGCTGACGATGCGTACGTTCCACATCGGTGGTGCGGCATCTCGTGCGGCTGCTGAATCCAGCATTCAGGTGAAAAACAAAGGTAGCATCAAGCTCAGCAACGCGAAGTCTGTTGTTAACTCCGCAGGCAAGCTGGTTGTGACCTCTCGTAACACCGAGCTGAAGCTGATCGACGAATTCGGTCGTACCAAAGAGAGCTATAAAGTGCCTTACGGTGCTGTTATGGCGAAAGGTGATGGCGAGCAGGTTGCCGGCGGTGAAACCGTTGCAAACTGGGATCCACACACCATGCCGGTTATCACCGAAGTAAGTGGTTTCATCCGCTTTACTGACATGATCGACGGCCAGACCATTACTCGTCAGACCGACGAGCTGACCGGTCTGTCTTCTCTGGTAGTTCTGGATTCTGCAGAACGTACTACCGGTGGTAAAGATCTGCGTCCTGCACTGAAAATCGTTGATGCTCAGGGTAACGACGTTCTGATCCCAGGTACCGATATGCCTGCGCAGTACTTCCTGCCGGGTAAAGCGATTGTACAGCTGGAAGATGGCGTACAGATCAGCTCTGGTGACACCCTGGCGCGTATTCCTCAGGAATCCGGCGGTACCAAGGACATCACCGGTGGTCTGCCACGCGTTGCGGACCTGTTCGAAGCACGTCGTCCGAAAGAGCCTGCAATCCTGGCTGAAATCAGCGGTATCATCTCCTTCGGTAAAGAGACCAAAGGTAAGCGCCGTCTGGTTATCACGCCAGTAGATGGCAGCGAGCCGTACGAAGAGATGATTCCTAAGTGGCGTCAGCTCAACGTGTTCGAAGGTGAACGTGTAGAACGTGGTGACGTGGTTTCCGACGGTCCGGAAGCGCCGCACGACATCCTGCGTCTGCGTGGTGTGCATGCTGTTACTCGTTACATCGTTAACGAAGTACAGGACGTATACCGCCTGCAGGGCGTTAAGATTAACGATAAGCACATCGAAGTTATCGTTCGTCAGATGCTGCGTAAAGCAACCATCGAAAACGCGGGTAGCTCCGACTTCCTGGAAGGCGAGCAGGTTGAATACTCACGCGTTAAGATCGCTAACCGCGATCTGGAAGCGAATGGCAAAATCGGTGCGACCTTCGCACGCGATCTGCTGGGTATCACCAAAGCGTCTCTGGCAACCGAGTCCTTCATCTCTGCAGCATCGTTCCAGGAAACGACTCGTGTCCTGACCGAAGCCGCTGTTGCAGGTAAACGTGATGAACTGCGCGGTCTGAAAGAGAACGTCATCGTGGGTCGTCTGATCCCGGCCGGTACCGGTTATGCGTACCACCAGGATCGTATGCGTCGTCGCGCAGCGGGCGAACTGCCAGCTGCACCGCAGGTTACTGCTGAAGATGCATCCGCGAGCCTGGCAGAACTGCTGAACGCAGGTCTGGGCGGTTCCGACAACGAGTAATCGTTGGTGCCGTAAATAAAAAACCCGCCTCGGCGGGTTTTTTTACATCTGCATTTATTCAATTCACTAATGGAATGCGTCGATAAAGCTCAATCATATCGCCCGCCAGATCCTGAATAACCATCGCGTTCATCAGGTGATCCTGAGAATGAACGGTAATCAGGTTAACAGGGAGTTTTCCGGTTCCTTCGTCAAGGCCGATAAGCTGCGTCTGGATCGTATGCGCGTGCTTCACATATTCACGGGATTCTTCCATCGCTTTTTCAGCTTCGTCAAAATCACCTTTACGCGCCATCTGCAAGGCCGTCAGGGCCGCACTGCGCGCCGCACCGGCGTTGACCAGCAGTTCCATAATTGTGGTTTCTAAGTCTTCCATTATGGCTCCAGCAGTTTGAGCGCTTTTTCCAGTACGGCATCGCCTTTCATCATGCCGTAATCCATCATGTCGATCACCGCGACCTTTTTGCCCAGCGGGTCGGCCTGCGCCTGCAGTTTAGCCTGCTCGTATTTAACCTGTGGCCCCAGCAATACGATGTCGGCCGTCGCGATATTGTCTTTAAACTCCGCAACCGGAACGGCTTTAATGGTGACTTCAACCCCTTTTTTCTGCGCGGCGTCTTTCATACGTTGAACCAGCATGCTGGTTGACATTCCCGCTGCACAGCATAAAACGATGTTCTTCATAATCAGCCTCGATCTACATGTGTTTATTGATAATTATCCCGCACAGAGAGCTTCAACAACCGCTTTACCACGATTGTGTGTCAGGCATCACAAAGAAAGCGGCATTTTTCTGAAACCGGTTACAATTCTTCGAGTAAGAGCAAAAGTCAGCCGACGGCAGTGCGAACAATACGGTTTTTTCCCTGCTTTTTAGCACCGTAGAGCGCGTTATCAACACTACCTACAAATTGTTCCAGCGGTTCGAAGTGCCATTCACCCAGACCCGCACTGAACGTGACGTGCAGATTTTCTTCCCGCCAGATGCGTCTTTCAACGGCGGTGCGCCATGCGTCAAGCAATGAAAATGCGGCAGCGATCTGCTCGGCCTGGAAAATCACCGCGAACTCTTCACCACCGTAGCGATAGACCGAGACGTGGTGGGGCTGCATTATCTGGATCCCCTCGCGCGCCACGTTCCGCAGGACAATATCGCCGCTCAGGTGTCCCCACGTGTCGTTAATTGACTTAAAGTTATCAATATCAACCAGCGCCATCGCGAAAGGCTGGTGTGCGTTTAATAATTCCTCCACATCGCTATCGAACGCACGGCGGTTTTTGCAGCCGGTCAGCGCATCGTGAGTGGCCTGGCGGACATACGCCATCTCACGCTCTTTATTGGACTGGATGGTATGGCTCAGCATCGCTTCCAGACGCGGCGCCTGGCTCACATCGCCCGTTTTGATCGCGTTGATAATGGTCATCAACACGGTACGCGAGGCGTGGCGCAGATAGAGGCCGAAGAGAATGATAATGATGGCAGCCAGCGCGAAACCCCAGCCTACGATCGTCGTTTCGTGTCGGGTGATATCGGTAAGCGTTGCGCCAGAGACCCGGTAGATAACAAACCAGTCCGGATTGGTAAATGAGTAGTAGTAATACCAGGTGTTGGTTTTTTTGTCGTAAAGATGGCCTTCGCCGCTGGTCATTTTGTCCATCAGCGCTTCGCTGACGTACTGTTTGAAAAGCGCGCCCGTATCAGGGTGCAGCACGACGGCGCCATCTCGCTCGACGACGAAGAATTCCCCCTGAACAGGAGCGACCATCTGACGCAGGGTGTAGCCCATTGACGTTAAGTCAAGATGAAACGCGATCGTACCCTTAAGTCGACCTTCTGGTGAAATCAACGGCTTATAGAGCGTGACCGTCGGATGGCCGTTGAAGTAGTCCATATAGGGACGAGTGTAGTGGCTGAAGATACTGGCTTCAGCATGGGCGACAAACCACGGACGCGTCCGGGGATCGAAGGTTTTACTCTTTTCCGTCTGGAGCACTTCCGGCGCGCGCAGATAATGTCCCTGCGTGTCTGCCAGCGAGATGGAAGATACGGTCGGCATCAGGTTTTGCAAATGCATCATCATCTGCAGCCCTTGCGTCGGGTCGACGTTGAGGGTCTCGTTTAGCCTGTCATCGCGTGCAAAGTACATCGCGGAGCGGCCCAGGATATAGTCGTTTTCACGCAGGATAGACTCGGTGTAGTTCACCGCAAGGTTATGGGTGAAATTGCCATTAATCTTATGATAGTCCTCAAGGAAATCCTTACGTTGTGAAAGAGTTACCACGACCGCGATCAGCGCAAAACTGCACAGGATCCCCGCGAAGCTGAGCATAATTGGTCGGGTGAAAGAGAGCTTTTTGCTGTGAAGTGCCATGAGTTGTACATCGATCCTGATGGTGAAAATTTTTCGTCTGCCGATATCCTCTCAGCATAGTCGCTGTCCTGCGGTTAGCGGTGAATTATACGGAACACGATTTCAGACGAGATGATTTATCTTAAGAATCACTAAGAAATACCTTATTCATACCATTTCGCCCATTTTATGCACGGAGACTGAGGCAGGGCGAAACGAGGAAGAAGCTTTTCGCCCTGGTCAGCGTCCGTTGCTGACCTGATGACAATAAAAAACCGGGCGATCGCTGACAATCATCCGGTTTTGCCTTTCCGTAGCGCCTCGATAATTTTTTACCGTGTTGCAGTGCGTTACATCGTCATTGCGAGGCTCTTCCCAGCCAGCTGTCCCAGTCTTTCCACACAGGCTGCAGTCCCTGTGCCGACAGGGCGGCGGCAACGGCTTCCGGACGCCGTCCGTCATGCGGTGCAAACTGCTCAAGCTCCGGATGGTCGTCTGCATATCCGCCCGGCTGCGTTTTGGAAAACGCGCTGACGTTGTTAATCGCCAGCGGAATGACGCGATCGCGAAACGCCGGGGACTCACGCGTTGAGAGTGATAATTCCACTTCCGGGGCGAGCAGGCGAAACGCGCAGATGGTCTGCACCAGCTGGCGTTCATCCATCAGCGAAGCCGGTTCAATACCTCCTGCGCAGGGGCGCAGGCGTGGGAAGGAGATGGAGTATCGGGTCTGCCAGTAGTGCTGCTGCAGCCACAGCAGATGTTCTGCCACCATGTAGCAATCTACCCGCCAGCTATCGGAAAGCCCAATTAGCGCACCCAGCCCGATTTTGTCGATCCCGGCGCGGCCCAGCCTGTCCGGCGTTTCCAGCCGGAAGAAGAAATCCTGCTTCTTCCCCTTCAGGTGATGCCGGGCGTACGTCGCCTCGTGGTAGGTTTCCTGATAGACCATGACTCCGTCCAGCCCGAGCGTTTTTAACTCCGCATACTCGTCCTGCGACAGGGGCTGAACCTCCATCTGCAACGACGCAAACTCCCGACGTATCGCAGGCAGATGCTGGCGGAAATAGTCCATTCCCACTTTCCCCTGATGCTCGCCCGTGACCAGCAGAAGATGCTCAAAGCCCATGTCACGAATGGCCGCACACTCGCGTGCGATTTCCTCCTCATCAAGCGTTTTCCGCTTGATGCGGTTGCTCATGGAGAAACCACAGTAGGTACAGTCGTTGGCGCACAGGTTCGAAAGATAGAGCGGGACGTAGAAGCTCACCGTGTTGCCAAACCGCTGCCGGGTGAGGCGCTGGGCGCGCTGCGCCATCGGTTCAAGGTAGGCGCTGGCCGCCGGAGAGAGCAGGGCCATTAAATCCTCCCGGTTCAGATGACGGGCATTCAGCGCGCGCTCGACGTCAACAGTCGTTTTGCTGTTAATGCGCAGGGCTATATCGTCCCAGTTAAGCTCGCGCCAGCGCTCGGTAAACGTGCTCATGAGAGCGTCTCCAGAAAACCGGTCAGCGGGCTGGTGGCCTGCGCCTGAAAACTGCGCGAGCCGGGGCCTGACTCTTTGGCCAGCACGCCAGCCTCCACGGCGAGACGAAACGCGCGCGCCATCATTACCGGGTCGTCGGCCACCGCAATGGCGGTATTCACCAGCACCGCGTCTGCGCCCATTTCCAGCGCCTGCGCGGCATGGCTGGGCACGCCGATGCCCGCATCCACTACCACCGGCACGGTCGCCTGCTCGATGATGATCTCCAGCATCGCGCGGGTTTCCAGACCCTGATTGGAGCCAATTGGGGCGCCCAGGGGCATGACGGCGGCACAGCCGACCTCTTCCAGACGCTTACACAGCACGGGATCCGCACCGCAGTAAGGCAGAACGGTAAACCCCTGCTGCACCAGCTTTTCTGCGGCTTTCAGAGTCTCGATTGGGTCGGGCAGCAGCCAGCGGGCGTCCGGGTGAATTTCCAGCTTCAGCCAGCGGGTGCCGAGCGCTTCCCGCGCCAGCTGTGCGGCGAAAATCGCCTCCTCGGCCGTTTTCGCGCCGGAGGTGTTGGGCAGCAGCGTGACGCCGGCTTCCAGCAACGGGGCAAGAATGGCATCGTTGTGCTGGCGAAGGTCCACGCGCTTCATCGCCAGCGTCACCAGCTGGCTACCGCTTTCACGGATGGCATCCACCATCAGCTGCGGCGAGGCGAATTTGCCTGTTCCGGTAAACAGATGTGAATCAAAGACTTTATCAGCAATACGTAACATCTTAGCCCCCTGCGATAACCTGAAACAGCAGGATCTGGTCGCCTTCAGTGACCTGCTGATGCTCCCACTGCTCGCGCGGCAGGATCTGTTGATTGAGCGCCAGCGCCGTTCCCGGCTTGAGCTGGCGTAATTTATCGAGCAGTACGGCAACGGTAAGCCCGTCTTCGCAGCTCATCGGCTCATCGTTAAACAGAATGCGCATCGTGGCCTCCGCATACCGGGCAGTGGCTGGCGCGGTGTAGCGCCAGATGGCGCCAGCCGCTGGAGCGGGCGTCGAACAGGCGCAGCGTGTTGCGTTCCGCCTCCATGCCGCTGAGCAGCTTGATGGCCTCCAGCGCCTGCAGCGTGCCCATCACGCCCACCACCGGACCAAGCACGCCAGCCGTGCGGCAGTTGCGCGCCGGCTCGGCATCGTCCGGCCACAGGCAGCGATAGCAGCCCTGCGCCCACGGCGGCGTCAGGACCATCATCTGCCCGCCGAACCCCACCGCGCTGGCGGTGATCAGCGGCGTATTCTTTGCTACGCAGGCGGCGTTGATGGCCTGACGCGTCGCCATATTGTCCGTACAGTCCAGCACCGCGTCGGCAAGGGCGACTTCACGGAGCAGGCTTTCACCGCTCAGCCGCGTCTGGAGTGCAATCAGTTCGATATCCGGATTAAGCTGGTGTAGCCGCTGCCGGGTGATCTGCGCTTTGGGCTGGTTAATGTCCTCAGTTGTGAAGAGAATTTGCCGCTGCAGATTGCTGATGTGCACCTCGTCGTCATCGGCCAGCACCAGCGTGCCCACGCCCGCACCGGCCAGATAGAGCGCGGCAGGCGCGCCTAACCCGCCCAGACCGACAATCAGCACCCGGCTTGAGAGCAGCTTTTGCTGCCCGTCGATGGCGATATCCTCCAGCAGGATCTGGCGGCTGTAGCGCATAAAATCGCGGTCATTCATCGCCCACTCCTGCCAGCTGTAAAAGCTGTTCGGTGGCGGACCGCCAGTTTGCCGCCTGGGTGATGGCGCTGACGACGGCGATACTGCCGACGCCGGTCTCCAGCACCGCCGGGGCGCGTTCAAGGCTGATTCCGCCGATGGCGACGGTCGGGTAATCGGCAAGGCGCTTAACGTGACTCGCCAGCTGCGTCAGCCCCTGCGGTGCCGAGGGCATCTGCTTGGTTTGCGTCGGGAAGACGTGGCCGAGGGCGATGTAAGAGGGGCGGGCCGCCAGCGCCACGTCGATTTCCATATCATCGTGTGTTGAAACGCCAAGGCGCAGGCCAGCCTGGCGGATGGCGTTCAAGTCGGTGGTTTCCAGGTCCTCCTGACCCAGATGCACGCCGTACGCCCGGTGCTTAACGGCCAGCCGCCAGTAGTCGTTGATAAACAGGCGGGCGTCGTAGCGGCGTCCCAGCGCGATGGCGGCAACCACATCGGCCTCTACCTCTTCATCGCGCTTATCCTTGATGCGCAGCTGGAGGGTGCGAACGCCGGCCTCCAGCAGGCGTTCGATCCACTCCACGCTGTCCACCACCGGATAGAGCCCTAAGCGGAAGGGGACAGGAGGAAAGTCGGGCTGATACATTACGCCTCCTCTTTTTTGAGGTAGATTTCGCCGCCTTTGGCGCGGAAGGTTTCTGACATGTCCGCCATACCGACTTCAATGGTCTGCGCGGCGGCGTAGTCGCGCACTTCCTGGCTAATTTTCATCGAGCAGAACTTCGGCCCGCACATGGAGCAGAAGTGCGCCACCTTGCCCGATTCCTGCGGCAGGGTTTCGTCGTGGTAGGCGCGGGCGGTGAACGGATCCAGCGCCAGGTTGAACTGATCTTCCCAGCGGAATTCAAAGCGCGCTTTGGACATGGCGTTGTCGCGGATTTGCGCGCCCGGATGGCCTTTCGCCAGATCCGCCGCGTGGGCGGCAATCTTGTAGGCGATCAGCCCCTGCTTTACGTCCTCTTTGTTTGGCAGCCCGAGGTGCTCTTTCGGCGTGACGTAGCAGAGCATAGCGCAGCCGAACCAGCCGATCATCGCCGCGCCAATCCCGGAGGTGAAGTGGTCGTAGCCCGGTGCGATATCCGTGGTCAATGGCCCCAGGGTGTAGAACGGCGCTTCGTGGCAGTGCTCCAGCTCTTCGGTCATGTTGCGGCGAATCATCTGCATCGGCACGTGTCCAGGGCCTTCAATCATTACCTGCACGTCATACTCCCAGGCGATTTTGGTCAGCTCGCCCAGCGTGTGCAGCTCGGCAAACTGCGCTTCGTCGTTGGCGTCGCGAATGGATCCCGGACGCAGGCCGTCGCCCAGCGACAGCGATACGTCATAGGCGGCGCAGATTTCGCAGATCTCGCGGAAGTGTTCGTAGAGGAAGTTTTCCTGATGATGGGACAGGCACCACTTCGCCATGATGGAACCGCCGCGCGAGACGATGCCGGTCAGACGTTTCGCCGTCATCGGTACGTAGCGCAGCAGCACGCCCGCGTGAATGGTGAAGTAGTCCACGCCCTGTTCCGCCTGCTCCAGCAGCGTGTCTCGGAACGCTTCCCAGGTGAGGTTTTCGGCGATGCCGTTCACCTTCTCCAGCGCCTGATAAATCGGGACGGTACCGATCGGCACCGGGCTGTTACGCAGGATCCATTCGCGGGTTTCGTGGATGTAGCGGCCAGTGGAGAGGTCCATCACCGTGTCCGCGCCCCAGCGCGTTGACCAGACCAGCTTTTCCACCTCTTCTTCGATGGATGACGTCACCGCCGAGTTGCCGATGTTGGCGTTGACCTTCACCAGGAAGTTACGGCCGATAATCATCGGCTCGGATTCCGGGTGATTGACGTTGGCGGGGATAATCGCGCGCCCGGCGGCCACTTCGTCACGCACAAACTCCGGCGTGATGTTTTCCGGCAGGCGAGCGCCAAAGCCTTCGCCTGGATGCTGGTGGCGCAATATTTCGCTGCGGATGCGCTCGCGGCCCATATTTTCGCGGATGGCGATGAACTCCATCTCCGGCGTGACGATACCCTGGCGCGCGTAGTGCAGCTGGGTTACGCATTTGCCCGCTTTGGCACGTTTTGGCGTCAGCAGGCCGGAAAAGCGCAGCTCGTCCAGACCGTCGTCGGCCAGGCGTTCTTTGGTGTACGCAGAGCTGCGCACGCTCAGCTCTTCGCAGTCGTTACGCGCGTCAATCCACGGCTGGCGGAGCTTTGCCAGACCCTGCTGGACGTTAATGGCGACAGAGGGATCGCCGTACGGGCCAGAGGTGTCATACACCGGCACGGCTTCGTTGTCTTCGTACTGCGGATTCTCTTTGCTGCCGCCGATAAGCGTCGGGCTGAGCTGAATTTCGCGCATTGGGACGCGGATATCGGCCTGCGAGCCGGTAATGTAGATGCGTTTCGAGTTCGGGAAAGCGGTACCTTCCAGGGTGTCGATGAAGCGTTGGGCGTGTTCGCGCTGTTCGCGGCGGGTCAGTTTAGTAGTAGACATAGCTCATTCCAAAAGTGAAGGACATGGCTTGTCAGACGACGGATGAAGCAAGAGAAGATCGCCCAGGGGCGATTCAACAGCAGTGTAACTCTTGTTCCCTTCGCAGGTATTAGCCTGATCAGGTTCCGCGGATCCCGAATTAACGGTCTCAGCCCGTGCTTTCACACTGGGCACTCCGACAAGAAAAATCCCCCTCCGCAGAGGGGCGAATGGTTGTAAATTACTCGTTAATGATTAAGAACTCAAGCCGGGCGCACGACGTTATCTTCGTGGCTGACGTCCAGGCCGTTATCCAGGGCGAGGGCGATCAGCTTATCTTCCAGCGTGAATCGCTCCTCCAGCGCTTCGCCAAGATCGGAAAGCGCCTGCTGGAACTCAAGATAATTATCGTGATCGATGGCATTCTCGAGCGTGGAATCGTAGTAATCCATGATCTGCTGGGTGTTGGCTTCCAGCAGCGGACAAAGTTTGCTGGCCGCTAAACAGGGATTTGTGCCTTCCATTTCGCGGATAATGCGTTCATAAATGTTGAAATGGCCGTCGGAAAGGTAGTCGACCAGGCTCTGACAAAAATCATCCAGCGCTTTTTCATTCAGCCGCATAAAGGATTCTTTGCCAGGCTTAAGACCGACCAGATTGTAATACGCCACGAGGAGATGCTTGCGTACATGTAGCCAGCGATCCACCAGTGTGTTACTTCCTCCAACGCGCTCCGTCAGGCTTTCTAGCTGGTTTAACATGGTCGACTCCGCAAAGTTTAGAATGGGATCTACTTATCCAAAATGTAACCACAATGCTAACAACATGTCAGTGAAGCGAAGGTAGTGCAATAGATATGGATCGTATTATTGAAAAATCAGATCTGGGTTGGTGGATCGTCAGCCACGAACAGAAGTTGTGGCTGCCCGGTGGAGAAATCCCCTACGGTGCGGCAGAAATCTTCGATCTTGTCGGTCAGCCCGCTCTGCGGATCGGCGAGTGGCAGGGCGATCCGGTGTGGTTGATCCGGCAATCTCGTCGTCAGGATATGGGATCCGTACGCCAGGTGCTGGATCTGGACGCGGGGCTGTTTCAGCTGGCGGGGCGGGGCGTGCAGCTGGCGGAGTTTTACCGCTCGCATAAATACTGTGGCTACTGCGGGCATACCATGCACCCGAGCAAAACCGAGTGGGCTCTCCTCTGCGGCCACTGCCGTGAACGCTACTATCCGCAGATTGCGCCGTGCATCATCGTCGCCATCCGCCGGGACGATTCCATCCTGCTGGCGCAGCATACCCGCCATCGTAACGGCATTCATACCGTGCTGGCCGGTTTCGTCGAAGTGGGCGAAACGCTGGAGCAGGCGGTGGCGCGCGAGGTGATGGAAGAGAGCGGAATCAAGGTGAAAAACCTGCGCTACGTCACCTCACAGCCGTGGCCGTTCCCGATGTCGCTGATGACGGCGTTTATGGCGGAATACGACAGCGGCGAGATCGTTATCGACCAGAAAGAGCTGCTGGAGGCAAACTGGTATCGTTATGACGATCTGCCTCTTCTACCCCCGCCGGGTACGGTGGCGCGCCGCCTGATAGAAGATACCGTGGCAATGTGTCGGGCCGAGTATGAGTAGTGTTACACTGAGGCCATGACGCTTAAGGAACTGCAAAAATGACCGAACTGAAGAACGATCGTTATCTGCGTGCGCTGCTGCGCCAGCCCGTTGATGTCACCCCGGTGTGGATGATGCGCCAGGCGGGACGCTATCTGCCAGAGTACAAAGCCACGCGCGCGCAGGCGGGTGATTTTATGTCGCTGTGCAAAAACGCCGAGCTGGCCTGTGAAGTCACGCTCCAGCCGCTGCGCCGCTACCCGCTGGATGCCGCCATTCTCTTTTCGGACATTCTCACCATTCCGGACGCCATGGGCCTTGGGCTCTATTTCGAAACCGGCGAAGGCCCGCGCTTCACCTCCCCAATCAAAAGCAAAGCCGACGTGGATAAGCTGCCAATCCCCGATCCGGAAGGCGAGCTGGGCTATGTGATGAACGCCGTGCGCACCATTCGCCGCGAGCTGAAGGGCGAAGTGCCGCTGATTGGCTTCTCCGGCAGCCCGTGGACGCTGGCTACTTACATGGTGGAAGGGGGCAGCAGCAAAGCCTTCACCATGATTAAAAAGATGATGTACGCCGAGCCGCTGGCCCTGCATGCCCTGCTCGACAAGCTGGCGAAGAGCGTCACGCTCTATCTCAACGCGCAGATTAAAGCGGGCGCGCAGTCGGTGATGATTTTCGACACCTGGGGCGGCGTGCTGACCGGGCGTGATTATCAGCAGTTCTCCCTGTATTACATGCACAAAATCGTCGATGGCCTGCTGCGTGAAAACGAAGGTCGCCGCGTGCCGGTGACGCTGTTCACGAAAGGTGGCGGTCAGTGGCTGGAAGCGATGGCGGCGACCGGCTGCGACGCGCTGGGCCTCGACTGGACGACCGATATTGCCGATGCGCGCCGTCGCGTGGGCGACAAAGTGGCGCTGCAGGGCAACATGGATCCGTCCATGCTCTATGCGCCGCCAGCACGTATTGAAGAAGAAGTGTCGACTATACTGTCTGGTTTCGGCCAGGGTGAAGGGCACGTCTTTAACCTCGGCCACGGCATTCATCAGGATGTGCCGCCAGAACACGCTGGCGTATTTGTGGAGGCGGTGCATCGGCTTTCTGCCCAGTATCACAAGTAAGGAGTGGTTATGGATCTCGCGTCGCTACGCGCTCAGCAAATCGAACTGGCTTCATCAGTGATCCGCGAGGATCGTCTGGATAAGGATCCTCCGCAGTACATTGGCGGAGCGGACGTCGGGTTCGAGCAGGGCGGGGAAGTGACGCGAGCGGCGATGGTGGTGCTGAAATACCCTTCGCTTGAACTGGTGGAGTACAAGGTGGCGCGCATCGCGACCACCATGCCGTATATCCCCGGCTTTCTCTCCTTCCGCGAATATCCCGCGCTGCTGGCAGCGTGGGAACAGCTTTCGCAAAAACCTGACCTGCTGTTTGTCGATGGACACGGTATTTCCCATCCGCGCCGCTTAGGCGTTGCCAGCCACTTTGGGCTGCTGGTGGACGTGCCGACCATTGGCGTGGCAAAAAAACGCCTGTGTGGCGCGTTTGAGCCGCTCTCCGCCGAGCCGGGCGCGCTGGCGCCGCTTATTCATAACGGCGAGCAGCTGGCGTGGGTCTGGCGCAGCAAGGCGCGCTGCAATCCATTGTTTATCGCGACCGGGCATCGGGTCAGCATGGACAGCGCGCTGGCATGGGTGCAGCGCTGCATGAAGGGCTACCGTTTACCGGAGCCGACGCGCTGGGCTGACGCTGTCGCCTCCTCGCGTCCGGCTTTTGTTCGTTGGCAGGAAATTCAGCCGTGATTCAGGTAAACTGCGGCTAATTTTCGATTCGAGACATCATCATGTTACAAAACCCGATTCATCTGCGCCTTGAGAAGCTGGAAAGCTGGCAGCACGTGACGTTTATGGCTTGCCTGTGCGAGCGCATGTATCCCAACTACGCCGCGTTCTGTAAGCAAACGGAGTTTGGCGAAGGCCAGATTTATCGTCGTATCCTGGATTTAATCTGGGAGACGCTGACGGTGAAAGATGCGAAGGTGAACTTCGACTCTCAGCTGGAAAAGCTGGAAGAGGCGATCCCGGTTGCGGATGATTTTGACCTGTACGGAGTTTATCCGGCGATTGATGCCTGCGTGGCGTTAAGCGAGCTGCTCCACTCCCGTCTGAGCGGTGAAACGCTGGAGCATGCAATTGAAGTCAGTAAGGCATCCATTACGACCGTCGCGATGCTTGAAATGACCCAGGAAGGTCGTGAAATGACCGACGAAGAGCTGCGTGCTAATCCGGCCGTTGAGCAAGAATGGGACATCCAGTGGGAAATTTTCCGCCTGCTGGCAGAGTGTGAAGAACGCGATATTGAGCTGATCAAAGGGCTGCGTGCAGACTTACGCGAGGCCGGTGAGAGCAATATTGGTATAATTTTTAACCAATGAGACAACAAAACGTGATTTAACGCCTGTTTTGTCGCACCTCGACTCTTCCCTTCTGCCCCCCGTCTGGTCTACATTTGGAGGGCGAAAAAAAGTGGCTATCGGTGCGTGTATGCAGGAGAGTGCTTTTTTGGCATTTTCGTCGCACTCGATGCTTAGCAAGCGATAAACACATTGAAAGGATAACTTATGAACAAGACTCAACTGATTGATGTAATTGCGGACAAGGCTGATCTGTCTAAAGTGCAGGCTAAAGCTGCTCTGGAATCTACCCTGGCTGCTATTACTGAGTCTCTGAAAGAAGGCGATGCTGTACAACTGGTTGGTTTCGGTACCTTCAAAGTGAACCACCGCGCTGAGCGTACTGGCCGCAACCCGCAGACCGGTAAAGAAATCAAAATCGCCGCAGCTAACGTGCCGGCATTTGTTTCTGGTAAAGCACTGAAAGACGCTGTTAAGTAAGACGCGTGGCAGTGAACAGTTTTAGCGAAGGGGCGGCAACGCCCCTTTTGTCTGTCTGGCGTGGAACGCTCGCGCTGGCAGGTATGCTGCTGCTGTCCGCCTGTAGCCACGACACCTCCCTGCCGCCGTTTACCGCCAGCGGTTATGCGGACAACCAGGGGGCGGTCAGGATCTGGCGCAAAGATTCCGGCGGCGAAGTGCATCTGCTTTCAGCCTTCAGCCCGTGGCATAGCGGTAATACGTCAACTGCGGAATATCGCTGGCAGGGAGATGACCTGTCGCTGATTGAACTGAACGTCTACAGCAAAACCCCCGAACACGTGAAAGTGCGTTTTGATGACCATGGCGAGCTGAGCTTTATGCAGCGTGAAGTCAGCGGTCAAAAACAGCAGCTTTCCAGCGATCAAATCGCCCTCTACCGATACCGTGCCGAACAAATCCGTCAGACCAGCGACGCGCTGCGTCTGGGTCGCGTGGTGCTGCGCCAGGGGCGCTGGCATGCCGATGGGACGGTGACCACCTGCGAAGGGCAGACGGTGAAGCCTGAGCTCGAATCCTGGGCGACCGAACATATTCAGCGCCGTCAGCGTCATTCATCAATGGAAGTGAGTGTGGCGTGGCTGGAAGCGCCGGAAGGCTCACAGCTGCTGCTGGTGGCGAACGAAGATTTCTGCACCTGGCAGCCGACAGAGAAGAGTTTTTGATTTAAGTTCCCTCTCCCCTGAGGGGAGAGGGTTAGGGTGAGGGGCGAAGACGGCTCCGTTACTCCCCCTGCTCCCGCGCAATCGCGCGATAGCCGATATCCTGGCGGCTGAAGCTGCCGTTCCAGTGAATATCCGCCATCAGCGCATAGGCGCGCTTCTGCGCTTCTGCCACGGTATGGCCCAGCGCGGTCGCACACAGAACGCGGCCGCCGTTGGTCAGCACGCGATCGTCGTCAGCCAGCTTCGTACCGGCATGGAACACCTTCGCGCCTTCAACTTCTTCCAGCGGCAGGCCGTGGATCTCATCCCCGGTGCTGTAGCTACCCGGATACCCCCCCGCCGCAATCACCACGCCCAGAGACGCGCGCTCGTCCCACTCTGAGGTTTTCTCGTCCAGCTTGCCCTCACAGGCCGCCAGGCACAGATCCACCAGGTCAGATTTCATGCGCAGCATGATGGGTTGCGTTTCCGGATCGCCGAAGCGGCAGTTGAATTCAATCACCTTCGGGTTGCCCTGCTTGTCGATCATCAGGCCCGCATAGAGGAAACCGGTGTAGGTGTTGCCTTCCGCCGCCATCCCTTTCACGGTTGGCCAGATGATGCGGTCCATGGTGCGCTGATGCACTTCATCCGTCACCACCGGGGCAGGGGAGTAGGCGCCCATCCCACCGGTATTCGGGCCGGTATCGCCGTTGCCCACGCGCTTGTGATCCTGGCTGGTGGCCATCGGCAGAACGTGCTCGCCGTCGACCATCACGATGAAGCTCGCCTCTTCACCGTCGAGAAACTCTTCGATCACGATGCGGTGGCCCGCGTCGCCAAAGGCGTTGCCGGCCAGCATATCCTGAACCGCGGCTTCAGCTTCTTCGAGGGTCATCGCAACGATAACGCCTTTCCCGGCGGCCAGACCGTCGGCCTT
Organism: Enterobacter sp. 118C5; assembly: GCF_034107645.1. Taxonomy (NCBI): domain Bacteria; kingdom Pseudomonadati; phylum Pseudomonadota; class Gammaproteobacteria; order Enterobacterales; family Enterobacteriaceae; genus Enterobacter; species Enterobacter sp. 118C5. Next base: position 2,646 of record NZ_JAWNEU010000005.1, on the reverse strand, counting down.
GATAACAATCGGCGCGCCTTTTTCACGTAACCAGGCCAGAGCAGGCTCCACTTCGGTGAAGTTCTGATATTCCGCCGTAGGGATGTTATGACGCGCGAGGAAATCTTTGGTGAAGGCTTTGGAGCCTTCCAGCTGTGCGGCACCTTCCGTTGGGCCGAAGATTTTCAGACCCGCGGCGCGGAAGGCGTCAACCACGCCAATGACCAGCGGCGCTTCCGGGCCGACGATGGTCAGGTCGATTTTCTCACTCTGGGCAAAGTTCAGCAGCGCCGGAATATCGGTTACGCCAATAGCCACGTTCTGCAGCGCGGGTTCCAGCGCGGTACCGGCGTTGCCCGGCGCTACGAAGACCGTTTTCACCAGCGGAGACTGCGCCGCTTTCCACGCCAGAGCGTGCTCGCGCCCGCCGTTACCAATCACTAATACTTTCATTTTCTGCTCCGGGAATTAATGGCGGAAGTGACGCATGTCGGTGAAGATCATCGCGATGCCGTGCTCGTCGGCTGCGGCAATCACTTCGTCGTCGCGGATAGAGCCACCAGGCTGGATCACACAGGTGATACCCACAGCAGCCGCCGCGTCGATGCCGTCACGGAACGGGAAGAAGGCGTCAGAAGCCATGGCGGAGCCTTTCACTTCCAGCCCTTCGTCGCCTGCTTTAATGCCGGCAATTTTTGCGGAGTACACGCGGCTCATCTGGCCGGCGCCTATCCCGATTGTCATGTTCTCTTTGGCGTAGACGATGGCGTTAGATTTGACGAACTTCGCCACTTTCCAGCAGAACAGCGCGTCACGCAGTTCTTGTTCGGTCGGCTGACGTTTGGTCACCACGCGCAGGTCGGCTTCAGTCACCATCCCCAGATCGCGATCCTGAACCAGCAGGCCGCCGTTCACGCGCTTGAAGTCGAGGCCCGGCACGCGTTCCGCCCACTGGCCGCAGACCAGCACGCGCACGTTCTGTTTCGCCGCGGTAATTTTCAACGCTTCTTCGGACGCGGATGGCGCAACGATCACTTCAACAAACTGACGGGAGATGATGGCCTGCGCGGCCTCAGCATCCAGCTCGCGGTTGAAGGCAATAATGCCGCCAAACGCGGAGGTCGGGTCGGTTTTGTAGGCGCGATCGTAGGCATCCAGAATAGAGGTGCTTACCGCAACGCCGCATGGGTTGGCGTGCTTGACGATAACGCAGGCCGGCTCGCTGAACTCTTTCACGCATTCCAGCGCGGCGTCGGTGTCGGCAATGTTGTTATAGGAGAGGGCTTTCCCCTGAACCTGCTGGGCGGTCGCAACAGAGGCTTCTTTTACCTCTTCTTCTATATAGAAGGCAGCCTGCTGGTGGCTGTTCTCACCGTAGCGCATATCCTGCTTCTTAATGAAGTTCAGGTTCAGCGTGCGCGGGAAGCGGCCAGAAGGATCTTTGCTTTCACCGTGGTAAGCCGGCACCAGGCTACCGAAATAGTTGGCGATCATGCTGTCGTACGCAGCGGTGTGTTCGAAGGCTTTGATGGCGAGGTCGAAACGCGTTTCCAGTGTGAGCGACCCTTCGTTGGCGTCCATCTCATTAATAATGGCGCTGTAGTCGCCGCTCTTTACCACGATGGCCACATCTTTATGGTTCTTGGCTGCGGAGCGCACCATGGTCGGGCCGCCGATATCAATATTCTCTACGGCATCTTCCAGAGAACAGCCTTCGCGGGCAACGGTCTGGGCGAACGGGTAGAGGTTAACGACAACCATATCGATGGGGGCAATATTATGCTGCTCCATAATGCCATCGTCCTGACCGCGACGGCCAAGAATGCCGCCGTGCACTTTCGGATGCAGGGTTTTAACGCGTCCATCCATCATTTCCGGGAAACCGGTGTAGTCGGACACTTCGGTTACCGGCAGACCTTTATCTGCTAACAGGCGAGCGGTACCGCCTGTGGAAAGCAGCTCCACACCGCGTGCGGAAAGTGCCTGAGCGAATTCGACGATACCGGCTTTATCAGAAACACTGAGCAGAGCGCGGCGGACTGGACGACGTTGTTGCATGGTAAATCCCCTGGATTTCACGATTACAGAGAGCGTTAGATGAATTTTCCTGCGAAAAACTCATCTAACACACCTGACGGGGCATCCTTGTTAAGCGCGAGCATTTTAACGAAAACGTTTGCGCAACGCTCGCACATTTTCACTTTTTCGTATCATTGTGGATAACTCTGTGTGTAAAAAGGTATAAGGCGGGGTTTTGCTGTGGAATGCAGCAGTCAGTCATTTTTCTGTCATTTAGCGGTTGCGGCCTGCGGAGAACTCCCTATAATGCGCCTCCATCGACACGGCGGATGTGAATCACTTCACAGACAGCCCGGTCGGTTGAAGAGAAAAATCCTGAAATAACGGGTTGACTCTGAAAGAGGAAAGCGTAATATACGCCACCTCGCAACGGTGAGCGAAAGCCGCGTTGCACTGCTCTTTAACAATTTATCAGACAATCTGTGTGGGCACTCAAAGTGACATGGATTCTTAATGTCTTCGGACAATAAATGAATACCAAGTCTCTGAGTGAACATACGTAATTCATTACGAAGTTTAATTCACGAGCATCAAACTTAAATTGAAGAGTTTGATCATGGCTCAGATTGAACGCTGGCGGCAGGCCTA